>CAYPIM010000043.1:0-2781 GCA_964410795.1 uncultured Lewinella sp. | reverse complement strand
ACCATTTTGCTGGAAGAACCCGAAAACGGGGTTGATCCACGTGTGTTGCAAAAATTCATGTCAATACTATCCGATATGGTTATGTATCCTGACGATCCAGCAGCACCTCTCGTTCAGGTTATTTGTACAACCCATTCCCCGATTGTACTGGACCTGATCGTAAACGATGATACTCCGCAGCGACTAAAAGCTTATTTGGCATCGACCTATAATAAGTCGGAATTTAAAGACGAATCACCACAGACCGTTGTAACAACGATCATTACGCCCATTACATCTCAAATTAAAGAGCCTATTTCTGAAAGCCGCCTGGAACGAGTTACCCTTGGGGAAGCCAAACGTTATATTGATTACCGGCCCGGCAAAGCATTCTCCAATGCTTAAACAACTCATGGTAGCCTTTACGGGTGAAGGAAGTACAGATGAAGTTTTTTGGGAACGATCATTAGCCGAACCTTGGAAGAAATTTCCCGTCGGTACGGTAATGCATTTGATCTTATCAGTGTTTCATGGCTCGGCTCATCTAAAGGAGACGCTACGCTAAATAAAATACAGGAAGCACATGAAGAAGGTGCTCAATTACTCATTATTCATCGAGACACAGACCAACATTCTACGAAAGACATTCTTCGGAATCACATACAGTCACTTCTTGATCGGACCTCAGAAGAACTACTAAATCAGATGCCCGTCATACCTCTCGTTATTCGTCACGAACAAGAAACCTGGCTGTTTGCAGACCTTGATGCTCTGAATGAACAGTTGGATGGAAAACTAGACCGCCAGCGACTAAACCTACCTCCGAATATTGAAACCAGAGCCAATACTAAAGAACTCTTCCAACAGGCAATTCGCGATGCTAATCAAGGGCAAAGCAGAGGGAGAGGATTTAGAGAAAGTGTGGTTACGGAGAAATTAGCTACTACCATACGTCTATCCCAGCTGGAACGCCTATCCAGCTACCAAGAATTTGTTAAGGACTTAGAAACAGCTCTTAGAAAGATAGACTATATCAGGTAGCTATTTACCTATTCCTCCCACAAATCCACCAGCCCAAACCCTTCCGCTGCAAACACGCCCTTATCACTCAGCTTTAGCTCCGGAATCACCAATAGGGCTAGGAACGATAAGGTCATAAACGGTGCATTCAGCCCGCAACGAAGTTTACGCCGGGCGAATCCGGTTAGCGCTTCGTAGCGAGCTGCTACCCGGGGGCCAGTATCGTTGCTCATGATGCCCGCTACGGGCAGGGGCAGTACCTCCAGGTGTTCGTCCCGGCCGGCGGCGATGCCGCCGCGTTCGGCGATCACCGCATTAGCAACGCGGCAGATGGCTTCATCATCTACTCCAACGACAACGATGTTGTGGCTGTCGTGGGCAACGGAGCTGGCGATGGCTCCGCGTTGTAGTTTCATGCCGGTCACAAAACCTACAGCCGGTGGAGCCTCTTCGTAGCGATTAATAACGGCGATCTTCAGCAGGTCCCGTTCGGGGGAAGCGACGGGACTACCGTTTTCGTCCAGGGTGGGTTTCATTAGTTTTTTACCCGTCACCAACTCTCCGTCAAAAACTTCAATGACGCGAAGTTGTGCCCCTTCGGGGCCCGGAGAAACCGTAAAATCTGCGGGCACCTTCGGCTTGCAGTTAAAATGATTGACCGGCTCCTGGCGGAAGTCCGGCATATTGTGGTGGCCTGCTTCCCCGACCATTTTTCCTTTGATGTAGGTTGTCATCACGGCCATATGGCGGAGATCATCGACTTGGATAAAGTCGGCCCGGTCTCCTACCCTCAGCTGGCCGATGTCTAAACCGTAGTGCTCAACGGGGTTCCGGCAGGCAATTTTCAACACATCGTATAAATCATACCCTTGGCGAATGGCCCGCTGCACGAGCAGATTGATGTGGCCAGCCATCAGGTCGTCCGGATGGCTATCGTCGGTGCAGAACATCAACTTATCCGGGAACTCGCCAATGAGTTCATGCAGAGCATTATAGTTCTTGGCCGCGGAGCCTTCACGGATGAGGATTTTCATGCCAGCAGCAAGCTTATCCCTGGCTTCGTCGGCGGAGGTACACTCGTGGTCAGTCGTGATTCCTGCGCGGGCATAGGCCGTGGCTTCTTCGCCCCTTAGTCCAGGGGCGTGTCCATCCACTGCCTTACCGCGCTCCATGGCGGCGGAGATTTTGGCGAGCATTTCCTTGTCTCCGTTCAAGACAGCAGGATAATTCATCACTTCGCTGAGGTATAGAATGTCATCCCGATCCAGCAGCTCAACAATTTCCTTGATTCCGATGGTGGCTCCGGCGGTTTCAAAAGTTGTGGCGGGTACACAGCTCGGCGCGCCGAAGTTGATGCTTAAGGGCGTATGCTTTGCGTTTTCCAACATGTACTTCACGCCTTCGATACCAAGCACATTGGCAATTTCATGCGGGTCAGAAACCGTTGCCACCGTGCCGTGGGTAACGGCCAGCTTGGCAAACTCTACAGGCAACAACATCGAGCTTTCAATGTGTACGTGTGCATCCACGAAGCCTGGTAAAATAAACCAACCGCGCTTGTCTCGAGTAGGATCCTTTTCAATCGCTTCAATGTAGCCGTCATCGTTGATCGTGATGATGGCACCGTAGGTTGTACGGGAATCTAGATCGACCAACCGGCCTTTTACTTGCTGCATAGGATGCTAGTGGTTTGTCAATTTTCGGGTTGAATGCTGATGATTTTTTGTGGCTGGCTAGGCGACCAAATACTTGCATAGCCGTAGCTACGGAAGTGTTTGGTCA
>CAYPIM010000042.1:0-35238 GCA_964410795.1 uncultured Lewinella sp. | reverse complement strand
ATGAAAGTAACCAACCTCGCAAACACCCCCGTCCACAAAGTAATCAACTGCTTCCTTGCAGCCTTCGAGAATTACTACGTCAAAATGCCAACGGACCACAACTATTACGTAAATCGGTGGAAGGCCGCAGGGGTAGATTTTAGCCTTTCCTACGGGATGTTTAATGAAGGAGAACTGATTGCTTTCATCATTCACGCCGTGGATAACAGAGCAGGAAAACTTACTGCTTTCAATACCGGTACCGGGGTAGTGCCCAACCATAGAGGCAAAAGAATCGTGAGCGCTATGTACGAATACGCCCTCAATGATCTGAAGCAACATGGGATTGAACGAAGCACCCTGGAAGTAATCACCAAAAACGAAAGAGCCGTTCGGGCCTATCAGGGTGTTGGTTTCAAAATCTGCAAAAACTATCAATGCTTCGCGGGAGAAATCAAACTTGAAGCCGAAGATCAGTTTGAATTAAAAGAAAGACCGTTGACTACCGTCAACTGGGATGAGCTCCCAAATCAGGAATACTACTCCTGGGACTTCCAGCCGAAGACCATCCTACTAGGGGAAAACACGTTTCACGAAGTTTGGAACGACGGAAAGCCGGAGTCTTACTTCATTCTAAATCTGGGAAAAAACCGCCTACTGCAATTCGACCTGCTCAATGAAACTGAACGCGGCTGGATAAGGCTATTCTCCGCCATCAGACAAATATCTGACAAGGTCAGTACCATCAACGTTGATGATCGGCTCACTCAAAAACTTATGGCCTTACATGCTGTCGGTCTGGCAATTTCGGTAGAACAATTTGAAATGGAGCTGGAGATTAAATAGCTACTCCAGCGGGAAAAATTCAGAACTCCCGCCAAGCTGCTGGTTCCTCCATTTTACCACCCGTTCGCCCGTGCCGGAACTTAGACATTTGATCATAGATAGCACGCCGGCCTCGATTGATGCCTCCTAATGGGCGATGTACGGGCAAGGCGTGCCAGGGTGAAAATGATAAATTCTGCCCGTAGGCCTGTTGCTCTGGCGAATTAAATTTCTGCTTCAAAAGACGAATCGTTGCTACCTTAATAAAAGGAGAATCGTCCCGATCCCACTCTACCCGTGCGTCTTCTATTGGCATTTTACGGGCATCGGTTTGGACCTGAATGAAAAAGTCGAGCTCTACTGCCCCTGCAGCCAACCTATCTTCCAGGCGCTTGGTCAAAAATTTTGGATCAGCCGTTTTTTTGTCCGGCAAAGTTGCGGTACCACTTGTCCGGGGCAACACCGCATACTTCACCGCGTGCTCCCCTAAAAGATAAGGCGTTGTACTCCCCCAGGCAACATCGGTAAGGTCCGCAGCTTTTATCTGAACCTTCAGGAATAAGTGTAGCAGTCTCGGATGGGTCAGAAAATGCCACGCTGCATTCAATTTATTTTTCTTGCGGATCGCGCCCAACATATCGGCAAAGCCCTTTACCCCCTTAGTGACAAATATCTGGGTACTCATGAAGACAAAGTCCTGGGTCGGTGCCTCTTCCAGGCCTGGTAAAATCTTCTCCCCCTCTACGCCCATCAGCTTGATCGCCAAGCCGTGAGAATCAGCTTGCCGGTCAGGGCCGTTGAGCAACTTAGAGTACCGCACCCAGCTTTGGTAAGTCCTGGGTTCACTAAAAACACCAAGGCGATAAGCTTCGGGGATATCATCGGCAATGATAAACTCCGCTTTCACCAAGCCGTGTTGTTTCGGGTGGGCATCGCGCTCCGTCGTTTTGGGGTCTGGGTAAGATTCTTCCAGCGTTTGCTTGAGTAACGTAATAATTTCTTCGGTAGCGGCCTTCTCGGTAGGTGGAGGGTACTCCGTGGCAAGCTGTAAATTTCTGGAGGTTCCGCAGGAAGAAAGCAGGAAAATGAACGTCAGAAGAATCAGAAAATATTTCATCCTTAAAGGGTCTTCATGTATTCGATAATGTCCCACTTTTGTTCGTCAGTGTACTGCCCTCCGGCGTAGTCGTGACCAAGGTTAGAGTTTCCTAGGATGAGATCGCCGTTTTGATCAAAAACGCGAAATTCGTTCTTCCCCCTGTTCGTCACGAACCCAACGTGTTTGGCGTCAAACTTTCGGCTACCCACCCAAAATCTGGGTACGCGGTCTTTAGGTGCCTGTAGTAATTCCCATAGGTTTGGTACCGAACCATTGTGTAGGTAGGGCGCTGTGGCCCAGATGCCGTTCAGCGGGCGAGCTTTATACTCCAACTTATCCAAGACTAAATCAGTCTCAGTGTTTTGTACGTTTTCCCATCTTTGGTGGCCAGCAGCACGGTAGTTTGCCTCTAGCAATGAGTCTTGTCTTTCGTTGAGTTCTCTCATTTGTTTCTGAAATGTTCTTTTTCCCATTTTTTGAGTGAGCCTGATACCTTCTATCACTTTAGTTGGGCTTCTCAGTACCAAGCCGGCTACTCCATTGACAGGAATAGAAATTGCTTGTACAGTGTCTTTCATTATATCCCCTTTGAGAATCATAGCTTTCGAACCTTCTAAAATTCCAGAACTCGCCATATAATTCTCTCCGGCCCACGCAGTTATTGGATCAGTACCAATCTCCTTTAAAGGAATCATAGCAGCCTGATAATTTTGGTCTTGTTCCTCTTCCGGAATGACTTCATGGCAGCGGGCACAGTTTTTCTTATAAAGGATTTCTCCCCGTGCCACTCGTTTCGGATCTACTTTTGGAAGGTTACTCGCGGGGTCATCCCACTGGGGAGATTCCAATGACTTTACAAAACCTTCTACCCGTCCGAGCCCTTGAAAATCTAATGTGCCAAAATAGTCGAATCCTTTTTTATGCTTTGGTTTCTTCTTAATAGTCAGTCCGCCAAAAACACCTACGACCTCACCGGCGTTTCTTACCATCGGCCCAACGGAACGCGGAATATTCGATGCTCCACCATTCCACTGGACAAAATCAGATTGGTGGGTTCCCCAAAGAAAAGGATAGGACACCGGAGCAATCGGATAGTTTTTATTGTCAAGCATATCCAGGGCGAATGCGGTGCCAGCATTCATAATATTTGTGAAAGCATCCAGCCGGCCCCAACTAGTAAAGTCTTCAGGGTAATGCTCAGGTAACTCGTTCACGTCCTGTCGTAAAGCAGCACCTTTTGCTACCGCCAGTAATTCTTTACGTAGTCTTTTAGCTTCCAGCTCCGTATATTGACTACCAAGAACACGATCAGAGAATCGAGCAAATTTTTCTTCATCAACGTAGGTAGAATCGAGCGCATCAACCAGACGATCATAGAAGAGAACAAAATTTGCCAGAGTAGGAGCGCCGTCAATCAGAAACTTTTCACCGCTATGCTCAATAACATTTGTATGACAGGCTGCACAAGTAAAACCAACGTATGCTTCTTTCATTGATTCCGACCTCGTTATAGCGAAACCGATCGGTAAGCCCGAAGGATTATTACGGGAAGAAGGAACAGGCAAGTAGCCAAGCATATCCATGTGCTCTGTATTCCGAAATAGTTTCTTGTTATTAGGTTGCTCTAACCAAGTGAACCAAGTGTAAGGCATCACCTCTGCACCTTGCGAAGTAAACCAAAACGCATCGCTCGTTTTCCAGTCCCAGCCCTGATCGAATCGAGACCAAGAGGTGTCGACCTTTCCGTCCGCAGGAACCATGATAAGGTCAGGAAAATCTGCCTCTACATAAACCGGATTAATAACTTTACAAGCAGTAAGAGTAAAAATTAGAATAATGACCGCAACAATTAATTTTCTCATGAGGTAAGTGTGAGTGAATCAAATATTTTAACAACCTTTTTTGGCCGCTGCCCCAATATAACAAACACTTTATCACCTTTTTACTCACAGTGAAAAAACAGGTAAAAATACTTATGCTTTATAAGTATTTATCCCTTTCATCCGGACTATTCAATTGAATAATTAGCCCCTCCCTGAACACTCAGGCATCAAATAAGCAACCAATGAAGCTCTTCTTGTCTTCTCAACCCCTCAACAGCAAACAAATGAAAACGGACTTCAAGTCCTTTGCTGGTACCGCAAAAACTGTCACCATAATAACTACCGCATCCCAAGCACATAAAAACAATAATAAACACGCAGTAGGCCTAAAATCAACGCTTAGCGAAATGGGTTATGTAGTCAACTTTCTCGACGTCGAGTTCGAAGACCCTGAATTATTGAAACGTTCCAACCTCATCGTCATCATGGGGGGCAATCCTTATTATTTACTTCATCATTTGAAGCAAAGTGGCGCGCAACAAATATTAATCGACAGGATTTTCAACGAAACCCCTGTATATGGAATAAGCGCAGGCATTCTGGTGCTGATGAAGAGCATCTCCAGCATAGATATTCTCACGCCTGGAATGAACAGTATAGAGCTGAATGACTTGAGCGGGCTTGGAGTAGTGCAGGACATAATAATTCCTCACTTCGATCGCTTCACGAAAGAAGGCATTATTACCGCTGAAAAAATCAGCAAGGTTCAGGAAGCAAATCCGGCACCGCTGATAAAGCTTGGAGAGTTTCAGTGGCTTCAGTACAAAGACGGCTCAAATTATATTTCAGGAGACTGGCAAGACGCTTAGCAAAAGTCTATATCAAACCTAAAGCGGCATCCAAGTCGCTCACTAAGTCTTCGGTATCCTCCAGCCCGACGGAAATACGCATATCCCCATAAGCCAGGCCAGTAGCCGCAAACTGCTCGGCAGTCATCTCCTTCACGTAACTGATGGCCAAGGCGTAGATCAGGCTCTCGTGGCCGCCCCAGCTTACGCCAATTTTGAATACCTCCAGGGCGTTGAAGAAAGCCTTTACGCGGGCCAGGTCGTCCGTTTTCAGGCGAAAGGACAATAAACCGGTATACCCGCTCATTTGCCGTTCGGCCAGTTCCCGCTGCGGGAAAGACGCAAGCCCCGGATAACTGACCGAGGCGATCTTCGGGTGCGCCTCAAGGTAGTTGGCAATGTGCAGCGCACTTTCCTGATGGGCCTTCATCCGCAGCGGCAGGGTGCGCAGGCTACGGGTTAGCAGCCAGGCGTCTTGCGGAGAGATGCGGCCTCCGATCCACTCGTATTCCCGCCTGTAGATCTGACCGAGTAGTTCCTCGCTGCCGATCACCACCCCTGCCACAACATCGCTATGTCCGCCGAGGTACTTCGAGCATGAATGTACCTCCAGGTCAATCCCCATCGCCAGGGGCTTCTGAAAGAGCGGGGTAGCCCAGGAATTATCAATGATCGTACGAATACCCTGCACCTGCGCCAGCGCCGCCACTTGCTCAATATCCTGTAAACCAAACACCCCAGACGAAGGGCTCTCCAGGTAAATAAGACAGGTTTCTGGCCTGATCGCCTCCCGAAAATCTTCCACCTCCTTGCCCGCAACGAAGGTGACCGAAATGTTCATCTTCTCCTTTAGGTAGCCGTAAAACAGGTTGTTTGCCGGGCCGTAAATATTCTTCACTGCCACCACGTGGCCATCCTTCTGCACACAGTGCAAAACCGCCGCTGAAATGGCCGCCATGCCGGATCCGAAAAGTATTGCCCGTTCACCACCCGCCAACCGGGCAAGCTTCTCCTGCGCAATCCGAACCGTCGGATTGTTGCCGCGCGAGTAGATGAAGCTGTTCGTCCGGTCGTCAAAAGCAGCACTGATTGCATCCCAACTTTCGAACGTAAAGGTGGAGGTTTGGAAAATGGGCGAAACCGCAGCGCCGAAGTATTGCTCGCGGTGTTCACCTAAGTGTGCCAAATCGGTGGATATCCCTTTCTTTACTTTCTTCATCTTTAATAATTGTTTAGGCAGCCCTAAGAAACGGACACTCGGAGGATACAGCCGTATAAATTGCTTCATAATTTAGCGGTTGCAAAATGCTTATAAAACCCTGGCCGATGCTGCCTCCGGCAGCGAGTGGTCGGGACGTGCTCTCCGAGCACGGGCGTATTTGGCAGATTTTGGCACAAAGTTATTACCCGCCCTTAAGGTTTTATCCTCTAAGGTTTTTGTTTACCAACGCTTGCTTTTTACACTCGGAGCGTACTTACTCCATGTGCCTGGGATAAAAACACCCTATCCCTAGAATTGCCAACAGCGGCGCCACCAGTAAATTAACCAGTGTAAGCAGTTGCCAATTCCAATACTCCCCTACCGAAACCCCCAAAACGGAAACCATAAACAATGCCGTTGGGTGCCAAGGCACCAGGCTTTCGATCATCGTTCCGTAGTCTTCAAGCGATCGGCTCAGGACCTTACGCGGCACGCCGGCCTCATCGTATTTAGCTTTAAAGGCTTCCCCAACGATAAAGCTGGTCGCATACTGGTTGCCCGTCATCGCGTTCGTTACGCCAGCGGAGAAGAGAGAAGCCAGGATCACCGCTGCCCTACCCTTTGCGAAGGCAAAGGCCCGCTCCATCAGCTTCGGAATCGCCCGCGTCGTGTCCAGAATACCAACGAAGATGAAGACAAAAACGGCAACTATAATCGCGTCATTAAGCGCATACAAACCACCACGGTTGAAGAGATCACTAACGTTTTCCGGCACCTCTTTTGCCCAAACGGCCATTTCCGTATTAAAGCCTTTATAAGCCGACTGAACGATATCACCCAGGCTGTAATCCTGAATCATCGCCCCTAGTAAACAAGCCGTTAGGGACGAGGTCAGCAAAACCGGAATCGTCGGTAGACGTCGGATGGACCCCACCAACACAATCAGCACGGGCAGCAGCAGCAAAGGATTAAAATTGAAGATGGACCGGATGCCACCGGTTGTAGCTTCGATGCGGGCGAAGTCTCCGATGTTCGTCTCCGCCGGATAAACAAAGCCCAGGACGAAGTAGATCACCGCAGCGATTATCGCCGATGGGATCGTGGTGTACATCATCGAGTTGATGTGATCGTAGAGGTCTACGTCCGTTGCCAGCGCAGCAATGTTGGTGGTATCCGACAGCGGCGACATTTTATCGCCAAAGTACGCCCCACCGATCACCGCTCCGACAACAATGCCCAGGTCGGCATTAATGACCGTAGCGACGCCCAAAATCACGACCCCGATGGTACCAACCGATCCCCAGGAAGTGCCCGTCAGGATCGAGAAAAAGATCGGAACCAGAAAGGCAAGTACGTAGATGTAAGCCGGGCTTACCAGCTTAATTCCGTAGTAAACGAACATCGGGATGGTCCCCGATACAATCCAACTCCCGATCACCAGGCCAATGCCGAAAAGGATCAGGATGGTCGGCAGGCCCTTATTGAGTTTGCGCATTGCGTTCCCAAATACAGCCTCCCAGGTGTAGCCAAGGAACATCAAATGGCAAGTTGCAAAAAAGGAAGACAGGATGAAGATGATTTCCAATGGAATCACCGATTGACTAAAAGCGTAAGGCCGTAAAACAAGACCATACAGAATAAGACCGAGCAAAAAAAGCACGGGTAAAGCAAGGTGAATCAGCCTTGTTTCTTCTTTTTTCATCGCCTCCATACGCCTTGTTTTAACGTAAAGAAAAGAGAAAGAGGCAAATAGTACGTTTTAGCGGCGCGGACGCGGGTGCAAGGAACGTTTTTGAAGAGACTGGTAGCGCCTAAATGATAAGTTGCAGGTTGGAGGTTGCAAGTTTTCGAGATGAACCTTCAGCCTGTAACTTGTAACCTGCAACCTATTCCCTATCTTCGCCCTCAAATTAAAGAAAGCCTCAAAATATGAATCTCCACGAATACCAAGGTAAGAGCATCCTCACCAAGTTCGGTGTACCGATCCAGAACGGTTACGCAGCCGATACTCAGGAAGAAGCACTGGCACTTTATGATAAACTTGCCGAAGAAACAGGCAGCGGTTTCGCCGTAATCAAAGCCCAGATCCACGCCGGAGGCCGTGGTAAAGGCGGCGGGGTAAAACTGGCAAAGAACCGTGACGAAGCCAAGGGCTACATCAATGACATCCTCGGGATGCAGCTGAAAACGCCCCAGACGCCCGGAGGCATGGAAGGCCCAGGCAAGCAGGTAAATAAAATCCTGATTGCCGAAGATGCGTACGCCCCTGATTTCGACGCCTGTAAAGAATACTACGTATCCATTCTCATGGATCGTGCCCGCAAGCAAAACGTAATCATCCACTCCACCCAGGGTGGTATGGACATTGAGGCCGTAGCTGAAGAAACGCCGCACCTGGTTCACAAGACCTACATTGATCCCGAGCTGGGCATGCAGCCTTTCAACGCCCGCGAAGTAGCCTTTAACCTTGGCCTTTCAGGCCTCGCGTTCAAGAACATGACCAAGTTCATCTACAAGCTCTACGCCGCTTACATCGGTGCGGATGCGGCGCTGATCGAGATCAACCCTACCCTGCACAATGCCAACGACGAGATCATCGCCGTAGACTGTAAGTTCAGTGTAGACGCCAACG
This sequence comes from uncultured Lewinella sp., assembly GCA_964410795.1. Taxonomy (GTDB): domain Bacteria; phylum Bacteroidota; class Bacteroidia; order Chitinophagales; family Saprospiraceae; genus Neolewinella. The sequence goes on along the minus strand of CAYPIM010000042.1, from coordinate 26,831 downwards.
CCCTTTACCGCCATAAAGACATCGCTGAGATGCGCGACAAGACCGAGGAAGACCCGGTCGAAGTAGAAGCTGGCGAGTATGGTCTCAATTACGTCAACCTTGACGGAAACGTAGGCTGTATGGTAAACGGTGCTGGCCTTGCAATGGCTACCATGGACATCATCAAGCTCTCCGGTGGCGAACCCGCCAACTTCCTCGACGTAGGCGGTACGGCTGACGCGGAGCGCGTAGAGAAAGCTTTCCGGATGATCCTCAGCGACGACAAAGTTGAAGCTATCCTGATCAACATTTTCGGTGGCATCGTTCGCTGTGACCGCGTTGCCCAGGGTGTGATTGATGCTTACAAAAACATTGGTGACATCAAGGTACCAATCATCGTTAGACTTCAGGGCACGAACGCCATTGAAGCCAAGCAGATGATTGATGACTCCGGCCTCAACGTTCGTTCGGCCATCACGCTGCAGGATGCTGCGGATGTGGTGAAGAGTGTACTTAGCTAAGCTACCAGTACTAGTAAAGCTCAAACATGGGTCATCCCAAACTATTGGAATGAAAGGCCATGTTTTGTAGTGGCTAATAAGAATTTTAGCGATCAGCGATCAGCGCTCGGCATTCAGGCAAAACCGCTCTGAATGCTGATCGCTGATCGCTTTTTTTGCCACAATCCAGCTTGTAAATAGGGGAAACTGCCAAAACACTACCAAAAGTTCGGGATGACTCATATTCTCTATCGATGCAAATAAGAATCCCCAGAACGCATCAGCATCAGCCGGGAGTTGCGGCCAAAACAAGGGTGGCCGTTCCCGAGACCTGAGCCACCTCTGATGCCAGGTACATTTCGCCGTTACGTTCTGCCCGCGAAGCTTCAAAGCGATCATGGATCCCGACTTCTCCGTTGAAACTAAAAGTTATCATTAGGTACTCTTTTTCTCCACCCTCTCTTTCCGGTATGGGAGCGAGGAAAGTTTCGATGCTCTCGACCCTTACGGTCCCTTGGGGAGACTCAAGAAACGCAGACTGAGACCGTTCTCCAAACAGGTCCGTTGTTGGCAAAAGCATTCCCAATTGAACAGCTCCGGCCTCGCTTCCAAAGGAAAATTCTTTTCCGTCGGGGAAATAATCTCTGAAGGTTGAATCATCAGGGGAAACGGCCGGGTCAAGCCCTTCCGCACGGAATCTAAGGCTGAAAACAAAGCGTTCCGGAGAGGTTGAGTTTTCGGGTAATTTACCTACACCCAGATAGAGGAGCGGGCCGGTCTCGTCCTGAGTGATTGATCCAACCGCCATGATTTGCCGCAGGAAAACGTCCTCCTCTTCCAGGCTAAAACCTATTTGATAGTTAGTGTCTGGCTCTTGTACCAGTACCTCATAACTAAGGGGAACAACAACGCTCTGATTGTTCTGTCTTCCTTCCAGTTGAAGGTTATCCTTTTCACAGCTGAACACGGACAATACGAGTAAGAAAAGGGAAAGAAAAGGGTGTAACTGTTTCATTATTTTTTACTTTTTATAGCGCTGAAAGGATAATTAAAGCCGAGATAAACCTGCGTCAGACGGGCATCGGATGAGCCCGAAAAAGTGGAGAACCTCTCCGTAAGGTCAACTTGAAAGCCAAGCTCGACTTGCGGCCCGGCCGCCAGTTCATAAATCAACCCCGTGCCACCGGTAATCACGGTCCTGCCATCTTCGGTAGCTTCCCTGCTGGTGGAAGCGAACCTGGTACTTCCTCCGGTATTCACAATCACTTCTTCATCTTCATTAAGTGTGTTTCTAAGGACGCTCCTGCTACTGTCTAAGCGGCGGCTGGCCCTGGTGTAAGCCATTACGTCAGCAAAGCCGGCCAGGCTTACCTTCAACGTTCCACTACCATACCTCTTAATGATCCGGTTCCAACGAGCCCCAAAGCGAAAGGCGGCAAATCCGGAGATGGTTAAAAAATCATCCTCCCGAATCAGACCATCTGGTAAAACGATTGAGCGCTGGTCCATCTTTTCCATGGCAAGGTTATCTACTTTTCGATAATCCAGCGATAAAGACCAGTTCGTTCTTTTCGTACTGGAGGTTTCAACGTAAAGCCCCAGGCTGACGCCCGTCCCGAGCCGCTCCGATGAAAGATTATGGGGTATGCCCGTGATCCCCGTCCGGACTCCGGTTTGCCAATCTTTCTGACCGCTTGCTTCTGGCACTGCAATAAACAGTACGAGTAGTAGCAATATTAATATGCTTTTCATGATGCAGTATTTAAAAAATTCTGGTAGTAAGCCCTACCGTTATGTACTGTCGGGAGGTATTGTCGATCCGGCTTCTGAGTCTTGATAATTCACTGTCGGTCACTTCGAGGCCTTCCACCTCTGAGTCCGCGATGGTATACCGTGTGATATTACCATCGAGCATTTCTACGTTCCTGTTTAGGTTGTCGTTTTGCGGTGTAAAAACCGTAAAGCCGACCATCAATCCATACCTGGGAGTCGCCCAGTAGGTATAGGCAAAGTGGATATTGAAGTAACTGTAAGTAAGCGGGGCCATCCGAATCCGGGCGGAGAACGGTAGTGGACTCGTTGCGCGCACCAGGTTAGCATGACGGACAATTCCATAAGAAGCAGACAGGCTCAAATCCCCCTGACCCACTCGGTAGTTTAACTTTGCCTGTAAGCCCAAAAAGACATTTGATTTACGGCTGTTCCAGGAAGTTGTAAAGGAGATAAAGTCATTACTTGCCGGCTCTAGCCGACTAAAAGTTGAACTACTCTCCCGCTGAACCCCGATTTGTACTCCTACGTCAAGGTGCCGATGCAGACGATAGCCAATTTCGTTGAGCAATAAGCCGGAGCCGGAGGAAGCGTCTGCCGAGGGGTAGAACGTGGAGGTTGCTAAGCCAGCATGGCTGGAAAAAAACCAGCGTGGTGGCGAAGATAGCGCTGCCTCCTGCGCGGCCAGCCAGGTGATGTTTGCAAAAAGGAGTAGAACTGCTATTAGGTGTCTCATCAATTTTTATTTAGGATGTCAGGAAAAAGGGTTTTGCGGTCTCGTTTGGGGCTGGGAGGTGTTGGTTTCTGGACTTCGGGTAAGGGGATAGACTTAGTTTCCAGGGAGGTTACGCTGGTTATTGGCTGCAGTGCCGGCAGGTAGGTGACCCGGTAGGTACTCCTCGTTAGCGCTGGTGTGGCTGCTTCAATAACTGTGTTTTGGGTTTCCGACAATTGCAACGCTTCGTCAACCGGGGCTGAGTTAGCTGTAGCTGGCAAATAAATAGCAGCTTCCCGTGGAGGAGCTGAGACATTCGCTTCCGTGATGGCCGACGAAGTGGGCGCGGCCGCAGGTGCAGAGAAGGTTGAAGGGCCAGGCTCAGACGCTGGAAGCTCCGTCTGCGGAGCACTAATCGTCGGGACCGAACCCGCCGAGGCTTCCGGTTGAGGCCAAAACCACCAGCCAGCAAAGCAAGCAAGGCAAAGGAAGACAAAAATCACGGGCAGGGTAAAACCAGTACTGGTTTCTCCAGCAGTTTGCATTCCGCCTACGTCTGGCGGCGCTTGTTCTCCTGTTTGTTGTCCAAGGCTTTCAGCTTGTAGTAAATTTTCAAAATCGGCGAATGCCTGAGGATCGAAAGAAAACTCCTTTCCTTTCATTTGTTCCGCTAAGCCGACTTCCCAAAGGTCTAGTTCGTTTTTCATGCGGTCTTTTGTTGATCAGGGCGAAGAGATGCGCGCAGTTTCAGTCGGGCCTGGCCCAGCCGCCACCGGCTGTTAGCAACGGTGATGCCCAGAATTTTTGCGATTTCATTGTGGCTAAAATCGTCCACTACGTATAAGCTGAAGACGGACCTAAGCGGAGCCGGCAGCAATTGAATGTGACGAAAAATCTCGTCCGTATCGTATTGCTCATCAACTCCACCACTAACGGGAGGCTCGTAAGGAGATTCATCTATCGACACCGTAACGTATTTCTGCTTTTGTCCGCGCAGCCAGGACATTGTAGTACGGAATACAATGGTCGAGAGCCATCCTTCAAATGCGCCTTCTTCACGGTACGAATCTAAAGAAGAAAAGATCCGGAGAAAGGCCTGGTTTAGTACTTGGTTAGCATCTTCCCTTCCGTTGGTGTACCGAAGAGGAATCCCAACAAGTTTACCGTAGTAGCGCCGGTAGAAAAACTCCCTTGCCCGTCGGTCTCCATCAAGGCATCCCTGCCTCAATTCTTTGTCCGTACTTTTTGCGTGGTAATTCACTTTATGTGTGGTCTTTACTCCTACTATCGCTGCTGCGCAGTAAAGCGTTAGTAAAGTACTCAACTTTATTTTTCTATCAAGATTAACAACCTCCGGGTTAGGGTACGCAAGATGTTCAGAAAGCTCCGATGCAAGCTGCCTCCGGCAGCTTGCGGGCCAACAATAAAGCCCCTAAGTAATAGCAATTGGTTAAGTTCTGTTAAGGTCACGGCCGTTCGCCAACATCCTGACTACTTACTGAGTTTGCAATCTCAAATATCCAAACAATGAGAATTTTCATATTCCTGGTCGCTCTTGGCCTGCTAAGCTCCGTATCCGCCCTCAACTGGGAACCAACCGATGCTTACGCCATTAAATTTTCTACCGCTAAAGCAGAAGGATCTTTCACTGACCTAAAAGGGACCATTGACTTTGACGCCAAGGACCTGGCCAATGCCAACTTCGATGTATCGGTAGCTACCTCCAGCATCAATACCGGAAATAAGACCAAAGACAAACATGCAATTGGCGGAAGCTGGCTAGACGCGCAGCAATTCCCCCGCATCAGCTTCCAATCGCACTCCTTTAATAAGAGCGATAAGGGCTATATCGTTGAAGGGCAACTAACTATCCACGGAGAACGCAAAGCGGTCTCCATCCCTTTTACCTTTGCTGACAAAGTTTTCTCAGGAGAACTAACCGTTGACCGCCGCGACTTCGGAATAGACGGTCCCTTCCTTTTCGGTGGGCTCGTCGGTGATGATGTAAAGGTCTCACTACGTATTCCTGTAGAGTAAGGAGTTCTTTTGGCTAACGCTACAGATCGATCGTAATCATCTATACTCTGGGTTTGATTTCTTGACCTACTTGTTATTCCCGCTCACACTGTATTCCGCGTCATATTTGTAGTTGTTTCCAGCTCCGCTCATCTATAAAACATCAAAACATCACAAAACCAGGAGCAATGCCTATTTTGCGGCGTCTAAACGTCAAATCCTGATGAGCAAACGAGTCTTATTGTTGCTAAGTGCAGCATTATTTTGTGTAAGCCTGTTTGCACAACCACGTCCTACGGGAGAAGTCTTCGATGCCGAACTGTACAACTCTCTGCCGCTAAAAGCTAAAGTTAGTAGCCGCTCCATATTACCGCCAAGGCTCAGTCTTGAAAAATACTGCCCTACCCCAGGAGACCAGGGCAATTACATGACCTGTGCGGCCTGGAGCTCTGCCTATCATTTCCGGACCATCATTGAGGCCAAGCAACGGGGCCTTACTGATCGGGCAGAGATAAATAAGCTCGTTTATTCTCCCACTTGGGTATATGAAATCTTAAAATCTGAAGGTGACGACACCTGCGGAGAAGGCTTGGCCACAGCACGTTCTCTACTTGTATTCAAGGAGTTAGGCGTCCCGAGCTATTCATCCTTACCCTTCGCCTGCCTCGCCGGAAATCAGAAAAGCCGCTTTGCCAAACTAGACCCCATGATGGCTGAGGCACAGAAAGCTCGCATTCGTGATCTCCAGATACTTTTCCTGGCCAAAGAGGGTATTGACCCGCAGGATAAAATAAGGGCCATCAAAAAAGTACTCGCCGAAGGCTATCCCGTGTTGGTGAGTCATACGTTGTATGATAGTTTCCACGGTGCGAAAGAAGTTTGGCGCACACTCCCTACCGAAGCCTCGGCAAGTGACCGCCATGGCAGCCACGCCATGGTCATCGTTGGCTACGACGATGAAAAATACGGTGGTGCCTTTCGCTACCTCAACTCCTGGGGGCCAGGCTGGGGAGACGGCGGCTTTATCTGGGTTCCCTATGCCACTACCGGAGACCTCTGCTACGGAGCCTACCAGGCCTTCCCTTTTCCCCGTATTGCTCCTTCAACGCCCCTTGCACCTGCGCCCGCGCCACCCCCCACGCCTTCCGTCACACCGTCCCCCGCCCCGGCGCCTCCGGCACCAGCTCCCATCGCTGCCAGACTTCCCGCCGGAAGCTTGGAATTTCGTCTTCGTAACGGGAGCCCGATGCCCGTCAACCGCATCAGCAGCCGAGGCCTTATTACTGAAGACGACAACCCCGCTGGCTTTGAAACTGCCGCTTACAGAATGGCATCTCCCTACCCTTCCGGCACCCGCTTCCGCTTCTACCTTGAGACCAAAAACGAAGGTTACGTTTATGCCTTCGCTAGTGACCTTAGCCAACAAGTCAGCAAAATATTCCCTTACGACAACCAGGTCTCACCCCTGATTGGGGCCAACTCGACCGTCCCTTTCCCCAGCGACTCCAAGGTTATCCGGATGGATAATAAACCCGGAACCGACTACCTACTCGTCCTCTACAGCCAGCAAGCAATCGATACGGATCGCCTGGAGCAGATCATGGCGAAAACGTCTGGCGGTCTACTTTCCAAGGTTAAAGCAGCCCTTGGCGACGCACTCATCGACCCTAAATCCGTCAACTTCTCCACCGGCAGTGTCGACTTCTCCGTTAAATCTACCGCACAGGGTACAGTAGTGCCCTTACTCGTTGAAATTTCGCACCAGTAAAACATAAGCCCGTAATTGGTGCCAATTCAAAGATTAAGCCCTTAGCTTCCATACTTTTCTGCCGATGAAAATTCTTCTTCCCTTACTGTTCTTGATTTCCTTTGCCGCCTTTGCCCAATCTCCCGAATTGGTAATTCCGGGTGGCCACGGGGAATTTGTGCGCGGCCTGGCTATCCACCCCAACGGAACCCTGGTGGCCAGCAGTGCCGGCCCTGAAATAAAGATCTGGCGAGCGGCAGACGGAAAGCTACTCAAAACCATAGTCCTATCCGGCGCTTCCTCCTTCTCCAGCTACATCGACAACCTGGCCTTTAGCAATGACGGGAGATACCTGGCCGGCACTTCCGGTTCGCACTTACACCTCATCGGTACGGATGCGCTGAAGGTCATCAGGAGTATAAAACTGGCCCCGGAAAAGTATGAATCAGGTTTTAAAGTTGGCGCCCTTGCAGCCCACCCTACCCAGAACGCAATCTACTACGCGGTTCGCAAAGCAAACCAGGTTCGTCTTATGCGTTACGACCTGGGCAAGTCGCAAACATCCGAAGCTGCGAACTTCCCCTATCCCGGAACCAATCCCAAGCCAGCCGGTAGCATTAGCTGGAGCCCAAACGGAAACCTTGCCGTGGTAAGTTTCCTAGCCTCCAATGACGCAGCAATTATCAACCTCGAAAAAAGGACCGGCTCCCCCTACCCTGGTGGCCTTGCTTACCTCCCCGACGGTAACCTGTTATTGCACCAACGTATTGATGGACGCCTGCTAATTCTTGCCGCTCGCCCGGATGGCTCCAAGGTGTGGGAGAAAAACATTTTCGATGCCTCCCTGAAGCAAAACGGCTACTATTACAACAACCTAGTGATCGACAATAAATCAGGCCGCTTTTACTACGGAATCGATAAAGGCGGTATGGTAGCCGGAGATTTCCGGACCGGGACCGACGTAGCCCTTATCCAGAAACCGGGTAAAGCCAACGGCACCGCAATGGCACTAGCACCAAACGGAAGCCTAATCGTCACCAGTCGTACCCCCATCAATATCGCTGAGACTAACGGAGTCACGGGGCTAGTATTCCGCGAATATGGTGCGCCGCTGACCGCCGTCAGTGGTATGGTCACCGATCCGAACTCGCACAACTTTTCTTTGGTCAGCAAAAACGGACAAGTACGCCTGATAGAGTTGACCACACGTGGGCCTCGTTTCAAAACAAATGCCACTTTTAATAAATCTATCTGGTCAGCCATCAGTAATGGCGGGCGCTATCAAGCGGTGGTAGACAAGAACAACAAGGCCGCTTGGTTCGATGGTAAAAGAAAGGTAGACATAACGCTCCCTTTTACCAATCCACGTGGGCTAGGTGTCGGGCCAGAAGGGGCCATGGTTGCCATCAGTGCCGGAGGCACTGCCTACTACGCTCCCGGTACGCCAACGCCCCGATGGACAGCACCTGGCCAAAACCACCCTGTAGCAGCTGCCTACGATTACGACGTAGCCTTCTCCCCCGACGGAAAGAGTGTGCTGGTAATTGACTACGCAAAACGAGGCACTGATGATGTTTGGATCACCATCTTGTACAACGCTGCCGATGGGCGGGAGCGTTGGCGCAGAGAAGGGAAATTTGATACTCCTCAGTTTAGTCCGGACGGACGCAGCATCATCGGCTCAGGTTTCAACAATCAGATCATTCGCCTAAACGCAAACAACGGAAAGGAAATAAAAGCCCTTACACGAACGGACGGAGACCACTTTCGGGCCACCTTTAACGCTTCGGGTACGTTGATGACCGGACTGGAAAAACCAAATAAGCAGACGAACGACGAGACCATAACCGTAGTGAATACCGAGACTGGGCGGATCAGCCAGCGGCTTAGTGGTCACAAGCGCTCCCTTAACCGGCGTGGATTCCTAGCGGGGGACTTTGTACTATCCGCTGGGTTTGACAATACCATTCGCCTGTGGGATGCGCTTAACGGAAAGGAGTTGGGTAAACTCTTCATTTTTGATGATACCGAAGACTGGGTGGTGCTAGCTCCTGATGGCCGTTTCGACGCTACTCCCGGAGCCATGTCAATGCTTTATTATACCGTTGGCCGCCAGGTTATCCAACTAGAACAGCTTTACGAGAATTTTTATTCGCCGGGTTTGTTGGGGCAATTACTTGAACGCTCGCCTAATCCCACAATCAATACCCCCGTAAGTATTGGGACGGTAAAACCACCGCCAACTGTAACTTTAGCTTTTCAACAAGGTACTCGCAACCTCATCGTTGAAGACGATACGGCCGATGAGCAAATTGAGGCGCAGACGCGGGATGCAAAGATCGTTGTAAGGGCGGTAGCTCCAGAAAGCAAAGTCGCGGAAATGCGCCTCTACCATAACGGTAAACTGTTGGGCAATTTCCGGGGGCTGGGTGTAGAGGATGACCCTACGCGGGAAAACGAAAGAACCTATCCCGTAACCCTATTGCCAGGAGAAAATGCCTTCCGTGCTGTAGCCTTGAACGCGGAACGAACAGAGTCCGCCCCCGCCTTGCTCTCCGTTCGTTATACGGCACCTGCGTCCGCGCCATCAACGCCCAAAAGCGAAGGCATAACGCTTCACTTGATGACCATTGGCATCAACGTTTACAAGAACCCACGCTACAACCTGAATTATGCAGAAGCCGACGCAGGAGGAATTGAAAAGGCAATAAAAACGGGATTGGCCGGTATTGTTAGCACTACCAAAACCTACTCCATCCGTAATAATGGAGCCAGCCGGACCGACATCCTCGGCGCCATCCAAAAGGTCAAAGAACAAGCAGACGCTAATGATGTGTTCATCTTCTACTACGCCGGCCACGGAGTCATGAGCGAAGGCACAACAAAAGACTTCTTTCTCGTCCCCTACGACGTGACCCAGCTCTACGGCAACGATGAAGGGTTAGCCGCAAAGGGCATCTCCGCCACCGAACTAAAAACCTACGCAGCCGCTATCCCCGCCCAGAAACAACTCTACATTCTCGATGCCTGCCAAAGCGCCGGTGCGGTGCAGAGTATTGCTATGCGGGGTGCAGCCGAGGAGAAAGCAATCGCCCAACTGGCGCGCTCCACCGGTACGCACTGGCTCACAGCCTCAGGTTCAGAGCAATTCGCAAGCGAGTTCGATCAGTTGGGACACGGGGCCTTTACCTACGTGTTACTACAGGCGCTTTCCGGTAAAGCTGCGGGGAACGATACACGTATCACCGTCAATGAGCTTAAGGCCTACCTGGACCGGGTAGTACCAGAGATCACCGAGAAGTACAACGGACAAGCGCAGTATCCAGCTAGCTACGGTTTTGGGCAAGACTTTCCGGTAGGGGTAAAACGGTAGCTACGTTATGAAACTATTAAGCTTCGGTTAAACGGTTTTAGCTTATAATAATGTAGGGAAAAACGTCATTAAATCCGGACAACACCTCGTCTATTACCCCTTCCCCCATATTAGTCTAGCGGTCGAAGAAGTTTGAGATTATCACAAGGCAAGGATGCTCGCTCCGCTCGTAACCTCACCCCCAGCCCCTTTCGCTGCGCGGCTTCTACAGGACCTGCTTCGCGCTCCCTACGAGGTCCGGGGGAGAGGGGAGCTATTCTGAGTTAGTCGTTATGGTGCTAAACTCAAACTTCAGCAACCACTAGCGCATCTTCCGAAGCCCTGCTTCCCAACGGTCATAAGCTGTTTGGAGCAGGGCTTTGTCGTTCCCAGGTTTTACCGTCGCCAAAACCTCCTGCCTTCCTACGGCCTCGCCGATGTTTTCGGCCAGGCCGACGGAGACCCCCGCAGCAAGCGCAGCCCCGACCGCGCCGGTCGTATTGTGTACCTCGATGGTGGCCCCAGTGAGGGTAGCGATGGTTTCACTGAAGATCTTGCTTTGGAAGAGGTTGTCGTTGCCAACGCGAATGGCACTCAGGTCTACACCCAGCTCTTCCATTACCTTCATACCGTAGACAAAAGCGAAGGCGATGCCTTCCAGGCCGGCACGTACAATATGGGCTTTGCGGTGGCGGTTCAGGTCAAGGCCCAGCAGGTGCGCGCCAACGTTTTTATTGCCCAGCATCCGCTCCGGTCCGTTGCCAAAGGGCAAGAAGTGAAGACCATCGCAGCCTACAGGAACATCCGCCGCCATTGTTTCCATATCTCCGTAGCTCAGGTCTTTGCCGCCGATCAGGTTTTTCACCCAACGGTGGAGAATGCCAGCACCGTTGATGCAAAGTAATACCCCGATCCTTGGCGCGCTCCCTTCATGGTTTACGTGGGCGAAAGAGTTGACCCGTTGACCGGGGTCGGAAGCCAAGCGATCAGTAACGCCGTAGACCACTCCGGAGGTTCCACCCGTAGCAGCAACCTCACCGGGAGAAAGCACATTTAGGCTCAGGGCGTTGTTGGGCTGGTCTCCGGCGCGGTAGCCAACGGTAGTACCAGCCTTAAGGCCTAGTTCTTGCGCCGAAATACCGGTTAAAACGCCTTGCTTGCCTACGGCAGGCACGCGGCGGGGGATTTTGTTTTCGTCAAGGCCCATTTCGTCCATCACCAGCTTAGCGAGTTGATTTTCTTTGAAGTCCCAGAACACCCCTTCACTTAGGCCGGTGACCGTAGTGGTGGCTTCACCGGTGAGGCGCAGGGCGATGTAGTCTCCGGGGAGCATGGCGTAGCGGGCAGCCTTATAGTTCTCGGGTTCGTTGTCGGCTACCCACTTTAGTTTCGCGGCGGTGAAATTGCCAGGGCTGTTTAGGCAGTGTTCCAGGCAGGTTGCGTCGCCTATACCTTTGAAGGCCCGGTCTCCTGTTTCAACGGCGCGGCCGTCGCACCAAATGATGGAGGGGCGAACGACTTTGTGATCGGCATCCACCAGCACGAGCCCGTGCATCTGATAACCGATCCCGACGGCCTTTATGTCTTCACTTTGCACCTGCGTCCGCGCCAGAATATCCTGGGTCGCCTGTACCACATATTTATACCAGTCTTCCGGATTTTGCTCAGCCCAGCCTGCTTCAGGAGCGTCCATCCCCATTTCAGTATCAGGAGCAGTAACTCGGGCCAGCACCTTGCCGGTTTTGGCCTCCACGAGAGCTGCTTTTACTGAGGAAGAACCGATGTCGTAGCCGATGGTATACATGCGTATGGGGAGTAAGTGAGTAAAGGGAGGAAGGGAGTAAAGGAGGGAGGAAGGGGGTGAATGGAAGAAAGGGCAATATAAGCCATACATTTTGGACCAATTCGCTGCAATCGATTTCGGAGGGTAAAGATTTCTAGGAGCGCGGCCGCAGGTGAAGCGAAGCGGAACCCTCGACCCAGTCGGGGTGCAGTGTAAGGAAGCGCTCATGCTTTGTCGAAGCATCAAGTAGGAACACGGGAGAAAAGCCTTAGTCTCTTTTAAAGCACCGGAACAATAAATATCCAGAAATAAGAATCGAAAGCGGATGAACGGTAGATATTAATAATAAACCTGATGCGAAATGGTCTGATGTAACAAAATAGTTGATTAGGTTCAGGGAAATGACGGTACCAAAGATCAAAAAAGCTACTGCTACCAGCTTATTTTCAGCAGTTTTCCAAAAATAGATGCTTCCCAAAACGATTGGGATCAAAACGGGAATTTCATAGGAAAGACGTTTCAATTCTTTTACTCTGAACCCAGGGTCAACCCCTGCACTTGATAAAAGTAAGAATTTATGCCAGAGAATGTAGGTCATGTAAACCAAGCCGGCGAGAACCCCGAACAGAACAAAGGCTTTGTAGTATTTAATAAAGATTTTTCCCATACCGCAAAATTAAAAATGTACTCGCCAATTTCCGAACTGATTCAATTTAAACATCTCTAAATCCCAAGTTACTTTCGGAGGTGTTACTTTAGCACATCCAAAAAAATCTATATGCTCCTTCGCCTTTCGCTTTTCATCTTTAGTCTTCTGGCTTCTTTCGCATTGTCTGCGCAGTCAAATGACCTGAACGCTGACCTTGCCCCCGTTAAAGCTCGCCACGTAGGGCCATTCCGTGGCGGCCGGGCCAACACCGCGACCGGAGTAATCGGTGATCCACTAACCTACTACATGGGCAACACCGGCGGCGGCGTATGGAAAACCGAAGACGCCGGGCAGTATTGGACCAATATTTCTGACGGACATTTCGGGACGGGTACTATTGGCGCCATTGCCGTAGCCCCTACCAATCCAAACATCGTTTACGTCGGCACCGGAGAACACGCCGTTCGGGGAGTGATGACGAGTAGTGGCGACGGTTTCTATAAATCCACCGATGCAGGAAAGACCTGGAAAAAGATCGGCCTGGAGAACAGCCGTCATATCTCCCGCATCCGCGTCCATCCTACTGATCCGAACACGCTTTGGGTTGGGGTACAGGGTGCTCTTTACGGTCCATCAGAGGAGCGCGGTGTTTATAAATCTACCGACGGCGGCGAAAGCTGGAAGCGCACCCTCTTTACCGACAACCTAAGCGGTTGCGTCGAGATTGACCTCGACCAGAACAACCCGCTGATTATGTACGCCGCTATGAACACCTACGGCCGTAAGCCCTGGAAAGTAATCAGCGGCGGCCCGGGAAGCGGACTCTACAAAAGCATCGACGGTGGCGAAAGCTGGGAAAAAGCTCAAACCGGGCTCCCGAAGGAACTGGGTAAGATCGGCCTCTCCGTCTGCCAGAGCAATCCTGACAAAGTCTACGCCGTCATTGAAAGCGACTCCGAAAAGCAGCTCGGTGGTTTGTTCGTAACGACCAACGGTGCGAAGAGCTGGTCTCGCGTAAGCGACGATCACCGCCTTATTCAGCGCGCCTGGTACTACACCGAAGTCTTCGCCGACCCAGCCAACGAAGACATGGTCTATGTGATGAGCGCCCCCATGCTGCGCTCCAAAGACGGCGGTAAAAACTGGGAAGTTATGTCTGGCCCTCACGGCGACTACCACGACCTCTGGATCAACCCAGCCAACCCTAAAAACATGGTCCTGGCCGATGACGGCGGTGCGGGCATCACCTTCAATCGCGGAGATTCCTGGAGCCGGCAAGACAATATGCCCACCGTTCAGTTTTACCGCCTTAACGTTGACAATCATTTCCCCTACCGGCTCTACGGCGGGCAGCAGGATAATTCTTCCGTCCGGATTGACAGTCGCAACCTCAACGGTAGTAGCATTGGCCCGGAAGCGATGTCCCGCTCTGCCGGCGGAGAAAGTGCCTTCCTTGCATTCGACCCCGATGATCCCAGACTTGTGATGGGCGGTAGTTACCTCGGCACGATTGAAGTCCTTGATACGGAGACCGGTGGTTCGGTAGACATCATGGCAGCTCCGATTCAATACCTTGCGCTCGACGCAAAAGACATGCGTTACCACTTCAATTGGAATGCGCCCATCATCCGCAGCCAGCACGAAGAAAACACCTGGTACCACGCCGCACAAGTCATGCTTCGCACCCGCGATCTGGGTACAAGCTGGGAAGAAGTCTCCCCGGACCTTACCCGCAACGAAATCGAAAAGCAAGGCAAAGGCGGCGGTCCCTACACCAACGAATCTGTTGGCGCAGAGAGCTACGGCACCATAAGTTACGTCATTGAATCTCCACATGAAGCCGGTGTGATCTGGACGGGTAGCGATGACGGCCTCGTTCATCTTACCCGCGATAATGGCGAGAATTGGACAAACGTCACTCCCGCCGGGCTCAAGGAATGCCTCATCAACGCCATCGAGGTTTCCCCGCACGACGCTGGCACCGCTTACATTGCGACCACCCGGTATAAGTTTGACGATCACCGCCCGGGGCTCTACGTCACCAAAGACTACGGTAAAACGTGGAAGAACATCAGCGCTGGCATCCCAGACGGGGCGTTCACCCGGGTAATTCGGGAAGACAACAAAGTAAAGAACCTGCTCTTCGTGGGTACCGAGACCGGACTCTACGCCTCCTGGAACGGCGGTGAGAAATGGGAAGCACTACAGCTCAACCTTCCCGTAACCCCCATTACAGACCTCGCCGTTAAGCACGACGACCTAATTGTCGCTACCGCTGGCCGGGGCTTTTGGATCGTTGATGACCTCGGGCTGCTGCGCCAGTGGAAGAATGAATCCTCCGGCCTGCACGTCTATCAACCCGAACCAGTAATCCTAACCCGCAGCCGTAGTGAACTCGACAGGAATTCAGGCGATGGCGTCAGTGCTTCCCGTGGGGTAAATCCGGCCAGTGGCATGGTTATTTATTACCACCTGCCGGACGATGAGGACGACGCTGAACTCATGCTCGAAATCACCAATGCGGAGGGCAAAGTAATCCGCACCCTTAGCTCAAAGCCCGCTGACTTTACGCCTTGGGATGGTGGCCCCGGCAAATCCCCTACCCTTTCCGCTAAAGCCGGACTCAACCGCTTCGTATGGGACCTCCGCACTACGGGTCGTAAAGGCGTAAACCAAGTTTACATCGAAGGTGGTTACCGAGGGCACAAAGTTCCACCGGCTACTTACACCCTTACCTTCAAAAGAGGAGACGAAACAGCTGCGGTAAAAGGCAAGCTGGAGCCTCATCCCCTCTACGACGTAAGCCCAAAAGCTTACCATAACACCGATGTATACCTAACCGAACTGGCCAGCACCCTGAACGAGATGCACGACATGGTTAATCAGCTGCACGGGGCCCAGCAACAAATCAGCAGCATAATTAACGAGCATCCCTCTATTGATAAAATGAGTACTGTCTTGCAGCAAGGAAAAGCCTTACAAACAAAGCTTTCTGCCTGGGATGAAATCATGGTACAGCGCAAATCCAAAGCCTACGACGACGTGGAAAACTACGTCAACGGCTTCACGGCAGATTACCTGTTCCTTATCAACCAAAGTGAAGGTGGACTGCCCCGCATCACCAATGCTTCAAAAGAACGGCGAGCAGAACTTGATGCTGCCTGGGCCAAGCACAAGGCCGCAGGAATGGCACTTAAGGAGGAAATCCAGCTTTACAATAAAGCCCTTTGGGCTGCGGGCGTTGGTGCAGTGCGGCTTTAAACCGGTCCGAAGCACACTCCGTGTGCTTCGGACAGAATAGCATTTCAACTATATTCTACTATGTCAATAACATGGGCTAAAGCCATCGGTGCCATAATAATAGGAGCAGGAGCAATATTCATCCTTGGCGCGCTTATTATCACCTCTTCATTAGGCCGCCCCAGTCACTGTATAGTTGATTCAGTTGAAACTACTTTGGTTTCCTTTACCGAAAAAGATTCCCTTGGAATTACCAGATTTAGTGACTGCCCATCTTTAAGCACCAACAATCAAAAAGTTGCCATTCTTGCTAAACCAACTATGCACTACGAGCCTTCTAAAACTGGTACTTATCAGCCAGGAATACTAGGGATAAAAGATTCAATTAGTGAAATCAAATTATACCTGATCACCAGTGGCCTACGAAGACCGTTAGCAATACAACCACTCAGAGGTATTGACCACTTCAGGGTATTTGATTGCAATAAGAACCTATCTCCATTTGATGACCGACAAGTTGTGTATACAAATAGAGACACCTCCTATTTACGAAGCGATGTTATTCCTGAAACAGATGACTACATCGACTATCTGAACTCAGGCATTGCGCGTTCGGACCTGTACACTATTTTCGAAGTTCACGACTCTTTAAGGTATTTGTTTCAAACAGATACTAGTTGTACGGTTGAAATAGTGCTTACACGTAGATAAAAGTATTAAAACATGCCCCGCTCGGCGGACGAGCGAACCCAAAACGACCGAATGGCCAAAGCCATCCGGTCGTACGGTAAAGTCCAGTATTAGAGTTCAACGGCGCGAACGGCGTTGAGCAACGCCTGGGGGTCCTGCTCGCAGCGATCCATGATCTCGAAGATCTTGTCGGACCAGCCTGCGATCTTGTACTCTCCGTTGGCGAAGACGGTCGTGCCGTACCCGCGCAGGTCGATGGAATACAGTCGGACATCAGGGTTGATGGCGCGGTACTTCTTGTAGAGCTTCATGAAGTCGCTACCGTGCCGGCCCTTAGTATCGAACCAGTTGCACTTGTCACCGATTTGCATATCGGAGAAGATGACGATTCGGGCGACCATCTCCTTTTGCTTGATCAGGTTTTCGAAGGCTTCGAAAATACCGGCTTCGGTGCCAGGCCCACACTTTCCGGCCTGGGTGCTGAGCGTCTTGAAGTTTTCGAAGACACCCTTAGCCCGGTCCAGATCGCCGTGGATCAGGCGGTCGCCAAAGAGGCCAACGTAGGTGTTTTCGCACCGTTGGCGGAAGAGGACCGCGAAGAGGTTAGCGATGTTGGCCGTAGTCCGCTTGCTCATGGCAGAGACAGCCGAGCTTCCGCCCGCGTCGCCCCCCATTGAGCCCGAGTTGTCGGTCAGGATCACCGTCTTACCAGCCAGCAAGGGCAGGTTTTGGACAGAGACGTTGACGGCCGCTTCGAGCGCGGTGAGCGTTTGACGCACACGGTCGTTATCCTCCGCTTCGAAGTTGATTTCCTTGGCCGTCAGCAGCTTTTCCACTTCGGCGTAAGCACTAAGGAAGCGGAAGGGGAACTGCATAGACTTTAGGATCGCCCGCTCGTTGGTCAGCAGATCGATTACACGACCGAAGTCTTCAGCCGTAAGATTTGCCTGTAGCAAGTTGCGGAGGTTACGAAGCAGGGCCATGTAACCGAGCTTACCTTCCCGGATCAGTTCGGACCATGCAGCGGTCTTCTCTTGCTCCTTGTCCTCTCCCTGCACCTGCGTTCCCGCCTGAGAAAGCTTGGCTTCCCAAGTGTCGGTATTGCGCAAGGTTCCTTCCACCAATTGCTGCAACGCCTTCGCGTTGCGCTGGGTAGGTACGGGGCGGACGAGGTTGACCAGGTCAACAAGCTTAACGCCCTTATTAGCGGCGCGGTACTTGGCCAGTTGGTAACCATCGAAGCGGTCAAATGCGGCAGCAAAGCCCTTCTTCATTGCGTTCGTCAAGTTCTTGTTCTTATCCGAGACAAGGCGGAAGGCAGAAGTAATTTCCAGCATATCATCGGGCCGGCGCACAATGCGATCGTAGAAGTTGCGTCCCCAATCCGTGCCGGAAGCACGCGCTGAAAGCGCGGCCGCCAGCAGGTGAGAAGAAGACCGCATACCGAATTCGTTGCGCGCATAGATTGCAGCCTTAGCGGCAAAGCGAGGGTCAACCTCCTTCACCAATTCCAGCATTTCGTTGGCGCCCTCGTTGGCGGAGCGGTAGTAGCTGTTCTGCACGAAGCTGGTCAGCAGCATACTCACCAACCGGTACTCCGCAGAATGGTCATAGGCCTTAGCGCCTACGTGGTTGGTAGTCGTGTTTCGCTTGTTCTTGAGCTTGTTGAATAGAGACATGTTGGTGTGTGTTTTAGGTGCAGGACATTCCATTTGTGGAGGAGTAGCCACGACGGTTTGTGAACGGCTTTACTCGCTGCCGCTCGTCCCCTCTCCCCCAGCCCCTCTCCGGGGGAGAGGGGAGCAAACTTAAGCTGGGCAGAGTCAAAACGTATGGTACTAAGACCGCCAAAAGGAACACCCTGATTTTAGGTGAGTACCTCCCGAAGGAGAACAAAAAGTGTGCGGAGAAAAACGGAGACGGGTGTAAAGGTGTAGTCGTTGTAATACGAAGTAACCCGCACATCCTCACTGCCGCACGGGAAGTCTAATGGGTTGAGCGAAAGGAAAAGTTTCGCAAGCTGATGTTTTTTCTTTTACACACCAATCGGTAAAGAGTTTATAGCTCCCCCTGCACTTCTCATTTCCCCACCAACCTATAGCTAAGCAGCAGCTCCTTATCCTCCGTCACAATTCCCAACACCATATTTCTGACGGAGGTGCCGGGCAGGTTTACGGAAACCCGATCCTCCTCTTTGCGGACACTACAGGGAATTTGCTTGCGGGTGGTATAGTTAACGCAGAACAGTGTTTCCGGGGCCGTTGCGGAGGTAAAACCGATGGTTAAAGGCTTGCGGCGCGGTGTTTCCAGGCGGTAGTTGCGGTGACTCAGGTCGTAGAGACCGTAGGTCAGGAATCCGCCGCCGATGGCGGCGCGTTCGAGGTATATTTCCTGGCTGATGGGCTCTTCCAGAAGCTGCCATTTTTCTTCTTTAGGGAAGTGATTGTAGCTCAGGCTTTCCGGGCGAGGCATGAAGTAGGCAGACTTAAACTTGCGCACAAACTTCATCTTTCCGTTTACCGTTCCGGCGCCCCAGGTGCAGTCTAACAACTCCCACTCTCCATCAATTTTCACGGCATTCCAGGCGTGGCCGATGCCAAGGGACCCGGGTGTCATGATGTCTCCGCGGGCATTGCCCGTGATCATTTCGCACACAAGACCAGCGTGCTCCGCAAGGCGCTGGTAGAGGCGGGAATAGCCTTCGCAGACTCCCTTCCGGCGCTTTAGGGTATTGATGACCCGGCCTTCATAAATTGCTTTGACCTCCGCTGGAGAATAGGCTTTGGGCTTGCTTCTTTTCTGGCCCGCAATCTGGGTGTACAGCTTGGTATCGTAGGCCACGTTTTGCGTCATCCAGTAGTATAGGGCGGCGGCTTTGTCTTTGTCCGCCGTAAACTCAGCCGTCACTTTTTCCGCCAGTTCTTTGGGTGTAGCGGCTCTGACTTCAACTATTGGTTCAAAGCGGTTCCAGTCAATATTCTGGGCGCGGACGCAGGTGCAAAGAAAGAGTAAAAGGCAAAGTGAGCAAAGGGTTTGCGTTTTCATCGTTAAAGGGTGTTTTAGGAGCACCAAGGTACGGCCTTGGGCTTAATATTTTCGGAGGTTAGGCTTAAGGATGGGAATAAAAAACCACGGTGGCTTTGCTCGCTGCCGCTCGTAACCTCACCCCCAGCCCCTTCCGTGGGAGAGGGGAGCATATCTACGTTAGGAACACGGCCCAAAACGGTGGACTATTAACGGCACCAAATGGATAGCCCCGGAGGCAACGGGCGGGATCTGTCGAGGATCTCGCCCGTTTTTGTTCGCAATTTGAATCTCTTTTGTTACGTATACTTCCCGCTTTATAAAGAAGTAGAAAACATGGCGCAGCTTTTCAGAGACCGGCCACACCACACAAAAGCCCCGATCCAGTACTTCGGATCGGGGCCTTGAAAAACTTGAGACTTAATTTTGGTGCCTAGTGCAGTGTAACATGAATTTTTGGCACTTTTTACTTGGTCTTTTGTTACACTGTACTAGTACTTACGCAAGCGCCAACTCGGGGGCTGCGGGAAAGTCTACGGCAACTTTAGTGACACCGTGTAGGTAGTTGGTTAGCGTAATTTGGCTAATGGCAAGAACAGCATCGACAATATTTTCGCGGGTGTAGCCCACCGCGAGCAAAGCCTCTACAGATTCAGCAGACGGCTTGCCGCGCTGAGCGGCGGTCTCGCTGGCGAACGTTGCCAGGGCGTCGAACTTAGTATCAGCAGAAGAATAGCCTTCCCGGAATTCAAGGGTCTGATCTTCGGTAAAGCCAGCGCCTTTAGCGATGGCGGTGTGGGCGGCAAGGCAGTAGCTACAACCGTTCACTTCGGAAACCGCCAGGTCAATCACCTCTTTCTCTTTTTTGGTGAGGCTGGTTTTGCCATTGGCGTAGCCGAGAAAGTTGCCCAGCGCATTTTCTGAATGCGCAAAGGTGGCGTATAAATTAGGAACGAAACCGAGGCCTTTTTCCAACCGATCGAAGATGGCTTGGTTGCCGGCAGAAACTTCGTTGCGGGTGGGGATATTGAAGGTAGACATTGTATAAAAATTGATTGGTTATTGATAATCAGGAGAAGTTCGTAATAATTGCTTCTCCCTTTTGACAATGCAAAGATGGGGGCACCTTCTGCCCTATCTCTTACCAATTCCTCACGGCTAAATGTCATTATTTCCCTTTCGGTGGAGGATTTGTAATCCGCCCCTGGTAAATGGTCGGACTACAAGTCCTCCACCCTTAGGCACGTAATGTCGTAGGCGCCTGCCCGGTCACCCGCTTAAACAGTCTGCTGAAGTGCCCGCTTTCTAAAAAGCCAAGCTCGTCCGCAATCTCAGCGACCGATTTATCGGTATAGAGTAGTAATCTTCTTCCTTCCAGCACAATTCGTTCGTGGATGAACTGAAGCGGGGTTTTCCCGCCTAGTTTCCGGAACACATTGCTCAACGTCTTAGGAGACTTGAACAACAGGGCAGCATAATCAGCTACCTGGTGCTTTTCCCGAAAGTGTTGCTCCACCAGCAAGCTGAACTGACGCGAAAGGTCATATTCAGGCACGGGAGTCGCTTCGGGCAATAGCTCTTTCTTCGCCGCGCGGGTAATGATTACGATTAGTCTTTTCAGTAGCATTCGCAGCATTTCGCCCTGAAGATTATCATTGTCTTTAAACTCATCCACAAAGACCGGTAAAAGCAATGACATCTTTCGCACCGTATTATCATCGGGCGAAAGCATCATCGGATTCGGGAAACCATAGAAAATGAAGCCTACACAACTGACTTCCTGATCATGATCAACTACGCAGTAAAAGTCCCGGTTGAAGCCCCAGGCAACTATATCTGCTGGCCGATCAAAATGAAAGGTGTGCGCTACGATTAGTAAAGCCAGCCCATTCTCCGGTAAGTCATGGCCGATATCGTCTACATAAATACGTTGCGCCGGGCCACGATTCCAGGCAATCGTAAGCTGGTAGTTCGTGTCTTCGCCAAAAGGTCGGCGTTTCAATTCCGGATCATCCGACCACAATTCCAGGTTCCCGCCAGTTTTAGATTCTTTGTACTGAAGATGCATTTTCAAGTTGGTAGAAAGTCGTACTACCATAAACGATAGCCGTTAGAAGCGAAAAGCCATAACGGGCAGGATAGTTCAAAGAATCACTTTAGCGGATTAAAAAGTTCATTCAAGAACATCACCATCAAAAACGCCCCCCGCAAATTGCGAGAGGCGTTGAAAAGGCGATTACAGAGTAATCTAGTGCAAATTCTTTCAGAGTTGGGAGTCGGGAGTCATGGAGTCGGGAGTCGCTGCCGCAAGTGCCACTCATTTCGCTTCGCTAATTCGCCTTAGGTAAACAAGCGTAGCGCCGCGAACGGTACTTGCGGTAGCGACTCCCGACTCCCGACTCAAAAACTCCAGACTCACTAAAGGCTGTAACCAACCCCAAGGCTGATCGTACGCCCGCGCTCGTAGTTGCTGAAGATGTACTCCTGGCCACGGAACTCGGAGAAGGTCTCATAAGCTGGGTTCAGCAAGTTCTTTGCCCGGAGGGTAAACTTGAAGTTGTTAAGTTTCTTACCTACGCTCAGGTCCAGCGTACCCCGGCCACGCTCGAAGATATCCGACGTACCGACGGCACCGATGCTCTGCAGGCGATCACCGAAGTAGTTAAAGGCAACGATGGCATCCCAGCCAGCTTCTGGAGCGTCCCAGCTCAGGTTGGCGTTGACAACAATTGGAGACTGGCCGTTGAAGGCGCGCTCACTCTTAAACTCGGGATCAAGAATCAAACCCTGGCGAACTTCTTTTTCCGCTATTTTCTGGCTAGACTGCAGGTAGCTGAAGTTGGTGCTAAGGGTGAATTTATCCAGTTTCGAAGACAGGAAACCAAGCCCCTTCCGGAACTCAAGCTCGACACCGTAAAGGTCGGCACTATCCGAGTTCGTCCAGGTGAACTGCTGCTGACCAGCGTTGCGGAAGGTAGTCACGATCGGGTTGGTGAACTTCTTGTAGAACGCACTGACAGCGATAACCTCACCCGCGCCGGGGAAAATCTCGTAACGGAGGTCGAAGTTGTTGATGTTCGTCAGCTCCAGGTCGCGGTTACCAAAAACCGGTACACCACCGATGAAAGGGAAAGCACCAAAGGGTGCGATTTCCCGCATGTTCGGGCGGGCGATGGTTTGGGTAAAGCTACCACGCAGGTTGCTGGTTTCGCTCACCTTAAACACCAGGTTCAGGGCAGGCAGCAGCGCCGTAGTATCAATGTTGGCCTTGAAAGCTTCCGGGTTGACGGCAACGGCAGCCTGGTCAGATTCTACATTAAGCTTAGTGCTTTCCAGACGAACACCGGCAATGGCCTTGAAGCGCTCAGAGAATTCGTAAGTAACCATGGCGTAAGCAGCAGAGATGTCAGACTGACCAACGTAACTGTTAGAAAGCGTCGTGTTCTCCGCAACGTAAAGGCCAGTAATGTTAGAACCAGATTCCCCGCCAATGGTACCCAGGTTCGATGCTGCAAAAAGGTCGTCAATGTTACCGTTCACATCATCGATGGTAAGGCCGTCGCGGTTCAGGAAATTGTAAGACGCTTCGTTGAAGTCGCGCTCCTTGGTATTGTAAAGGCCGCCAAACTTGATGGCGTTGCCACGGCTCTTCTTCTGGAGGAAGGGCACGGTGACGTCCAACTTACCCTGGTATCCTTTGTCGGTGAGCTCGCGGAAGAAGCTGGAAGGAAGAATCAGTTCGGATTCGACAATCTGGGTAAAACCATCCTGTTCGGTGTAGGCGATGAAGCGGGTGTCGGGCTCGTCCTGAGACGTCTCGATATAGTTGGCCGCCCATTCCAGTTTCACGTTGCCGAGGCCGGTGAGGGTGTGGGTACCTTCAGCTACGTAGTCAGTCAGTTGCTGTTCTTTAAAGGCACTGGTTTGGGAGTAGAAGAAGCTTTCCGGAGTTCCCGCCAGGCCGAAGTTGTCGTTGGCACCAGTAAGTACGCGTCCTTCCAGGAATCCCTGGTGGCTGTAAATGCTGTAGAGGTTTATTTCATTGGCCGGGCTGGGCTTGAAGCTCAGACCGATCATGCCGCCAATTTTGGCAGCTTCGACGCTGCGCTGGTCCTGAAGGTCAAAGTCACGGAAAAGCACTTCGGAATCGCCGGGGTTGAAGTAGTTGGCGCGGGTACCCTCGCGGTAGTCGTAGTTGCGGCTGTAGCTGGCCGTAGCGTAGAAACCAACGGGCATACCTCCTACCTGAAACTGGTTACCGATGTTGGCGCTGATTCCGAAATCAAGCGGTGTAGACTTGGTGGTCTGGCTGAATCCGGTACCGAGTTCCTTAGCCGCGTCGTTGAGCGAACTGGCAAGGGCATCATTGGTGAACGCCCGGCGGGCGGCACGACGGTCGAGTACGTTGAGGTCCGAAGCAGCAGCTTCGGTAACTGCGGAGGGCAAATCCAGCGTACCATCATTGAAGCCTAACCCGGAGCGGTTTCCGGCATCGAAAGACCGGAAGTCGTCGCGTAGGTTGCTGACGGTGTTGTAGCTACCAGAAGCGGAAACGCCCCAGGTGAAGCGCTCGGGCAGTGCTTTCAGGTCGATGTTTACGCTACCGCCGGTGAAGTCTCCAGGCAGGTCGGGCGTGAAGGTTTTGCTGGCAACGATGTTATCGAGCAGGTTGGTCGGGATGATGTCGAGCTGGGCGGAGTTGCGGTAAGGATCCGTGCTTGGCAGGCGCAGGCCGTTCACCGTGGTGGCGGAGTAGCGATCACCCAAGCCACGGACGTAAACGTACTTGCCGTCTACCACCGTAGTGCCGGTCACTTTCGTGAGAGCACTGGCCACGTTACTAGCGCCAAGGCGGCTCATCTCCTGGGCGGAGATTACGTCTTGTACTTTATCGCTGTTCTGGCGCAGTTTCATTACGGCTACTTCGCCGTTGTTGATGGCTTTCGCAGTTACCGTTATTTCACCGAGATCGACACCGCCGGCAGCGTCCGGATTAAAGGTGAAATCAAGGATGGTTGTTTCGTTTACGGCCACCACCACATTTTCTACAATCTGGTCGCCATAGCCTACATAGGAAGCAACAATGGTATAGGTTCCTGCATCAGCCTTGAACTGGTACTTACCTTCGATAAAGTCCGTCTGAGCACCGGTGGAAGTACCTTGAATCACAACGTTGGCCCCCAACATCGGGAAACCATCTTCGTCGTAAACAGTACCAGAAATCGCCCCTTGTTGGGCCATTACCGTTCCGGTCATCAAAAGAAATAGGAAAGAAAAGAATGCTTGCTTGAGCATGGTGGTATGGTTAAATTATGTTGCACTAGATAATGCAAAGATCGGGGCGTACGAAGGGTACTTACCAACGTTCGAGTTTATGTTAGTGTTAAGTCTTATTTACCCCGAAAGCCAGTGTTTACGTGCCTTTAAGCGCTATTTCCGGGCGTGGCCGCAGGTGCAGGGGAAGTTTTTTGAAGAGCAATGTAAAATCAGTGTTAATCTCTTAACCTACGGATAGTGTAACCAGTACACTAAGAAGCGATAAAACACTTAGCGGTTAACCACCAGTTTCTGCGTAAGGCGGCTACCTTCAGCATCCAACACTACGACATAGTTGCCGTTGGCGAGGCGGGTCACATCAATCTCCTGGCCGTTAGTGCCAGCTGAATATTGCTGCGTGTACTGCCCCATAGAGCGGCCCAGCATGTCTATGATGGAAATACGGACTTCGGCCGCGCGGGGCAGTTCGAAGTTGATTTGGGTTACCTCACTGGCAGGATTGGGCACGGGCGCATCAAGGAGAAATCCGTCAAGCTCCGTCTGGCCTACACCGTTCAGGAAGTCTAAGATGGCGCCGGAGCCGGAGATAGCAGACCAGCCCGCAAGCCAATTGGCATCGTTATTGCCATTACCGGGGCCGAAGGCGCCGTAGTAATCGACTACCTCGATACCGGCTTCAGTCGCTGCCGGAGCACCAGTAGCCGCCATGCCGAAACCAAACGGACGTGGATCGAAGCTTTCCCCACGCTCAGCATTGTTCAGTTCCGGGTCAATGAGCAGGTTACCTGCGGCGGTAAAGTTGGTGACCATCGTAGCGGAGGCAGCGGTGTTGATCTCCTCGTTCTGATCAACGACTACGAAGATATCAGCAGCAGTTGTTCCCCGGCCGAAGTCGAAGAAAAGGTTGTTCTTGATGTTCAGGTCGCCAGCTTCGAGGCGGGCGAAAGCATCTCCGTCGGAAGTATCGTCGCGGTCCTCAATGCCAATGGCAGCTCCGTTGTAGTCCGTAAAAACAGAGTTGGCGTACGTACCGCCAGCGTTGTCGCGGAAGAGTACCGACAGCGGCAGGGCTTTGGCCGCATCTCCACCAACGGGGCGGGCATCTTTACCAATGCCGACGTAGGTGACGTTGTAAATGGTCGGTTTAGAGAACGGGGCGAGTTCGTCGGGCTTAGCACCGTCGTGCTCACCGGCACGACCGGTTGAAATAGCTGCACTCTGGAGGCTGAACCAAAACTGGCCCTTACCGCGCCAGCCAAAGTCGTAATCGAAAGCATCATCACCACAAAAGGCGGTAGCGGCATGGGTTACAGCAACAGTACCGCCGAATAATTCGATGCCATCATCGAGGTTAGAGAATACTTCTATATAATCAATGGTAGTACCGGAGCCTACTCCACCGAGGGTGAGGCCATTGATTTCGTTGTTGGGGCTGAGGGAAGCTCCGCCATGACGAATGGAGACGTAATTGAGGATGCCGGAGTTGTCGTCGTCTTCGGTTCCGCCGAACTGGGCGCGTTCTTCATCGGCATCGATTCCTTCCACACCGTCTTCCCCATCGGGGCGGGCAATGGTGGCCTTGCCGAGGATGATGACACCTCCCCATTCGCCCCGGTCCCGAGGATCAAAATCTCCGAAGGTGATAAGGTTATCGTCTTCAGCGGTAAAAATGATGGGAGCCGTAGCGGTTCCCCGAGCAAATATCTGTGCGCCACGACTGATAATCAGGGCGGAGGTTTGATCTCCGGTAGAGATTTCCGCAGCGCCTCTGATGACGGTTCCTGCCTCAATGTTGAGGATGCCACCAGCTTCGAGGTAGACCAATCCGTCGAGGAAGTATACGTTGTCTGCCGTCCAGGTATAGGTTTGGTCTCCGGCAAGATCTGCGTCGGTAATTCGGATGTCAGCAGCAGTAGCAAAGCAGTAACTCAACATCGCACAAACAAAGAAGGTAAATTTAGCAGTCATAACACTCTGGTTGATTTTATGCTGCAAAGGTCATGGGGAGGCGTTAACCCAAGCTTCCAATCGTGTTAACTTTGTGTTACTTGTACACTATCTAAGATTAAATTTGAAGTTCTCCGGTCGA
>CAYPIM010000041.1:16904-35786 GCA_964410795.1 uncultured Lewinella sp. | reverse complement strand
AGTGGTCTCGGATGGAATCGAACCATCATCCCAGGCTTCGGAGACCTGTATACTATCCGTTGTACTACGAGACCGGATATTCACTTAACAACATCAACCGCAGAATAGGTTGCGTTGAAAGCGGGGCAAAAGTAGCTCAGGAGGATGACGTGTGCAAGGAAAGTGACTACTATAACGAAACAGTAGGCCCGGCTTCAGCCGGAGCCTTACAAGCGCGCACACAAGGCTCTGGCTGAAGCCGGACCTATTGCTGCTAATTCTCGTACGGTCGTGATCCCGAACTTCGGATATTCACCAGTTTCTTGAGCAAATCAAACCAGAAAGGTGCGCCCATACTGATGGCCAACGCCGTGAGGATAAAGCCAAGGACTTTAGAAACCAGGTCATAAGTAGAAAGGCTCCGCAGGGAGACGCCTTCCCAGCCCATGCCAAGGGGGCGACGGATTTCAGCGATCTCGTTATTGAGTAATCCTTTCAGGTCTTCAAGAGAGGTTCGAAAGTCTTGTTCTGCGACATCTTCTCCGCTGTAGAGATAAGTCACGGGCGTTGGTTCGGAAGGTTGGTAACCAGTCGTTGGCGCTGGTTGGCCAGAAGTTGTAGCTCCCGTAGAATCAAAAGGATTGACCGTTGTCGTTTCGTTGCTGGGAGCAGGTGCTGGGTTATTAATTTGAGGCGTTTCGCTGGGAGTACTGGGAAGCGTTCCGGCCATATCACGAGCCTGCACGTACTGTTCAGCTGCATTGGCAAGCTGATTCAAGGTTTCGGGGTCGTTGCTGAGGCGGTCGTATAGCGCAACGGTATCCGCATTAAAGACCACCGCGATGCCGAGGCCCATGAACAACAGAATCTTTTGGGTATAGCGTTTGTACCAGCCAGCGGCACGGTCCATTACGTTGTTGTACCAATTCTGAACTTCAAGGCGAAAAAGATCTAACTGGCCGTCGCTTTCGCGATATAGTTGTGAAAGAACATTTCGGAGGTCTTCGTCGGGTAAAGCATTAATTTTTTCTTGCAGTTGGTCGGTGTTTCCCCCTTTTAGCACAACGTCAAAAAGGATGCTCTGGAAGGTCTCCGCGCTCATATAGCTGGGTCCGGAATATCCAGATCCGCGGCTGCCGTACTGTTGCGTAAGGTGGCGATAGAGGCTGTTGCGCTGAAACTCCTCCACCAGTACCTCATTCTTGTCCGAACTGGCCAGCATGTTCCTCAGCGCCTTAATCAGGTTACGGCTCCGAAGGCTAAAAAAAGAAGATAAGAGTTCCATCAGGGTCGTTGCCAGCAAGCTCAGGAGCAGCAGGACAAAGATGATGCCGATTACAACGGTTAGGATTTGCATGGGGCGAATATAGGAACTAGGAGTCAGAGAACTAGTAGGTAGGAACTAAAGAACTATCCACAATTACTAGTTTGCTGACTCTTAGTTTCTATTTCGAAACTTCGTTTCGTAGAAATTCTATAGTGAGCACGGCTCCGAGTACGGCATCGGGCGCATCAGAGTCTGCTGCAAAGTTAAAATAGAGCGCTTGTGCTCCAGACGGAGCATTCGTTACGGGCATGATCACGTCGTTCATACCGTAAGTAGACAATCCCTGCTTAATACTCGCTTCTGCAATGACTTCTCCCGTTTGCGGATGCCCGGAACGAACAGTAATAGTGCCTCCAGCCGTCATCTGTGGCACCAGCGCAACTTGCGCCTTAATGGTTTTGATACCTTTCAGGTCAATGGCACCGTAGCTGGCCCAGCCTCCTCCGTTAGCCACCAGAAGGTCCATTTCTTCGTCGCCCATTGGGTTATCATCTCCCGTTACGTGAAAAGCCATGACCTTCTTTCCATCAGAGAATTTATCGGCCGCAATCAGGGGAGACCGTAAAACAACGACTTTCTTGGTAGTTAAGCGTGGTAAACCATCAGATCCGCCTTTATCGGTATAACTTGCCTGGAGGTAGTAACGACCTGGAATATTAGGTTTGTGTTGGTTAAGCGCAACGACTGCTTTCGCCGGCCGACTTTCAGAATTGGGTGCCGGGCCAGCAAGGCTAAGAATGTATTCGGCCATTTGTTCAGCATCGCTCTCGTTAAGGTCTGGATGCGCAGCCATATTCTGTTCGCCCCAAACACCACCGCCCCCGGCAATGATTTTATTGGATAGATACTTTATCCCGTCAGCGTCTTTCCGGTATCGATCTGCAACATCCTGATAACTAGGGCCAATGCTCTTTTCGTTAACTGCGTGACAGCTAGCACAGTCTGATTTATCAATCAAGCCTTTACCAATTGCAAAAGCCGTGCTTTGGCCCGCAACCTGATGCCCCTGCTCTATCTGTACGAGGTCCTCCCCTTCCAGGTAATCAAGACTTACGGTAATGGCCGCGGGGTCGATATCGCCATCTTCTGCATCCTTAACGCGAACACTGTAGTCTAGTTTCTCACCCGGCCAGAAGAAAGAGCTATTGCCCGCAATGTCGATTTCAACTTCAGGAATACTATTGCCTACCATTATGGGTTTCTCCAGCCTGCTTTCGTTGCCTTCTGCATCCTTAACCACCATGGTGAGGGTGTACTCTCCGTTAACTTTTACCTCGTAATCAAGTTGAGGTTCTTCACCGATGGTTGCATCATCCAGTAACCAAGTATAGCTAAGGTCATCACCATCATAATCAAGGCTTTCCGTACCATCTGCAACAAGTTTGAAAGGGGCTGTACCGATCGTTTCCGCTACTTCAAGTGCGGGAACAGGCTTGCGATTTCCAGCATTGAAGCGGATCCGCATCAGGCGAGCGTCATTATTCTCAGCAAACCACTTCCTTCCATACTCAATGATGTAAAGGTCTCCATCGGGGCTGAACATCATGTCCATAGGATGGCGTAAATCCTGGCTAGGTAAGAAGCGCTCAAAGTCGGTAACGTAGCCAGTTTCGTCCAGGTCTGCGGCCATGATTTGATCGCGCATCCAATCGTAGAAGAAGAACTTACCGTCGTAATACTCAGGGAAACGGGAATCGCTGTCATTAAAATCGTCGCGGTAGAAAACCGGACCGGCCATCGCGTTTCGTCCGCCATTGCCCATGATTGGAAACTCAGGACTCTCTGCATAGGGGTAATAAATCATTGCCGGCTGGGCGGGCGGTAGTTCCTTTGCTCCTGTATTGTAGGCAGAATTATTGATCGGTTTTTCCGGATCAAAAGCTTCGCCCAGTTCGCCGGATTTGAAATCACGAGCGTGGTAGCGCTTGTTATCACCAATGAAAAGTGGCCAACCGAAGAAACCTGCTTCACGAGCAACATTTACCTCGTCATGGCCCCGAGGGCCCATGCCTACGCTGTCTTTTCCTGCGTCCGGGCCAATATCTCCCCAGTACACATTTCCGTTGCGCTGGTCTACATGAATCCGGAAAGGGTTCCGCATGCCCATGGCGTAAATTTCTGGGCGTCCTACTTCGGGGTCGGTAAATAAGTTCCCTTCAGGAATGGTGTAACTACCATCTTCCTCCACCTTTATGCGAACGATGCCGCCGCGCAGGTCCTTAGTATTTGCAGAAGAACGCCGTGCATCAAAATTCTGGATTTCCCGGGTATCATCAATCGGTGCAAATCCATCTGATTCAAACGGGTTGGTGTTGTCACCGATGGAAAGGTGCAGCAAACCGGTTCCGCCAAATTCAATGCTGCCACCTGAATGGCAGCATTTATTACGGTCAGTTGGCACGTCCAGAATAATCTGTTCGCTGTCCATTACCAGTTTATTGTTAGAAAATTTAAATCGACTGAGTCGATTGATCGATTCCTTGATATTAGGACTGTAGTAAAGGTACATCCACTCATTATCTTCGAAGTCCGGATCAATGGCTACGCCAAGCAAACCATCTTCGAATTCCGTCCAGACATCCAACTGAGCTACCTTAGCCGAAACTTCAAAGTCTGGGTCGTAAACATGAATTTCTCCCTGGCGGGTCACCCATAGCGGACGGCCATCGGGGAGTAGCTCCATTTCCATTGGCTCCCGCATCCCGGTAACAAGCGCTTCAACTTCAAAACGGTTCTCCTCCGGGCTCGACTTCACCCCGGAGTAGTCTACCGGACGGTTATCTCCCCAAGCGTACTCCATTCCGCCCCAAATGTGCGCAACGAAGTCGTGATCCGTGTAGCTTTCTGGAGTATGACCTACCCCGGTATAAAAAGACCTTCCGTTTTCAACTTCACGGTACCAGGCAAGTGGGTGAAAATCGCCGTTTTTCCCGCCTTCATAGGTGGTCTCATCAACGTGCATTACGGGGTTTATCCCCTCGTCAATACTCTTATAGTTGTACCATTCATCAAAGCGCGTCCAAGTCTCGTTGAGGTGCTTAACCGAAGGGTGGTTAGCCTCGTCAATCACGATGGTTGCATCTTGGTGCTTAGGGTGGCTAAGGAACCAGGCGCCGCATAATTCATTGTACCACGGCCATTTATACTCCGTATCGGCTGCAGCATGAATTCCCATCCAGTTGCCACCGGCTTTCATGTACCGCTCCAGCTCAATTTGCTGAGCTTCGTTGAGAATGTCTCCAGTTGTGCTCAGAAAAATGATAAGGTTGTACTTAGAGAGGCCTTCCTGGGTAAAGACAGAAGCGTCTTCCGTAGTGTCCACCGAAAAACCTTTCTCTTCAGCGAGCCGAAGGAACATTTTCTTTCCATCTTCAATGGAGCCATGGCGAAACTTTTCCGTCTTGGAAAAGACAAGTGCGCTTCGCATCTCTGGCTGTTTACTCTCGCAACCGTACGCCAAAAAAAGGAGTATGGAAACTAGAAACAGCAACACGGCAGGTTGTAGTTGTGCTCTTGAATCATTCATAAAATAAGCTCTTTGTGTCCCTTTCAACATGTATAAATCGGAAGGCAAACCTATAAGTTACACCTTTAAAAGTTCAATAATAGCAAAAGTATTGCCAGCCTAACACAGAATAACAAGATTTCGTTTTAAATTTTTGTCCGAAGATGATATTTTTGGTTGTTTTCAAGGATCAAGCGGTAACCAAGGGGGGCAAAAGCCT
Source organism: uncultured Lewinella sp. (assembly GCA_964410795.1). Classification (GTDB taxonomy): domain Bacteria; phylum Bacteroidota; class Bacteroidia; order Chitinophagales; family Saprospiraceae; genus Neolewinella. The sequence goes on along the minus strand of CAYPIM010000041.1, from coordinate 30,755 downwards.
ATTTTGACAAGCACTTCCAGGGTTTGTGAAAGACGCAAATGGATCATTGAAATTGTACTTGGGTAGGGCAACCTAGCCGAGGCGCTGGAAACCAAGTACTATCCGAGCAGCATCGGCCTCGGGTTTTCTGAACATTTTGCCCCCACTATCGTCGGGAGTCCGATGTTGTTGGACTTTTTGCTCACGCTTACCAACCTTTACTTAATAACAAAGTAAACACGGAACGTTCGTCGTGTTTTCGCCTCCTTTCATCGACGAAAATGGTGAAAAGCGGTCTGCTTCCTTAATATTATGTTATGAATATGAACGGACATATTGACATTCTGGTCCGGAAGTAGACACCTTGACTACACTATTGATACGCCCGCTCTCCAGGCCTGTATACTAACACCCTTTTCAAAAGCCAAGTGCGCTTTTCGTTTCACCGGACTTCCCGGTTAGTTGGTACGGATATTTGGACGGCGGGCTTTTTCGTCAGCATCTCCAGCTCTTCGGTGGTTCCTCTTTCTCTAAAACCTTGCCCTGCACCTGCGCACCGGCGCCCTCCTTCTTGAACAGCCTGGCTCACAAACCAGCATCCTCTGCTCTAGGATAGGCCGCCGCAATGAAGCCTGATATAGTATTTAGTTTTGCCAACATCCCCTCGATGGCAGTCTTCTGGTAGTCAAAATTATACTGGCCAAGCTTATCAATACTGTTGATGAATTGAGCCAACTGCTGCGAGAATATCTCAGGTCTGAAACCAAGTTGTACCGGATTGTGAAAACTCAGTGCCACCAGAAGCCCATTGTCGATATAACCATCAAAGTTGATACTAGAATCCAACTGCCCTTTAGCATCTACGGAGCTGGCCGAATAATCTGCTTTCTGATTATACAAATACTGGAAGCGAAAACCGAACTCGGACGTTCGCCCTCTAGTGAAGAAAGCGATGTACTCTTTTAACCTCGACATCAACGGTAAAAAGCCAGTATATGCTGATTTTATGGTCTTCAGTTGCTGCTCAGTCAGGACTCCTTTTGCGTCAATGCAGGCCTGCAAGCCGGAGATAAACTTGGGCAGCAGCTCAATTTCCATTGTTGCCATATTCTTTATGATGGGGATTAATTCCCCCTTTAAGTCACTTTTGATATAGTCCGCCAATGCACCACGATTAATATCCGAATAAGAACTCCCATGATAGGTAGTGAGAACGCCGACAATTTCCGTCAATTTGGCTTCATAAAGCCGACGACGGGAAAGCAAAAGATCAATGGATTTAGTAGAAGTATGGGTATTGTCAAGATTTACAGCGTTCAGCTTTATCGTGAGCGCCCAGAAATCTGGCCGGTCAGGTAGTTGGTGAAATTCTTCAAAGGGTATGGTAATCAACCGGTTCCCGTTTAAGGCTTTCACACCGGTCAATAAATCGCCCTCAAAGAAAATCTCACTAGCGTTCTGAACAGCCCACTCCACCGTTACTTTATAGCTGGCGTCATCAATAAAGTACAACTGCTGGGGGCTGAGGCTAAATTTTTCAAAAACCGGTTCCGGTTTATCCGCGATTGTTGCGGGGACTTTTAGCCTTTGTTTCACCGACTGGCTAGCTCCTCCGCCGAATACAGCTTTCAAAAGCACTTCTTGCTTGGTGTACCCCATCAATACCGTTGTTTCTCCCTTCAGGGCAAAGTCCGTTTCGGCATTTATCGATACGCTATCGCAGTTTTCGACCTCCCAGCTCACCGTAACGGGAACCATCGCATTTTGATCGGGGACGGATATTTGTGCAGGATTTGCCGTAAAACTTTTTATCACCGGAGGCATATTTTTCCGGATCGGAATACTGATTTGCCCATCATTAAACTCAGGCACTTTGTTCCAGGTGATAAACATCTGGGTCGTTCCGGGTTGCAGGCTGGACTTAAGCTGGCTGATCTTAAAATCAACCTCCGAATTATCCTCCGTACCGAAGACCGTTCCGTGAAACCTGAAGTCCCAAACCGGTGAGGCACTAATGGCATTCTTACCGCCCATCCAACTGTTGCCGTAAGTAGCCGTTGTACGCAGGTCGATAGCGTCTGCCTCCGTTTTAGTACACAATGATCCGTAACCCGGCGCCTCTCCATAAATGAAATAGATAGAGATTTTTGTTCTATTCGTTGCTTTAATTTCTTTACTGCCGGAATAAAAGAGGGTAAAATTAAGCTCGTTTGCCAGAGAAGCTTGTTCGGGAGGCGTCACGAAAATGCTGTCAACTGAGTTTAGCCAGTAAGCGGCAAGCTGGTTCCGGAGGTCTGCCTTCCCTTGCATTGGGGGCTCTAATACCTGAACGTTTGCCTGCCAGGTGTCGGCCCCGCCAGCTGGCAGGTTGTAATAATCCACGGAGAACACGCCCATTGTCAGGTCTGCATTCGCAACGATTCCGCTAATGGTAATGGTCAATTCATCTCCTGCCGCAAAGGAGCCACTCTGTCCTGGCGTTAAAGCCCAGGTAGCTAGGTCTCCGGCAACAAATTCAGCCTTCCAACCAGGCGCAGTCACCAGCAGTTCGCGCATACTACTTGCCTGCTGTGCTAGTAGTGGAGCAAAAGCGAGGTGTAACGTAGTCGCTCCGGCAGGATCGGGATCACGCTCGTCTACCGGAGAGCCAGCCTTAAGGGGAAGCGCTCCTCCTGCATTTTTGATCGTTAGCACCAAGGTGTTCGAGTCTTCTCCCGTGTAGAGCAATGCTTTATTCTCAGCTCTTTCGTCTGAGTTGGAGAGGTTAAAATTCAAGTTGTATTGTGACATAGAGAATGAATTATTCAAGGACTGGCTCGGTGGTAATATAGATGATGTCTTTGAGTGTATTCTCACTAAATCGTTTAAGGATTCTCGCTATTATTTTATCGTTACCATCAATTTCAGTTACCCAGAATGATATATCGTTAAGGTCCTTCTGGGTAGCGTCGTAATAAGCATTTCGTTTAATAAACCCTACTAGCCAACGAACTACTTCATTTTGCTTCAAAAGCAATGTCAATAGCGATTGATAGACAGCCCCGACAAAGCCCTGATGAGACAACTCTTCTATATTCTTATTAAACAGCTCAAGTCTTTTCTTAAAAGTAATCAATTCGTCAAAAAACCTATCGTTGCTCCTTTTAGCAACTCTCGTATCCCATACAAAATCATTTACTTTCCAAATGGCATCACCTTTTGCCGCTTGAAGTAATTTCAAGCCGTGTAGAATTTTCCCGACAAAGACAAGCATATCTCCTTGAAGCGTAGTTAATGTAGGCAATACTCCTTTTTGCCAACTGAACACCATATCATTATACAGCTTTAATGTTTCTCCTGTAAAGGCCGGGTTAGCGGTCTTTTTCCAATGTATGATAGATTCAATATTTGGGAAATGAATTGGCCAGTTACATTTAGGTATAAACTGATAGCTGGCCACCTCCTCCCCCATCAAATTAGTTGCAGAAAACACCATCACTTTTCCGGGCAAATCCGGAATATCCGAAGGTGCCGCCAGACTAGATTCACTGATTTTATAGTCATAGCTATCCATCTTAGGTTTTACCGAATTTCCATTTAAGAATGGTCCCGTTTCAATTCCCGTTGCCCTCCAAGTAAAGCTTACCGTTACATCATGGCTCTTGGAAAAATCCAGCTTCCGGGGAGCGACAATGATTTCAAGATGTGCTGAAGTAAAGTCACCATTAATATGACAGGTTTTGCTGATCGTCCTTCCACTTATTACGTCGTCAACTGAGAGTATCCAGTCTAGGTTACTACGATCTACTTTCTTTAATGTCGTCCCAAAGGGGCCAGCAGCTAGGCTACGCACCAAATTCCGAGAAGCAAGTCTTTCCTGGTATACGGGATGGATTCTTAGGTTGGTAAAAGGATGGCTAACCGCCCAAGAAAAAGTCACATCAAAGTCTTGGTCCTTATGCTTGAAAAGCAAGTAAGAAGGATCAGCACTAAACGCCGTGATGGCCGGCATGAGGTACTTGTTTATCGCCAAACTAAGGTACCCATCATTGTAACCGGGTATATTTTGGTACTGGAGGTAAAGGAGCGTTGGCCCTGGTTGTAAGTACGACACGATTTGCGACACACTAAATTTAACGATACCAGACGCGCCCGTTCCTAGCACTTCAGGGTTTGATGGTTCTAGTGCCCATTCTATCGCCTCATCTCCTTCTTTTGGTGCGCCAGAACCCGGATCATCGGCTGGCCCAGTCACCCTCCAGCTTTCTTTAGGGTTTACTGCTACCTGCTTGACGGTGAAGAGCTTTATATGCTCTTTTGTAGCCAAGCTTTCATAACCGGGGCTTTCACCGGAAACAAAGGACAGGTAAAAAATCGGTGTTCCTGCCGGAGCCGGGGCTCCGGGGCCAACCACGGGATGGTCAGGATCAGGGTTCCTTAGCGTAAAGCTTATTTCGTTTTGGATCTCGTCACTCCCCTTTGTGGTTACCGCCACATTTCCGCCACGCACAAAACCTAGCTTAAGGTCTAGCTCCTTCAAGCCTTCTACCGGAGGAGGCTGAATAAAATAAGACTCCTGAAATACGTCCGGAGAAGAAGGTCCAAAACCGTAGTACCCGATGGAGAGCGTTCCCCTGTTGGAGCGTTTTTCCGTCATTAGGTTGTCCAGGTTAAAAACCACCTTTTCGCCAGCGGGAATGGTGAGGTCCGCCACTGGCGAAAGCGCCCAGGTTTCTCCATTTTCGGCAGCAAAATATTTTGCCGCCCACCCTTCTGCGGTAAACACCATCGCCTTGGTTGATTCAACGGGAATGGCTGCGCCAAAGTTAACGTAGAGGCCAGCCGGAGATTCAGCTCCTCGTTGGTTTTCCTGCACAGGCGCGCCTCCTTTTAGGGCAAAGTCTTCTTCCCCCGTGTTGGACAGGCTGATCGTTAGTTTATTTACCGTAGGATCATCAGTCAGGAAAACGGTGGCCTTATTTGGCCCCTTAACATTAGTATTTTCCAGGCTAAAAGAGATAGCTGCGGACATGGTTTTACTATTTTTAAAATCGTTGGCAGTTGAGTTGAACGCGGGAAAGGACTTGTGCATCATCGTTTAATTTAATTAGCCTTAACGTCGGTTCCGAGGCAGCTTATCAATATCATAGATAAAACCCGCCATACACTTACAAGTAGCCAGTACCTTACGTGCGGATTCCGGCGACTTATCCGCCACTAGCGCATTCAACTGTCCGGTGAGTTTATGAAGCGTGTCAATACCATCAGGCTTGAGGTATAAAGTCTCCAGAAAGCGGCAGTAGCCTTTTGCGACAAGAAATACAACATTACTATCTTCATAGCCAATACGATCGACAATTTGTTTCCTGACACTTGCCTTAGCAATGCCGTTGCCGATCATTGTAACCCTCCTTTGCCAGGAGTCTTTATAAGTTCCCAAGTCGCCAATTTGCTGAATCATATAGTCAGGCAAAGCAGCATAACGTTTGATATGGGCCCAATCCGGGCCATCATTATCAACAACTTTCTTAGTAGCAAGAATTAGAGCAACAAGGCTTTTCACCGGAGCGCAATTATCAGAATAGCCCCCCATCAAACTACTGATATTGTTAACCACTAAATAGAGGTCGGACAAAAAACGAAACTCTTGACCTATAATAGAATTTTTTGCCTTCAACAAGATCTTCAAGGTATCCTTTAAGTTAGGGAAAACCATTTGGGACGCCCACTGAAACAAGGGAACCGATTTTGCAACCCGTTCACCAGCGGAATACCCCTCGGCGACCAACTCCAACAGCACCCCAGGGATGTCTTCATAAGCTTTGAGCGGTGCCATATCATGGAAGGGAATCGTACACGCTACACTCCCTGTCGCTGGCTGGACCCCTGAAATATAATCTCCCGAGAAAGTTACTTGGCGGGCATGATCAACTGCCCAGGAGACCTTAACTTCAACGGAGGCTTGCTTCCGAAAATCTAGTAGTTTAATATTCGTTTCCAATTTCTTCACCACTGGGCCACGCAAAGCGGTACCAATCGTACAATCACGCTGAGCAACGTGCTTATTATCTCCAAAAATGACACTCAGTTCCATCTTTTCACCGCCATCATGGTACTGAACGGGAAAGTTTTTCTTTCCCTTCGCAGCAACGGGAGCACCATTAATTTCCACCAATCTTCCGTCCCAATGGTCTACCTGCCATTCTATTTCTACGTCCTTGGTTTCCGAGGGTAAATCAAAAACCAATGCCGGAGGCGTTGCGGTAAACAGACTTATTACCGGTGGGCTAAGCTTTGTAATCCCCAAACTCTTCTGGCCATCATTGTAGCCGGGCACGTTTACCCAGCTCAGGTACATCAGCGTTGGGCCCGGCTGAAGTGTGGAGATAAGTTCCGAAATTGAGAAGCTTGTGGTTGCATTTTCGCCAGTACCCAAAACCTTCCCGTTGGGCGTAAAGCGCCAAATGGGAGCCGGGGAGAGGCGATCTTTCCCCCCTGACCAGGGGTTTAGCGAATAAGCCTGTTTGATCAATATTCCATTGCCTTCTTGCTTCGTACACAAAGCGCCATAGCCAGGAATATTGGCGTAGACGAAAGAGAGCGTAAACTCCGTACCAGGCCCCGCTGCTATCGAGCTGGCGTCATTATTTCGTAGCGTAAAGGAAAGTTCGTTAGAAAAGGGTTTATTGGGGTCAATCGTCGCGTAAATATCCTGGTAACCGTTGTTCCCCCAGCTCATCGCTAACGCTGAAGTAAGGTCTTTATTCCCAACCGCTGGCTTATCGGCCACCTGAACGGCCATTGATACCACCTCGCCTTCACTTCCAGAGAAATTATAATAATCAAGACTGGTGTGGCCCGTTAAAGCATCCGCCCCAACAACGATGTTGCTTATGGTAATTTTGATGGTTTCGCCTGCGGTTAGTTTACCATCTTCTTTGGGGCTCAACGCCCAGGTTCCTCCAGCGTCGTCAAAAAACCGGGTGTTATACCCAGCTGACTTCACCTCCATTTGCCCCAGTGCTGTAAGGCCGCAGGCTAGTACGGTCGCAGCGTCCATATACATGGTGGTTGCTCCTCCATGCTGGATTGTCCCTTCCCGCACGGGTACTCCGCCCTTCAGGTCCAGGTCTTCTCCGTCATTGGTTATCGTCAGCTCCAGGGTATTGAACGAAGGGTCAGTATTGCGATAGACCACGGCACTACCCTTGGCAACAGGGTTGGTGTTCTTTAGCGAGAAATTCAGTTTCATAAATAAATCCTTTAGGGCGCGGCCGCAGGTGCAAGGAAAGGATTGCAGGGTCAAACTTTCTCCTTAAAAGCCCTCCTTGCACCTGCGGCCGCGCCCAGATTGTTCTAATTAATTATCCTCTTCAGTCGAGGCCGGGCGCTTACTTAACTTGAGCCAGCCTTCCTTCACCACCAGGGGTTGGTAAGAGAAGGAAGCATTCTGATTGACCTTCCGGATGGTTTCGGTTTCCGTCCACTCCGTCCCTGAATTTGCCACCCAACTCCAGCCGTATCCTGGTTCGTTGGGCAAAGGGATGGTCAGTTCCGCTGCGCTGGTAAGGATGGGAGAAGTAAGGAAGTTCACCGACATTTTCGCCAGCGCATCGCGGTAGAAATCCGGAGGTATATCAATGCCTTTGGTCGGCAAAATACCCGAAGTGGCATGTACCGGCGCCCGGGGATCCACCATGAGGGTAAGAAAAACGGAGTTCTCATTCGTCTGTCCCACCGCTTGTGGGTAAGTTCCTCCTCCTGGCAGTTGAGTCGTCTCCGTTTTGAGGCCGAAGGAAGGAGCGAGCTGCAAATGATCAAAAGCAGGCGCTGTTACACCCTTTCCGGTTTCCTCCGTGCCGGCAATGGCGTGGGCCCAAAAAGTAGAATAGGCCTTCAAACTACTGTCTTCCTGGTCGGTTTGGAAATAACCAATCAAGCCATCATTGATCTTGCTCAGGTCACCAATTTGGACCGGAAATTTCACCTCCGTAAAGGCTGCATGGTCGCGTTGATCATAAGGCAATTGCTTGCCATCTGCTGCTGCATTATCAAATGCAGCCCAGCTTTGGTCCAGTGCGGGCAAGCCATCCAATTCCAGCTTCAAAGACGCCCGGGTTAGCGCCAGCGGGCGTCCAATCAAGACCGATAAATCTGAATGCTGCTTCGCGGAAGACGGATCAATCGTCGTCACGCTTCGGTCAATGGCTTCCAGCATGGCCTTGAGGTAATCCCGGTTACCATCCACCGAAATTTTAGCGAACACCCCGTTCACAAAGTTCTTGAGGTGGTCGCTTCCAGCTCCAGGAGCTAAATCCTTTAGCGAATAGGCCGGATCATTGTGGCCGTAGCTTCCTGCATGCCCGGGAACGCCCTGCCAAACCGGGCCGCGCATATTAAACGAGCCCACGGGCTTTCCGTCACCGTCGTAGATCATCAATGTATCGTCGAGGTGGTTAAACATCACCCAACCGAAGACCGGCGTAGTGGCGGGGTGGCTGTTGGTTTCCACGCTGTCATCCGTCGTCGAAATCCAGCGAAACATCAGGCGACTGGGCTGGGTGATCCGGGGATGCAAGGTCGCCTCTCCCGTAGTCCCTGCTTGCGCCTTGATGGTTTGCGCTACGATTACCTGGTCGAGGTCAACGTCCAAAAACTGGCCAAAGGCATCAATGATACGTACCCTGCTGAGCTTCATTTCACCGGCGCGTATCGGATTGTAGTAATTAAGGGGCAGCGGTGCGTTTATGTTCTGCCCGGCAATTACTTCCGGCAATTCGGTATTGATGAAGGCATTGATGATTGGGCTCCCATTATAGGCTAAAGGATCGTTCACCGGGAGTTGCAAGGTTTGCTTGCGCATCATGAGGGCTTCGTTGAAACCGCTCAAACGCTGGCTTTGCCGGGGGCTGGGGTTAGCGGTAATGCCCGCCAGCAATGTCTTAAGCACCGGAACCTCCTGCGCATCCGGATAATTAGTGATGAATTTATTGATCTCATCCGCCAGTTTAATCTCCGGGTTCGGCGTCAATAACACACCACCCCGGTAAGTTTGGGAAGCCGTTAGCGTTTTCCCGGTCGTTTTCCGCATTAGCTCAATTGGCATGCTGGCGTCGTCGGGTATAAAGTTGCTGGTAATAAAATCTGTTGGGTAAGTGGACTCTACGCCTTCCGCATCCGTCTTAATGGGCACCTCCGGGTAAAAATCGACTTCCCACTGAATCATCAATGGCACCCAGGGGTTTTCTCCCGACCAACTTTTCATCCCTACCGGAGATGGCGCCAGCCCCTTGAAGGTGACTTCTTTATTAAGGTCGCGTTTGCCGTCCAGGAGATTACCAATGGCAGTGGCAATAGCAGCGGCTTCGTCAGCTTGTCCCGCAGCAGTAGCAAGTGCACTACTCTCCTTTGCGTCCAGCAGCAAGGCTTCAACAAGCATGGCTTCCAGTTCATCTACATAGCTCAAGGGCGTTGCCGGGCCGGCTAAAGCGGGCAGGTTGGCCTGCCCCACCTTGCCTACTACCGTGCCGTTTTTGGTAATACTGAGTTCACTAATCAACTGGCCAGAAATGCGACAGTTCAGCAAGCCATCTTCATCATGGCGGCCGTCTCGGCCGTGCCGGTCTGAGGGGCGTACGTCTTCCCCCGCAAGTAATATAACCGGCTCTACCGGCTGCCAGTACTGAGGGCTTTCTACTTGTACTAATTTCCAGCCTTTTGGCAACGCCCCCTGCTCAAGTTGCTGCCTTAATTCGGAAACGCCATCCTTCATTGCTTCCAGCAAAACCATCGAAAGATCAGGGCTAGGGTTTTTCTTGTTCTGGATTCTTCGGGTTTCTTGCTGAAGGAAGTGAAAGGCATCGTTCAGGTTTGCCGTAACCCGCCCGTCATGAATAGGGTCATTGACGTATTTTATCGCCATATACTTATAAAAATCCACAAACAGTTGCCCCTGCCGGCTCTTGATGATGGCCTCCAGCCGATCCACCCCTATCTGCTGTTCATTCAGCACGTTCAGCATATCTGCTACCTTAGTTGGTAGCGGCGTGTTTGTTCCGGCAGCCGCCCCCATTAAGGATTCTGAAATATCCTTTTGGCTGGGATGCTGCGCACGCTGTGCCTTATCGGCATCTTTGCGCTTGATCATCCACATCTTCCCGGCGGCCTTCCGCCCAAAGCCAGATTGGTGGAGCTTTTCTTCCGCCGCACCCAGGCCTCCTGGCCGATCAATATCTGCTAAGAATCCGAGCTGCAGCAAATTCAAGGCATGCTCGGCGGCAGCCTTATCGTTAGCCGCAATGCCCGATTGTTCAACGAGCATTGCGGAAAGTGCTTCGGCGGTAGTATTGCCAATGGAGACATCCATTTTATTACTGGTCGAAGGCGGCTTTACGTATACTTTGCCCGGCTCCCAGTTGATGTCTTGCAGTACGCCGTGGCAGAACGTCTGACCAGGAAAAGACGCTCCATCATCAGGCGCCGGAAGCTTCCATTTATAGGTCGCTTCCAGCAAAGCTGCCTTTTCCTCAAAAGTGGCGTCTGCGGGAAAATCAATCGTGGTGAGCGGGTCATTGTTTTGTTCACTGTACCACCCAGCAACGAAATAAGATATTGTCCAATTCTTTGTTTCATCATTGGACTCAAAAGCATAGTCTTTCAGCTGATCATAAAGCCCGAATACGTTTTGGCTGTGGGCGTATGCAGCAGCATAGGTAGTTTCTCCGTAGCCCACTGCCGTGTGCTTGCTGATTGCTTGTTTCACACTTGCTTCTTCAAAGCTCGAGTAATCCGTAGTGAAGCCCATCGCTTGAAAAGGCTTGTCCGGAGAGTTCAGCATCGCTTTGATCGGTACCGCCTTACTGATGAAATTAGGGTTGGCACTGTCGAAATCGCTGGCTTGGTCCCAAAGCTGGTCACTGGCCACGACCCAAGCGGTTAGGTCCGGCGCAGCATCGGTTTTTACCGTTCGAACAACAAGCCAGCGGTTCGGAGCTTCGCGGAAAGTTATGCTCCCACTTTCATCATTTTCTCCGTGCGCCAAAGCGTCTGGCAAAGCCCAGTGCAGATGGATTCCGGTATCTAGTATTTTTACCGGATTTTCCGCAAAGTGTCCGGGAAGTACCGTTTCACTAACGGGAGCGTTGTTGGCGTGAATTTGCTCTCCGCCAGAATTTGCGTAAGGCAGGCGAGAAAAATCATTAGATATTTTCGCAAAATTACTGGTCCCGTAACCCGAGCCATCTTTTCCGTTGACATCGTAAACACCAACGCAGAATGCTTCCAGGTCAATGGGTACGTAAAGTGAATTTGAAGTTGCCATGCTGTGTTGTTTCTTAAATCAAAATATGGGCGGGGCCGCAGGTGCAAAAAAAGGTTTAGGGCGGTGTCACTTCGCCTGGAAGACGACGGACTGAACGCCTTCTATCATTTCCAGCGCATATTCTGCGGAAGTAAAAACAGGGGGAGAATCAATGGCTCCGGCCGTCACAAGTGCCTTTTTCAAAGCATCAGACATAGCGGAGGTGGCCAATACTCGTTTCCCACCAGCGCGAAAAGGAACCTTCACTTCCGGTCCGTTCAGAATTTGGTCTCCTGGCTGTTGCCCCTCCGGGGCTTTTAGGTAGCGCAAAGACTTCGTCATCGGATCTCCGTCTTGCTCTGGTAAGTTGACGCCAAAGTGGAGCCCCTCCGGGTGCTCGTGGATAGCGACGTGATCAAGCGCCTTAGCTCCGCTCACCAACACGAGTATAATGGTATCCGTAAGGTGTTTCGGGTGATCAATGTTGGCCATTGTATTGCCTTCAGCATCGTACACAATCACTCCGAGGTTCGGCCAGCCTCGCACCACCTCAGAACGCAGCAAAAAACCACTCACCACCTCTCCGGGGGCAAGGCTTTCTACTTTACGCCGCATTACCTGATCGTGCGCCGCATCTCCCTGCGTTGCCGAACCAATGCTGAAGGCTCCTTCAACCAATGCATCAATCCAGTTGGGGTCCATCTGGAAGAAGCGAATCGATTCCTTAGGCAAATAAGCTTCTCCAGGGACGAGGTAATCAAAAGGAACACCTTTCAGGCGTTTCAATTGGTGCAGCCAGTCGGTCACCACTTCCGGTATTTCAGTATCCGCGTGTACAGCAGCCAGGGCCTGCGGGTCCGTCAGTAGCGTATGCAGCTTATTATGATGAGCGCTTCTTTGAATGAGGGTAGCCATTATTATATTTTTGCCTTGGGCGGATACCGTTCGCCCCAGGGTTTACTTACAATTAGTTAATTCAAGCTCCGCAATCAGCTTCCTCCTCCTCTGCCTCTTTCGAGACGTGAATATGCTGATAGAGTGGGCCTGCCAGCAGTGCCGTAGCCGCCACGTGCAGGGCTTCTGTATCCTGCTTTTCATCATTAAGCTGAAGCACCGTTCCAAATTTGTCGCGCAGTATTTCTCGTTCAAGGCTCAGCACCGTTTTCTGGGTGTTTGCCCGTTTCCAGTTATAGAGCGCCGTTGCGTAATGCTGGTTCTGGACGCCCAGCAGTTGCCCAATCTTCCAGGCGGCAGCATAGCTCACGTCCAACATCCCCGTACCGGGGTTGTAGCGAACCGCTTGATCGGCGCTCATCAGTGGCTGCGTTACCGGACTGGTAGTGGGGTCAGGGACGGGCTCAAACTCAGCTGGTGCTGCGATCGGAACCAGCGGACCACGGTACCAAGACACCGTTTCGTCGCCAAGGCGAGTTTGGTGATTTAAAGGCGTGAACCCCAGATTCAACGGGCCAGTAACGTCCACATCCGTTTCGCCTTCAGGCACCGGAACCTGAAGTGGCCCCGCATCTAGATGCTCAAGGAATTGAGTAAAGGTTTCTTTCGGATCAATTGATTTAAAACTCCAGCGCTTGAGGCTTACCAACCGGAGGTAGGAAATACCGCCGGGGAATGTACCAGGTGTGTAATTTCCGCTTACATCTACAGTAGGCAAATAGGACGTATTGTGTTCAGTACTTGCTAGATTTTCAAACGAAACCAAATGGGCCACGCACTTAGTGTTCGGAATTGGCAAACGGTTACAAACTACCACTGAGAACTCATTATCGTCCTTACCTCCCGCCTCAGTTTTGACCGCAGAGGTGTCCAGCTTTCGCGCATGAGTCTGCAACTTCATATCGGCTAAGGATGGAGCGATTTCAGCAAAGAGTTCAATTGGCACATCGATGAATTGACAAGGGCTGAACCAATTCTCTCCGTAATCCAAGCCATCAGCACCAACTGGCAAGTGAGGCTTTGAAGCATCCAGGCCGGGATAGGAAATAGTATCTGCTGGAAGGCTACTAGCGACACTCTTCCCGGTTTCATCAACTGGGTAGTTTGATTTTTGCAAATCTCCTACCCTTCCTGGTCCTTTAAGTTCCAGCGGCCTACCCTTAGCGTCTTTCATTTCAGACTCCTCAAAAAGCAATAAAGCCAGCCAGGGGCTCCCGTCCACACCGTCCGCTGAACGAATCCAGGGTAACGCTTTTTTAGAAAGTACGATATGCGGTAAGACGTTGTCGTATTCTCCGGCGTTATTGTCCGGCGGAAACACATTCGAGACCGAAGTGCCGGGAATCGCGAAACGCGGAGCGGTTACCGCGAAACGCTTTTCATTGTAGTAATTCTCATTAATCTTTTGATCTGGATTAGCAGAAGTATTGGTATTCTGAACCAATTGATCTACGCGTACCATATACTCTCCCGCCAGTAAGGGGGAAAGATGGTTCTCGATGAAGGTTATTTTTCCTTTTATGGGATTGGATGCCATGGGGCTGAATTATCGGTTGGCGGTTGTCGGTTGACAGTTTTCGGTTGTTTGCGGAATCTAGGTTACGGGCACCCAATCCATTAGTTGAGGAGCATCTAGGAGG
>CAYPIM010000041.1:0-16804 GCA_964410795.1 uncultured Lewinella sp. | reverse complement strand
CCCAGGATCGTAAAGCCGGAAAGTGTTCCCGGTATCGTCAATGGTTTGCTGTTCGCATTACCTAGGCTTGGGTTTTGAGCCGCATCGTTGTTCCAGGTTGCGGTTGGGGAATTGGTCAAAACGGGTTCTTCGGCGCCATGCGCTGAGAAATCAAAAGCAAGATCGTGCTCATCCCCATTAAGCTTGTAGAGAGAGATGTGGTGAACGCTCTTCAGGTCGCTGGCGGGTATGTCGGACGGCCCCACATCCACCTCTGTAACCTTGATCTTATTTGAGTCGATCAGGTTGATGGTCTTTTCTGCGGGATTATCCGGGTCACCATTACCCGTCGTGAAGCTTGCTTCCGTAGTCGGGAAGCTGGTATGAGTAATTAAAGAGAAACCTTCTGGTTGTAGGATATAGTCCAGCCCAGTATTGTTTCCCTTCACCTTGCTCAGGTCCTTAACCAACCCCTCAGCACCCGGCCGGACGTAGCAGATGGCGTTCGTCGGAATTTGCTTTGGTGGCGTAGCATCCAAAGTCGTCAATTCGTTCAAATGAACAAGCTGTACCTGCGGCAAGGCACGCAATTGAGGCGTATTGGTTCCGCCATCATCTGCCTGAGCGGGCGGGAGGAAACTCTCCTTGAATTCGTCCCAACCGATGGGTTGTACATCCGGTTTTTTCGAGCCGAAGTGAATCGTGAAAGTAATGATCCAGAGGTCTACTTTGGCTTTTCCTCCGAAAGATGGCCCCCAGATTGCCAACTGCACCCCCACGCTAATGGTGATGGTGGTGTGCACAAAAAGAACATCTATCTTCAGGGAAATCCCCAGGCTAATGCCCGCATCAATGTAGTAGTAGAATGGTTTCCAGGAAAGGAGGAAATCAGCATAAACTTCAAACCAGGCCCGCACAGCTCCGCTCTGCCAAACCGCCGAAAGACTACCGCCAGCCATTACTGCAGAAGGTGTCAGGGCAAAGTACAAGCCACCTTTAATGGTGAAATTTTCACTTACAACCCAGTTCATTCCAACCCTTGGTTCTTCGGGGAAGAATTCAGGCTTTTTGTAGTGTGCGTTGTATCCCCCGAGGGTTACGACGAAATCACCAGCGTGGTAGTCTTTTGCATCCCCCTTGGGGTTATCCTTACTCCAGATGAAAAAGGCAAAGCCACCGGTAATATGACAATCCTTGCTCAGGATATAAGACTGGTTGGTCAGCTTAGCCGAGAGGCCAAATATCCCGGTGTCGGGCTGGATGGTCAGCTCCAAAGCGAGCTCAGCAAAAGCGATTGGCTCTTTATCTTCCGGAAGCGCCGGTGGCATTGTCACGGCTGAAAGCCCAAGGAGATCAATCTCGAAACGGGTGCCAAAGGCCACGGTAAGTAGCGCAAAAGACTGCACCAACTCAAAGGAAGTAAAACGAACCCCAAGGCCCAACCAGTATTCGCCATAAGCTGGTGGGATGTATTCGGCCAAAACCTTTAGTGCGGAACCAGGATCAGAAGATTTCCCGAAGGGGCTAGTCCCGGTCTGCCCAGCCATTGCCGCGGAAACCAGCGGGAATTCAGGTAAATTATCCAGGGTAGGGATTTTCAAGTCCCGGTTATACCCAAAGCCAGCGGCTAGTCCGGTAACGAAAAAGAATGGAGGTCCGCCCAGCGGAATATCGAGCAAAGCAAAGATGAAGAGAGAAGGATGGTTCTTAGTTACGCCTCCAACCGTCGTGGCGACACTACCATAAGAGCCAATAGCAGAGATACCAAAGGTACCTGCTTTCAGCTCCGCCTCACCGTCGTATTGCTTGCTACCATCCGGCCCATCTACCTCCAGGAAGGCCCCACTGATTTCAACCGGGCCGCCCTTGAAGAAGAGGTTGAGCCCCTTCAGGCCCAACTTCGTTTTACTCATGTCGGTTAGTGGCATAGTAACTGACAGTTGCTCCAGCTCAATCTTAAGCCCGGAAGTCACCAGCCCACCACTCAGGTAAAGACCAAGATCGCGCGGAGCATTGTCCCACGAAATACCAATTTTTTGTAATAAAACGGGGCCAAAGCTTTTCTCAACCTTCCACCAAATGGGCTTGGTAGTACGCTTATTATCCGCGTCGTAAAGGAATATGTTTAGGTGATGCTGAGAAGCTCCCGCAACGGTAGTGTAGGCGGCAGCAAAGGAAAACCGTGTTCTTGCCGGAGGGGTATCCTTTTTACCCTCCTCTGCACCTGCGTCCTCGCCCCCATCATCTTTAGGTTTTGAATCAAGCAAGTTAGCAACTACCGGATTCCCTTTTTCTGAGTCTTTATTAATTCCAGCATCGAGTGGCAACTCGATGTGATCAACGCGCATGGCCGCGCCAAAATCAAACACATCACCATTGTCTTGCTGAGACGGAAGCGCCAAATAAATGCGCGGCTCAACCCCGGTAAAGGAGAACCCTTTTCCGGATGCTAACGGAGTTTTATCATCTGCACTCTTATAGTCTACCCCTACACTAACCATCTCAAGCTTAGGGTGGAAACTTAAGGTACTGTCTTCTGCCACCTCCACGAGGCTAAGGTTAATACCTAATGGACTCTTGGTATTTGTCCAGTTATCGTCTTCTTCACCCGCTGTTTCAGACAGAGCTATCACGGCCGCCTCCGCTTTCTCCTCCTCTTCCTTAGCGGGATCTTTTTCAAACACTTTACCGATCTGAAGCAGCAAGCGATTCGGCTTTTTCTCCTGCTCATCGCTTTCGGCAGCGGGCGATGAAGGGGGTGAAGGGTCGTCGTTGTTTTCTTTTTCTTTGCCCCTTCCTGTCAGTTCAAAATCGGTCAATACGAATCGGAAACCGTAGGCCTTACCATTCGCCACTTTTCTACTCGAAATGAACAAGCCTTCTTTTCCGTCTTTGCCCAACTTCAACAACTGAAGCCCATCTAGCAACTGTAGGGCGGTAGCGACAATCTTAGCGAAGGTGATGTCTTTGATCTTAGCGAGATCGCCGAGGCTGTAGACACCGTCATCATCCTTAGTCAGCAGATTAAAGGCGACCAGAATACTGCCAAGACCGTTTTTATTGGCATTCCCCGGCAATATTGGTTTATCTAGCCAGTCTTGTACCTGCTTAATGCCCAGAATATCATTGACTAAGTCTTTGATGTCCGGAAAAGCAAACTCGAACAAGTCAAAAGACCCGTCACTTTCGGCCAGGAACAAGTGAAATTGGGACGACGACGGAGAAGCTATATTGAAATTAGCGATGAACTTGAAACCGTTGTAATCTTTCCCCTTAAACCCAAACGTAGTCTCCTTGGAGGTGAAGCCGATACCCACCGGAATAGGATGATCTTCATGGCCTAAAATAAATGGTCCGCCGTTTGGGAAAGGCATTGCAGCAATCGGAAACTGGGCGAACGGGGTCAAAGAAAACTTTTCGTCCTCCGAAATAAATTCATGAAGTAAGCCCAGGCTAAATTCAGCGTCCTCCTCCTTTCCCTCCGGGACTAAAAACAGCCCGGAGTCCTCGGTCGTTTCTTCTTCGGATTCACCAGGTTCTGCTCCTTCATCTTCGTCAGCACCATCCGCAGGCTGTCCGTCTTCGGGGCCAGCACCTTCAGCAACAGGTTCCTGACTTTCAGCTTCATCAGCCTTTGGCTTTTTCTTAGGTATTGGTAGCCACTTAGTCTCGTTGGCCGTCACACTACTGTCCTCAAGGTCCAGCAGCGGGCTCTCGGTAGTGCGTTCGCCCCAAGCATCATCAAAGACTGCCACCAAGGCATCACGCCTAACTTTTTCCGTGGGCACTTTCTCTAAAAACACCTTCGGGTTCTTGATCCAATCCTGGTTAATTTTGAATTGGTCTGCCGCTCCCTCCGGGTCGGGAGTGAGCAAACCAACCATGATGCCAAGATCTTTAATAAGGGCTTTACCCTTCACTGAAGAAGTGCCTTTAGTGTCTTCCATACTTGTTTATGAGTCGTGTTTCTCTAAAAACAATACCTTTCAAAGGGCGAAAAAAAACAGAACCGCCTTTGACAAGTATATTTTCGATTCAATAATAAACAAGTCAGACCGTACTTTAAGGAAATAGGGTCTAAATATTAGAAAAACAGGTACTTATACGGGGCAGAACAAGTCGAATTGCTTCCTAATAGCCGCCCTCTCCCACACGTCTCGCCTAAGACTCGACGGAGAGGGGCCCAAACCTCGAAGAAGCCGCGTAGCGAAATTCTCAGTAGTATGCAGTTTGTAGTAAACCGCTCATTCAGGCCTTTCCAATACTCAAAAAGGCCCCGCCAGCGATGCTAGCGAGGCCAAATTCTATTCGATCAAACAGGATCTTACTTATTAACAATCGCATCCTGGTGGTCAATACTCTCTTGGTGTACCGCCCGCAGGTAAGACTTCATGAATTCCTCACTCAATCCGTGTTTTGTTCCTGCCTTAGCAGCCTCGGCCATAATTACTTCCCACCGATCGCTCTGCAGTACAGCAATATTTCTGGCAGCCTTAAACTCACCGATGGAATCTGCTAGTTGCATCCGCTTCCCAAGCATACCGATCAGGTCGCTATCAACTTCGTCGATTTGGCGACGAAGCTCGATGAGGTCAGCCATTTCCACCTCATCGGCCGTCGGCTTCCGCAGGCGGAGGTTGTCTAACATTTCCCCAAATACTGCAGGCGTAATTTGCTGAGCCGCGTCGGACCATGCTTCATCCGGACGAGGATGCACTTCGGTCATCAAACCATCGTAATTGAGGTTCAGGGCTTCCTGGGCCACTTCCTGGAGTGTGTCTCTGCGGCCACAGATATGACTATTATCCACAAACATCTGCAGATCCGGGAATTTACGCTTCATTTCAATGGCCAGCTGCCAGCGCGGAACATTGCGGTAACTGGTCTTTCCGTGGTAACTGAAACCTCGGTGGATCAATCCAATACGGGTAATCCCCGCCTTGTAGATTCGTTCCACGGCACCTTGCCACAGCCCAAGATCAGGGTTAATCGGGTTCTTGATCAGTACCGGTATATCCGTACCATTCAGTGCGTCAGCGACTTCTTGTACGCTGAAAGGATTCACGGTCGTCCGCGCTCCGAGCCAGAGTACATCGATGCCCGCTTTGAGGCAGTCGTAGACATGCGCGGCTTTGGCCACCTCGGTTGTTGTTCTCAAGCCCGTTTCTTCCTTCACACGCTTAAGCCACTGCAGACCTTCCTTGCCAACACCTTCAAAACTTCCAGGGCGCGTGCGAGGCTTCCAAATTCCAGACCGGAAGAGGTCTACCTGATTGAGTTTAGCCAGATCCTTGGCACATTGCATTACCTGGCCTTCAGTTTCAGCACTACAAGGACCAGCAATTACCAAACCACGGCCGGGTGTTGGAGTTAAGACTTTTTTGATATTCATTTCCATAGTATGTCAGGTTACAGGTTGCAGATTGCAGGCTGCTTAAGTCGGAGGGAAAACCTGCAACCTACAACCTGCAACCTGCAACTTATTTTAATATTTTAGTGATTTCGTTAGCGCGCTCGATTCGTTCGTAAAAACCATCGAAATCGCGTTTGATGAGTTGGGTTCTGAATTTTGAGAGTTGTTCGATGTGTTCGTCGAGGACATCCAGGACGTGGTCCCTGTTTTGGCGAAAAATGGGTACCCACATATCCGCCGAAGACTTTGCCAAGCGAACAGTAGAGCCAAAGCCGGAGCTGGCCAATTCAAAGATCCGCTGTTCGTCTTGTTCCTTTTCCAGTACGGTCAACGCCAGCGCAAAACTGGCAATGTGACTTATGTGAGAAACATAAGCGCAGTGAAGGTCATGAGCCTTGCGATCTAGCCGACTAAACTTCATGCCTGCACTTTTGAAGAGTCTGCGGGCTGCATCCAGGGCACCTGGCGCCGAATCATCTGCAT
This sequence comes from uncultured Lewinella sp., assembly GCA_964410795.1. Lineage (GTDB taxonomy): Bacteria > Bacteroidota > Bacteroidia > Chitinophagales > Saprospiraceae > Neolewinella. Next base: position 10,929 of record CAYPIM010000041.1, on the reverse strand, counting down.
CCACGATGACACAAACCTTATCTTCAAAGAGACGGGGCAGAGCTGCTTCCGGGCCGCTAAACTCAGTACCCGCCATAGGATGGCAAGCAACGAAGCGGCTTCGGTTCGGGTGCCCTTCAATCTCATCAAGTAACATCTCTTTTGTAGACCCAACGTCAAGAACTGTTTGGTGCTTCCCTATCCGATCAAGGATTTCAGGGAGGAGTTTCCGCATTACATCTACCGGAGTGGCCAGCACGATGATGTCAGCAACACTAACACCTTCCGCCAGGCTCATCTCTTCGTCAATCAGCCTACGACGCGTCGCCTTGTGCAGGTTCTCCTGGCTGGCGTCAACGCCAATTACGCGCGTAGCAAAGCCATTTTCCTTCAGGGTTATACCGAGAGAGCCGCCGATGAGACCGATGCCGACTATGGTTATTGTCACTTTGATTTAAAATTTAGAATTTGATATTTAGTTTTTCCGTTGTTGAATCGCAACGTTTGGGCGGGGCCGCAGGTGCAATGAAGGCATTTAAACTTGCCCTCCAAAGGGAGCAGCGAAAGCTCAGCTTAACCGTTGCAAAGCTTCCGTTAGCCGCTCCTCGGTTGAGCAGAGGCTAATGCGAACGTAGTTGTTTCCTTCATCCCCGAAGATACCGCCCGGGGTTAGAAAAACATCCTTATTGTACAGGGCATCATCACTGACGGCATAGCCGTCTTTCCCGGCAGGACATTTAGCCCAGACAAAGAGCCCTACCTGGTTCTTTCGGTAAGAACAATTTAGTTGGTCCATAATTCGGAAAGCGATCTTGCGGCGGCTACGGTAATGCGCGTTGAGGCTATCGTACCATTCCGGCCCGAGCCCTAAAGCAACTGCCGCTGCTTCCTGAACAGGACGAAAAGTGCCGCTGTCCATATTACTTTTGAAACGAACAATGCTCTTAAGGTACTCCCTTGCACCTGCGACCGCGCCCACCCGCCAGCCTGCCATATTCTGTGCCTTGCTAAGCGAAGAAAGTTCGATCACAACCTGCTTAGCTCCTGGTACCGAGAGTAGACTCTTACGAGAATCCGTCAGGATAAAGGCGTAAGGGTTATCGTTACAAACAAGGATTTTGTTGCGCTGGGCAAAAGCGACCAATTTCTCGAAAAAGCCTTCTGGTGCGGCAGTGCCCGTGGGCATGTGCGGATAATTGACCCACATGATCTTCACCTTACTTAAGTCAGAAGCTTCAAGGGCAGCTAAATCTGGCAACCAATCGGTAGCATCCGATAGCCGGTAATCACGGATAACGCCACCCGCCAATTCGGTCGCAGAACGGTAAGTTGGGTAACCAGGATTAGGCACCAGCACCTCATCCCCCGGGTTCAAAAAGGCCATACTGATGTGCATAATGCCCTCCTTGGAACCAATCAATGGCAGGATTTCCGTCTCCGCATCAAGGTTGACTCCGAAGTAACGATCGTACCAGCCGGCAAACGCATGGCGCAGCTTTGGCAATCCGGCGTATGGCTGGTAACCATGGGTATTCGAAAGATTAGCCGCTTTAGTCAGTGCCTCAACAACTTCCGGAGCCGGAGGCATATCCGGGCTACCTATACCAAGATTGATAATATCCTTACCCTCTGCACGTAAAGACGCAAGCTCCCGCAGCTTCGTGCTGAAGTAATATTCCTTTGTTTCGCCAAGACGGCTGGCGGTAGGGATGATGGGATGGAATTGAGTTGCAGTCATGTTGTTAGGTTGCAGGGTTCAAGTTGCAGGGTTCAAGTTGCAAGTTGCAGGTTGCAGGTTCAGGCCTACGGCTTGAGGCCTTGGTTGTATACCCCCAGTACTCGAAGCTCTCGTGTGATTGGCCGGATAGCCTCCAGTGCTTGGTCCAGGGTAACGTGGCCTTCCAGTAGAAAATCAACATGAAAGCGGTACTCCCAAGGCCGGCCGACGATTGGCTTACTCTGGATTTTCGTCAGGTTAATTTCATAAGCAGCCAGTACATTAAGCACCTTATGCAAAGATCCACTTTCGTGGCTGGTACTGAAACTCATGCTCACCTTATTTCCTTGATCATCCGAATGATCACGGCCTTTTTCAAGCACCAAAAAGCGGGTATGGTTGAGCTTATTGGTCTCGATGCCTGGTGCGAGGATTTCCAGTCCGTAAAGCTCCGCGGCGGCGGTGCTGGCGATAGCTCCTCGGGTCGGATCTTTCTTTTCCATCACCTCGCGGGCGCTCAGTGCGGTATCTACCGCCTCAATCACCTCAATCTGAGGCCAAGCACGAAAGAACTCCCGGCACTGCATCAATGCTACCGGATGTGAGTACACCTCCCGCAACTGACTCAGTTTTGTTCCGGGTAACGCCATCAGATTGAGGCGAATCCGGAGGTAAGCCTCAGCAGTAATTCGGAGATTGGCAGTTTGCAAAAGATCGTAGTTGGCCATCAGGCTTCCTGCCAGGGTGTTCTCGATGGCCATCAGGCCTACGTCACTTTGGCCCGATTCTACTTGCGCGACCACGTCGGCAAAAGTATGTGCGGGTACCGTCACCACCTCTGCGTCGGTAAAATGAAGCCGCGCAGCGGCTTCGTGAAAAGCCCCGGCGTAGCCCTGGATGCTTACGTTTAATGTTTTGATGGCAGTGGTCGTTTCCATTTTGGATATTTCTTACAAACAAAAAAGTGGCCCCGATTTCTCAGGGCCACTTTTCAAATTGTCTTTCTACAATAGTTCAGCGTCCCTTACCGGATGGGGTAAAAGTAGAAGCTAAAGTAAAAGTAGAAGTGACGATTAATCATGGTATTTCCGTTGTGCAAGTTGTTTCCTTGCCCTGCAAACCTACAACGGGTAATTGGAACAACAAAATGTTGCTTTGGCAAGTGTTGTCAGCAACTACTAGCAGCACCCCACCGAAGTGCAAAAAACAAAGGCCATTATTTGGAAAATGCTTTTGGCTGAAAGCTCAAAATTAACTTACCTCACTACAACAACCGCCCTCCAACCAAGCGCCGTTCCAATTCCTCCCGATTAGACCGGCTGACGGGCAACAACTTCTCCCCAATTCTTACCTGATTCCCATCAATTGCGTCGACCATCTTCAGGTTAACCATGTAGGAACGGTGGATCTGTAGAAACTGCTTGGCGGGCAGGGCAACCAATAAATCTTTCAGGGGAAGTAAGGGCAGGTATTGGCCGTGCACGGTATGGATTCGGCAATAATTTTGCATACTCTCGGCGAAAAGAATGTCCGCTACCAGTAGGCGTTCCACCCGGCCGTCAACACGTAAAAAAAGATCATCAGGCGCATCCGGGGTTTCGTCTTCAGGCGCGGGTATATTGATAGGTAAAGGGCTAGCTTCCGCACCGGGCAACAAGCGATCTTTGGCCTTCAGCACTGCTTTTAGAAAGCGAGGAAAAGGAATAGGTTTTAGCAAATAATCAATTGCGTCCAGTTCAAAACCTTCTACGGCAAAGCCGGGATGAGCGGTGGTAAAAATCACTTGCGGTGGCCGACTTAAACTCTGCATTAGCTCTACGCCATTAAGGCCTGGCATTTGTACATCGAGCAGTAAAAGGTCTACCTGTTCGCGCTCAATGATTTCCAGTGCTTCCATCCCGTCGCGGGCCTGACCGATTTCCGTCAGGAAACCCACCCTGCTCAGGTAGTCACTTAGCCCGGTACGGGCTAGTGGTTCGTCATCAACAATCAGGGTTTTGAGCGTCGTTTTCAAGAGAGTGGGATTTCAAGGTTTACGGTGAAGTGGCCGTCTTTTTCTGTTGTCTCAAAATGGTGGTTTTCCGGAAAAATAAGATTGAGCCTTCTCCTTATATTTTTTAGCCCGATGCCGCTGGCATCCTTATCTACAATCTCCAGAGACGAAGTATTATTGCTTAAAGAAAAGCTTAGTCTATTTTCCTTCAATGCTATGATTCCAGTTACTTTACCGCCCTGTTTCGGGCTGTATTTGATGGCATTTTCTATCAATGGCACCAGCAACATGGGTGGAATCCGCTCATCGCTTAGTTGCTTTGGCGTTTGAAGGGCAAAAACAAAGTCTTCTTCCAATCTTAGTCGACTCAGGTCTGAAAACTTCCTGATTTGTGCAATTTCCTCCCGAAGGGGAACGACATCTTCCTGTGAGCGATAAAGCTGGTAGCGCAACAAATCAGAAAAGCCTCCGAGGGCCATTTGCGCATCTTCAGGGTTTCTGGGAATTAGCACATAAATACTGTTCAGTGCGTTGAAAAGAAAGTGTGGATTCAATTGACCACGCAGGAAGGCAAGCTCGGCATCCGTTCGTGCCTTTTCCAGCTCAGCCTGTCGTTTCTCCTGATCTCTCCTGTGTCCAAAAAGATAAATCCCTCCGGTAACAGCAACCGCCATGGTCATTCCCCCAACGATGGCACCAACCCAGTATTCAAGAAAGCCATCGGTAGCACCGGGAGGTAATAAGCCAATGAAAAAGGCATAAACACAGCTACCACTTAAGGCAGAAAAGAAAAGCGTCATAGCGACAATTCCCAACGCATATCTCATGATTGAAATAGCCCCATTTCGCCTTGGTTCAAGGAAAAAACGAAGGAGGGTATAGCTTGCCACCGCTTGCCAGAACGTGAGAATTACAGAAATCATCAGGTTCTCAATCATGATTGAAGGCGCGAAAATAAAATGCCAAAACAGTCCATAGACGAACCAAAAAAGCAAATCTGCCCGCCACCCTCGGCGGAAGATCAAAGGGAAAGTATTTGCTGGTACTGGAGCCTGATTCTTATCCATCATATTCACCCCTTAAAGATAAGGGCTCAAGCCAATGACATGGTCTTGAATTGACGAGTTGCAGGATTTGGCTGACGAATGGAAACCCATCCCTTCATCAAGTAATAATTACCATTGGCCAATGGCGTTTCGGATCGTCTCAATGGGCCTATACCTTGCCGACAATCGATGAAAAGACTATCTATTTCATCTATCCCTTAACCCTCCGGAATCATTCTCCGGCTAAAAAACAACCATGCGCTATTTCCTTCTCTCCCTACTTTGCCTTTCCTTTTATACGTCTACCCTAAGTGCTCAGTGCGATGAACCTCAGTCTCCAGAAGCCCTGGCTTTAAAAGCCTACCTGGCCAATAGCCCAGAAATGTGGGACCCCGCCGTAAGTGCCGCCCAAGCCAGACCCCAAACAGAAGCCAATGCCCTCGCCCTCGCCAAAATTGCCTACGGTGCCGTCGTCTCCGCCATGGTAAACGAAGACAAGGAACGCCAGAATAAGTACCTGGACATCACGGAAGAAGCCATTGATAAAGTCTGGGAAACAAATGATAAAAACGCTGCGGCAAACGGACTCTACTCCGGACACCTCGGCATGCTAATCGCCAAAACCCCAATCAAAGGAATGGTCTACGGCGGCAAAGCAACCAATTATGCCAGTAAGGGCATAAAGTTTGACGCTGAGAGCCCGGTGGCCAACTACTTTAAAGGCTCTAACTTATTCTACACGCCAACTACCTGGGGAGGAGACCCTAAGGAAGCCGTAAGGTATTTGACGGTTGCCCAAAAGGCCTTTGCAAGCACAAACTGTGAGTGGTTCCAACTGGAAACCATGGCTCTTCTGGGGCAAGCAATGCAAAAAACCGGAGACACCGAGGGTGCACGTATGGTGTATTTGCAGGCGCTGCAATTGCAGCCTGAGTTTGGGTACGTGAAGAATTTTTTGATGCCACAGTTGGATAAATAGGACAAAACCTTCCATTGGTGATGGGCAGATCTTCGCCTTAGGCGTTGACCGGCCCATTGCCAAACTTAAGTCCTTTTACAGGGCACGACTTAGCTAAAACCCCTAATTATGCGCCTCCTTACCCTGCTCTCCCTTACCCTACTCTGCACCTGCGTTAGCGCCCAAATAAACTTGCGAGGAGTCGTAATGGACCTGGAAGACAGCACCCCCTTGCCCGGTGCTTATGTTTACCCTAAAAGCGATCCCGGAAGGGTCAAAACGACGACTTCTGATGGTCAGTTCACTATAGAAATCAAAGAAGCAGACACCTTGATTGTCCGCTATCTGGGCTATCGTCCTCTCCAGCAATTCGTAAGTGTTTCGGACACAAGTCTAGAGCTTAAACTTCTCCCTTCTACCACCGGCTCTATTGACGCCGTAACGGTTCGTGGTCAAAAGATTCGGCACGGAGAACTGGCCAGCACCCGCGTCGGCCAGCTCGAAATCTACCTAAATCCTGCTGCTAAAGCTGATCCTCTTTTGGCTGTAAACAGCCTTCCGGCTGCAACAAATGCGGACGAAACTGCCAATGTCTCTCTACGCGGAAGCCCCTCCGAAGCCACCGGAGTATACCTCAACGACGTCCCCATTCGCTCCGCTGTACGGCTAGACCAAAGCAACGGCGTTGGCCAGTTCTCCATCTTTGGTCAAGTGCCACTCAGCGAAGTCCGCATTTACGCCAGTTCACCTCCCGTTAGCTTTTCTCAAACTAGCGCAGGGGCAGTGGGCCTTTATACAAGCCGTCAACTGCCAGCCGCAATTTCAACGGGCCTATCCCTTAATCTTGCCGGAATAGGAATGTCACACAACCGGCCGATTGGTAAAAAAGGAGGCATCAGGGCGTTTGCGAACTATAGTAATCTTGGCGCATTTCAAGTCCTGAACGCTGAGGGTCTTTCGGACCTCCAAGCCTCCCGAGGGTTAGACGCCACGGTTCAATACGTACACAACTTCAACGACCAAGCAAGTTTGCAAGTTTTTTACCTGGGCTTCAACGAGAGTTATCGGTTTCAGGTACGAACACCTTATTATACTGGAGCGATAGAACAGAAAAAACCACGTCATCTTTCCATTCTGAATTGGCGAATAAAGGGACAAGATTGGGCCTGGAGCTTCAATCAATCTATCGATTGGGAGAGAGCTTCCTTTGGGCTGGGAAATATCCTCACGGTTCCCCGACGGCTCACGGGCCATCTGGCCGCTCACGGCCGCTATGAAGGGGCCGGCTTTAGTCTACAAACGGGTGGCACCTTCAATCTTTATGCAGACCGGGTGACCGGTACTTCTCCGCTGACAAGTCATTACTTTCGGCCAGAAGATCCGAGCATTTCTTATGAGCGTAAAACCGATCACCAACTCGGGGAAGCCTACGCTTACGCTCAGTTCAGGCTGGGAGAAAAGTGGTTGGCGGGCCTTGGCCTCAAACCAGTTTACCAACCTAATGCAGGCATTTTCCGGGCTACAACCCAGGCTTCTCTTCGGTACAAGCCAGGAAGCTATCACCGGTTTAATTTTGGCGGTGGAAGCTTTGCTCAATTCCTTAGTCCGGGGCCTCAGTTGCGGGAATGGCAGTGGCTGAAAATGAAACAGGTTTCGCTTGAGTACACCTATGAACGCCGCCACTGGAAAGTTGAAGCAGCTACCTATCTGAAGCGAGAGTCTTACGAAAAAAGTGCTGATCTTAATGTCCGTGGTGCAGAAACCAGACTCACCTACAAAGATGATGATTGGGTAGCCTGGACGAGTCTTGCTCTGGTCCGGAGCCGCAGTACCACCGGCGAGGTGCCTACCAACCGCGACCTTCCTTTTCTGGCGCGAACGCAGGTGCAAAGAAAGTTTGGGGGCAATGTTACGCTCGGCATTGCGGCAAACTGGCGGCGGGGTGCCTATTTCCGCCCAGTCATTGATCGTACCCCATTAGATGGCACCGATAATTGGTTCGCACCGATACTTGCCGAAACAGACGACGGCCAGCGATACCCCAACTATCAGCGCATCGATCTTTCCGCATCAAAAATGTTGCCACTTGGTGACGGTACGCTGATCTTATACCTGAACGTCAATAATCTTTTGGATACAGAAAACATACGCGCCTATAGTTACGATGCCTCCTATTTAGAACGCAGTAAGGAGCTCTACAGTCAGCGAATTTTATTCGTTGGTGGAGTGCTTAACTGGTAGTTTGAAAAAATTATTTATTTCTTATTTGAAATAAAACCACTTTTACTAGCATTTAAAAGTTGAAACACCTAGCTTTACGCCAAACAAAATACACACGTTATGGTCCCTAGCAATTGGTGGCTCACCTTCATCATCGCACTTGTTCCCCTCGCCGTAGGCTCTATCTGGTACGGCCCCATGTTTGGCAAACTCTGGCAACGGGAATCCGGCGTTACCGACGCCCAGATGGAAAATGCGAATATGCTCAAGATTTTTGGGCTTAGCTACGTATACAGTGTATTGGTTGCATTCCTACTTCAGATGGTAGTTATTCACCAGTACGGTCTTTCTGGCATGTTCGGTATGTTGCCGGAGTGGAACGATGCCGGTAGCGTTCTTTGGCAAGACCTTACCGCGCTTGACACTAAGTACGGGATGTTTACCCGCCATATGCACTTCGGCCACGGTGCGCTGCACGGAGGTATGTTCGCTTTAGCCTTCGTGGCCCCAATCATTTGCATCAACGCCTTATTCGAAAGAAAAAGCTGGAAATACATGCTGCTGCATGCTGCTTACTGGTTTATTTGCCTTACCCTCATCGGCGGATTACTTTGTCAGTTCATGAAATTACCCTTACCTATGTAGTCATGAGTAATGGCTACGGAGCTTACCCGCGAGCCCAGCGGATGGCACTTGTTTTTCTGATGACTGCTCTTATTTTGATCTGCCTTGCGGTAGACTGGAAAAGCGATGTTGGCAGCCAGCCTTCAAGCCAGTTGTCCACGGAAGCAAAGGCTTTAGGCCGAGCGGTAAAAACCGAAGAGCAACGAAATTTCCGTCCGCCTCCGGAGACCTTCACTTTTGATCCCAATACAGTGACGGCAGCGGAGCTGCAGCGCCTTGGCCTGAGCGGTAAACAAGCTGCAGCTTGGCTAAAGTTCCGTGGTAATCGGGCCAGTGCCTTTCGTAAACCGGAAGATATTGGAAAGCTGTACGTTTTAAGTGAAGATGATAAGGCCAGGCTAATTCCCTTGGCGCAAGTAGCCATTTCTTCAGCGCCTGGTTATCAGGCCCGGCGGCAGGTGCAAAGCTTTGCTTTTGATCCCAATACAGTCGCTGCACAAGATTTGGAACGGCTTGGCCTAAGCCCGAAACAAGCATCGGCCTTTGTCAATTACCGAAGCAAAGCAAAGTACGGGCGGGCATTTCGCAAGCCTGAAGATATTCGTCGATTGAGCACGATGAGTGAGCAACAGAAAGACCACCTTGTCTCCCTGGCAGTAATTCCTCCGGAGGAAGAAAAGGCCAAAGCCCCAAGGCTACGCTTTACGTTCGACCCCAACACCATCACTGCTGATAGTTTCCAGCTGCTGGGCTTTCCAGCCTGGCAGGCCAAGTCTTTGGTCCGTTACCGCGGAGACAGGGAGATTACTTTCCGGCGGTCAACCGATTTGCGCCGGGTAGGTGCGCTGGACTCTGCGCTCGTAGAGGAAGTGATTGAGCTGATCGACATTGCTCTTCCAACCTCCCCGGCACCTGCGGCCGCGCCCAAAACATACGCCTACACGCCCAAGCCACCACCTCCCCCACCCGCTTCGTTTGACATCAACCGCTCGGACACCATAGCCTGGAGATCTTTACCAGGTATTGGCGGCTACCGCGCCAAACGCATTGTCCGCTTTCGAGACGCATTGGGTGGATTTTCTTCCATAAATCAGGTTGCTGAAACCCGTGGCTTGCCAGATTCTACCTTTCAGGCCATCGTTCAGTACCTTGCCCCCGGTAAAATTTACCGATCAATTGCGATTAACCGCGCCAAATACGAAACGCTAAAAAGACACCCCTACATCAGCAGAAACCTTGCCAATTCCATCGTAAAGAACCGGGAGAAATTCGGCCGTTTTAACGGCCCCGAAGATCTTTCCCGACTGCGCCTCATCAATGAAAAGAATAAAGCAAAAATCTTACCGTACCTGAGTTTTGAGTGATCGCAACCGGAGTCCTACATGAGGCGTTAATGCGCTGTACAAGACTCTCAGACTAAAAGAATATCATACTATTCCCCCCGCCCATGTCCAACCTATTTTCCCTGATCGGCAATACCCCACTCATTGATCTTTCCGATTTGTCCGACAACCCAGCTGTTCAAATTTTCGGTAAACTGGAAGGTCAAAACCCTGGCGGTAGCGTGAAGGACCGTGCAGCACTCAGTATGATTCTCGGTGCCTGGGAGCGTGGGGACCTTGACGGCAAGTCTATCGTAGAAGCTACCAGTGGGAATACCGGCATCGCAATGGCCATGATCGCCGCCAAGCTTCGCATCCCGATTACACTGGTGATGCCGGAGAATTCTACACCGGAGCGTGTTGGCACCATGCGCGCCTACGGCGCGGAGGTCATCCTCACGCCCGCCGAGAAAACCATTGAATACAGCCGTGAACTCGCTCAGCAAATGGAAGACTCCGGTGATGGTTACGTACAGATGAATCAGTTCGCTAACGACGACAACTGGAAGGCGCACTACCGCACCACGGGTCCGGAAATCTGGAAGGATACCGACGGCGAAATCACTCACTTTGTCTCAAGTATGGGAACCACGGGTACGATCACCGGAACCGGTCGCTACCTGCGTGAGCAATCCGACACGGTCCAGATCATTGGGGTGCAACCAACCGATGGCAGTAGAATACCCGGCATTCGCCGCTGGAGCCCAGCTTTCCTGCCGAAGATTTACGATGATTCCGTCGTTCACCGCAAGATTGATGTAAGCCAGGAGGAAGCCGTCAAGACCATGCGGATGCTTGCCCAGCAGGCCGGCGTTTTCGCCGGGATGTCTTCCGGTGGCTCCACCGCAGCCGCGCTGCGGCTGGCCGAAGAGCTAGAGGAAGGGCTGATTGTCTGCATTATTTGTGACCGGGGGGATCGGTACTTGAGTAGTGGGGCTTACTGAGTAGGCTGTCTGTATTGGCTTCCAGTGGGTATCAGTTCAGGCGGTTGGGGTGCGGTGTGGGTATGT
>CAYPIM010000040.1:4836-35863 GCA_964410795.1 uncultured Lewinella sp. | reverse complement strand
AGCCGTAGAGCAAAGCAATTAACCTCGCCCTGCACCTGCGCACCGTCGCCCCAAAAGAAAAAAGGCCCACCGCAAGTAGTTGCGATGGGCCCAAAGTTGTTGTTCTAATCTGTTTGTTATGTAGTCTTCTTAAGCGACCAGCTTCCCGATTCGCTTGCGTAATTCATGCTCGGAAGCCAGGCCTTTGAGGCTGTCTTTCAACTGATTGCCCTGAAGGAAAAATAGTGCCGGAATACTGCGGACGCCAAATTTTTCGGCCAGTGCGCGCTGCTCGTCAATGTTGACCTTTACGATGTCTACCTCACCGGCATACTCATCGGCTAGTTTTTCTACCGTTGGCAAGAGGGCCTGACACGGGCCACACCAATCGGCGTAAAAATCGATAACGAAAGGCTTTCCGCCCTTGACAAGATCGTTGAATTGTTTATTGGATGTGATGGCTTGCATTCTACAAAATTTTCCTGGTTAATGATTATGCTACAAAGTTAGGGCTGCAATAGCGCCCTCTCTTACCAATTCTACACCAGCACATGTCAATTCTTCCCGTGCTTAGTTGAAAACGCAGAAACATGAGTCATCCCAAATTATTGGAATGAATTGCCATGTTTTGTAATTCTTGGTAAGAATTTTAGCGATCAGCGATCAGCATTCAGGCAAAACTGCTCTAAATGCTAATCGCTGATTGCTTTTTTTTGCCACAATCCAGCTTGTAAATATGAGAACCTCCCAAAACACTAACCAAAGTTTGGGATAGCTCATATTTTCAAGCTCTTCTCGAACTGTATTTACTCAAGAATACCGGCAACCGCACCTTCAGCAAGCTGCTGGCCCATCTTGTCGTAAGTACCGTCTTCCAGCTTGGAGCGAACGGCCTTGAAGGCATCGAGCGTAGTCTGGATGTCTTCGGGCGTGTGCTCGGCGGTAGGGATCATGCGGAGCAGGATCTGACCTTTCGGAATCATCGGGGGCAGTACGATGGAGCAGAAGATACCGTAGTTCTCGCGCATATCGTAGATCAGGGCACCGGCTTCGTACTCGTTGCCTTTCATGTACACGGGGGTTACACAGGCACCGGTGTTGCCAATGTCGAAACCAGCCTCTTTGAGGCCGCTTTGCAGGTGGTTCACGTTGCGCCACAGTTTTTCGCGCAGCTCGGGCATGGTGCGCAGCAGGCGGAGGCGCGTAAGTGCACCCTTCACCATCGGCATACAGAGGCTCTTGGCGAACAGCTGGCTGCGTAGGTTATAGCGGAAGAACTCCATAATGTCCTTATCCCCGGAGATGAAGGCACCGAAGCCAGACATCGCCTTGGCGAAGGTGGAGAAGTAAACGTCGATCTGGTCCTGAATGCCCTGGGCTTCACCGGCCCCCATGCCGGTTTCTCCGAGGGTACCAAAGCCGTGAGCATCGTCAACAAGTAAGCGGAAGCCGTACTCTTCTTTGAACGCACAGATTTCTTTCAGAATGCCCTGCTCGCCGCGCATACCAAAAACGCCTTCGGAGATCACGAGGATGCCGGAATTGCGCTTCTCCGCCTCGGCCTTAGCCTGCTTGATGCGGACTTCAAAGTGCTCGATGTCGTTGTGCTTAAAAGCATACTTGGGGCCAGTGTGCATCCGGATACCATCCATGATACAGGCGTGGTCGTCGCGGTCATAGACCACAACGTCGTGCCGGCTCAAGCAGGCATCTACTACGGACATGATGCCCTGGTAGCCGAAGTTGAGCAGGATAGCCTCTTCTTTTTCGGTGAACTCAGCGAGTTCTTTTTCCAGCTGCAAGTGTGCGTCGGTTTCGCCGCTCATGATGCGGGCGCCCATTGGGTAGGCCATACCGTAGTCGCGGGCAGCATCGGCGTCAGCCTTACGTACTTCGGGGTGGTTGGTGAGACCAAGGTAAGAGTTGATACTCCAGATGATGTATTCTTTACCACGGAACTGCATGCGGGGGCCTAGTTCGCCTTCCAACTTTGGGAATGAGAAATAGCCATGTGCGATGTCCTGGTACTGCCCGAGAGGGCCTTTGTGGTTGAACTTTTCAAAAAGATCTTTCATTTGCTTTCGCTTTTGATAGCGCAAAGATACGGAAGTGAAAGAGTAGGATCGAAATGATTCTGCCAGGCTTGAGTCGGTGGAGCGTCAGATTTTTTCACTTTCTGCCTCCTCTTTGTTGGGCGGGGGCGCAGGTGCAAGGTAGGTTAACTGCTAAGGGCGCACCCCATTTGAAGCTTCCGGACAAGTCTGGATGGGGAGTAGTAGCCAAGATCGTTCTTTTGGAAAGCACGAGTTCTCGCTTCTTTTATTGAACTGGTTTAAACTTTTCTGAACTGACCGCTCCGCAGACCTGATGATTACTAGCAAGGCGCGAAAACCGGAGTTTAGCCTTAGCTACCACGTAGTAGCCGCGTAGCGAAATGAGGATTTTTGCAACGAAGCTAGTGATTATCAAGGCGCGGATAAGGTCGTGAACGAAAAGTTTAAACCAGTTCATTAAGACACATGGGCTAAAAAAGCTGCTGGCCTGACAAAATAAATCCCCCTCCCACAATACCAATTCTATTCCCCTAATATATATCTGGAATCTCGATCAAGACCTTTGTTCCTTTCTCCGGAGCCGATTCAATTTGCCAATGCCCGTTCAAATTGTCTATCCGAGCTGTAATGTTCTTCAGGCCATACCCCATAACAATGTTCTCTTCCGAGAAGCCAATTCCATCATCATTTACACTTATATTTATTTTTGCATTTTCGCTTTTTGAAATGCTAATCCAAGCATCTGCTGCTTGGGAATGCTTCAGTATATTGTTGATCAACTCAAAAATAATGTTATACAGCGGGTAGGATATTTGCCTTGAAAAATCATCTCCTTTAAGAACTGTGACTAAGTGAAATTTTACTTTATTAGCTTCATTTAGCGTTTCAATTAAGCTGCTCAAGCTATTAACAAGGCCAATCTCCTCAACGATGTCTGGCATCATATTTTGAGCGATAAGTCGGACATCTTCATAAACATCCGTAACTTGAGAGATCACCTTGTCTAACTGATTATTCTCATCGGTTTCACCTAAGACTTGAATTGCTTCCAGCTGCCAACGAACTGCAGCAATCTTGGTATTGAGGTTATCGTGAAGCTCTCCAGCCATTCGTCGGCGCTCATTATTTTGCCCCAACAATTGGGCAAGAATTATTTCCCGTTTCTGGGATTCCAGAATTTTATTTTTTTTCCGGAGAGAAAGGTTTGCCCAAAAGGTGAGCCCGATAACGAATATGAAAAAAGATCCAAGCAACAGCAAGAAAGATCTTTTATCATTTGCGTTCTTTATTTCTAAATCAAAAATTGCTTTTTCTTGCTTTGCTATTCCATCTTTAATTTCAATAGCCTCCTTAAGTGCCAATGCTTCTTGCTTGCGCATCACTGCTATTGAATCATTATAATTCTCATAGTAATGCAATGCTTCTTTATAGTTCCCTATTGATTTATAAGTCCGATATAGTTCTCGATCTGCTCTGCTCAAAAACTCTTTGTTGCCGGATTGGAATGCATAAGGGTAGCCTTCTAGTTTTAAAGACAGGGCTTTTTCAAACTCTCCGCTACGGTCGTACTTTTCAGCAAAGTCATTGTACAGCGCGTAAGAAATACCGTAAAGATTATTTTCTTTAGCAAGTGTTAATGATTGTTCAAAATATCTTTCTGCCAGCTCAATATTATCAAGGGTATGGTGAATGCACGCTAAGCCGTGCAAGGCGTCCGTTACTTTGAATAGATTTTCAGTCCGGTCTTTTCCAATTCTGATCAGTTCTTCATAATAGTGGCGGGCAGAATCCATATTTTCAACTCGGAAAGCGGAATAATAGTAATAATCACCCAATCCGTCTAAACAATTGACAACTCTGGTCGTGTCAGAAATTCCTCTTGAAATACTTAGTGCTTGTTCAATTTTTTCTTTTCCGCTTTTGAAGTAGACGGTATCAAAATCCACTATTCCTAAATTTATTAGCAAGCTGTTCTCCAATAAGAGAAGGTTGACCATCTCTTCACTATGCGGGCAACACGAACTGATAATACTACGGGCCTGGCCAAGTTTACTGGTCGCCTCGGTCAAGTTTCCCTCAATCAATTCTTTTCTACCCTCTATCCGGAAAGTTACCCCGGAGCTATATGGGAGATCAAGAAGGTTAGCCATTTCTTTCAGACTATCCAGTTGGCGTTCTGCAATAACATCCTTCTTCCTAATTGACTCTTCTACTGTTTCTGCGTAGTTTTTAAACGCTTCGGGGGTAACATCTGAAAACGGAAGGTTCTGGCCTGATGAACGCAGACAAGCTAAAACACAAAGTAAGATTATGGCAATTCTAATCAACTAGCTTATATTTCAGTGCAAACTTAACGGCTCCAACAACGTTTGAGACGCCCAGTTTTTTAAAAATATTATATCGGTGATTTTCTACAGTTCCAGAAGAGATATATAACTCACTGGCGATTTGGTTAGATGATTTTTCTGCGACAAGTAAACGAAGGATTTCGAGCTCTCGCTGTGTCAACGAGCTAAGAATTGCTTTGTCATTTAATCTTCCAGGATCCTGCCCCGCCAGAATGGCCGCCATTACTTCTTGGCTATAGTACAGATTACCTTTAGCAACGGAATGAATCGCCCGCTCCAATTCCTTTCGGCCGGCCTTCTTAACTACGTATCCTGCAACTCCTGCCAGAAAAGCATCCCGGATAAGGTCGGCATCATCGTTTACGGTAAGCATCAGAATCTTCTGCTCTGGGAATACTTGTTTGACTTGAGCCGTCATTGAGATTCCATCCAGAAGCGGCATTGTCAAGTCCGTCACGATGACATCAACTTTGTTCTCCTGAAGAAACGGCAATACTCGTCTGCTATCGTCAAAAGTTCCAACAACCTCAACTTCTCGCATTGTATCAAAGAGTACACTCAAGCTATCAATTATTATCCGGTGGTCATCAACTAGTATAATTTTGATCATGTGCTTGTAAGGATTGACTTAAACTTCCTCTGGTCTATACACTTGACCTGAGAGATTAAATGACTACTTGCTACTTAGGCGCTCGTAGAAGATGCTTGGAAAGCCTGAAAGAATTGAATAAGGCTTGGAGGTGTTTGGATACCGGACCGGAGGGTTTTTCAGTTCGCTAGTAGTCTCTATCAGAATTTCCCCGTGATGTACTTTGAATATGCTCTTAGTATTCAAAGAAGTATTTGATACTTAAACCAAAGGTAAGAATGGTAAAATCAACGGTTTCATCAAGGTCCACCTCTTCTCCTGAAATGATACTCTCTGAAAAGCCTCCAGTGATCAAGTTGAGTTGAAAAGCACAAGCTAAGTTAGGTAAAAAGTGATAGTTTGCACCTCCAGCACCAAAAAAACCTGTGCCGGCATTTTTCAATTCGAAATCTCCAAATCCATCTAAAGTAACAGGATCCACCTTCATACTCCTTGTACTGACACCTACGCCAAGAAACGGGCGAAACTTCTGAAGTGTTCCTCCAAAGGTAATTTGGCCGTAAACGTCCAGACCTGTGAAAGCAAATTTCGTCCAGTTATCGTTCAGGTTAAAATTGGCTCCACTGTAAGCCAGCTTAAGGCCAAACTTCTCTGAGAAACCATATCCCACTCCTAGTTTATACCCATACCCATCTGGGTCAAGCTCAGCAAGATCACTGATAAAGTTACTGTTACTTGACCAACCTGAATATTGCCCACCGGCTTCGAAAGAGAAGCCTGAGGTAGTAGAAGAAACATCCTGAGCTGAAAGCATGGAAGACGTAAAGCAAAGTAGAATTACTATAAGTGTTTTCATAGGGACTCATTTTTTTGGATTACTCAAAAACGATGGTTGTCTGAGGCTTGATTTTAACCCGGGAAAGTCTCGTTTTTGCGGGGAATAGAACACTCCCTTTTTGAATAAGGCTGTATTCTGGATACACCAGATTTATCCACTTTTTAGCTGTAGTTTCTACAGCATTAATAGCGACGGAAAACTCTGTTTTACCATTCCTTTTCACCCTATTCGTTTTTATTTTTGCTCTAACCCTGCCTCCCTTTATGATTACCGTTATCCCATCAACGACAACGCTCTCATCTGCTTTTAAGTAGACTATTTGACCTACCTTGAAGTCGGTACTACTAATATCCTGGCCGAATACAACGGGTAAGTATCGTTGAGAGATGTACACCTTTACTTCTTCCCGCTCTTTAGCCCTAGGAGACGACGGTTTTTCAATCGTTTTTTTTTCAGAAACTGATTCTACTTCGGTCACTCTCTCCTCCGACTCCTTTTTAACGGAGGCTGACGGGCTATTCGGGGCTTCTATAAAAACTGCCTTCTTCTTTTCGGGGGGGACCTTGTTTAAATTGCCGCTCGTGATATTAACCGGGGAAGGAGATTGCTTTTGGGGAGAGGCCGGTTTAGGTTTCTTTTCCTGAGCTTGTACTTTTTCAGACTTAACCACCTCTTGTTCAATGGTAACCGGGGATAGTCTTGTAAAAACTGGCTGATCGGGTTGAGAAGTGTTATTGATACTCCGATTTGCATTCAAATCTCCATATACCGATTCGTCGGACGCGATGACACCTTGCTGGCTCGTGGTCTTAGATGCCAATGTAGGTTCTGAGCTTTTCGCGCGTGCAGAAGGGAAAAAGCTTCCCGCTAATAGGATAAAAAGACTAACAACAATACTGCTCAACACCACCAACCGAGTCTTCCTATTGCCAGCCCCCTGAGTACCCCAGCGGGTCACCTTCCCGACCAAGGAAGAGAAAGACTTCCCAATTAAAATATTGGAAGGCCATTTCATCGAAAAGGACGGTAAAGAGACTACCGGACGCTTTCGACCTTTACTTCCCAAGGAAATTTTTTCCAAGTCGATCAAGACTTCCCTTGTATTCCAATACCGGTTTTGAGGCAATTTGCCCGTTAGTTTCTTGACGATCCTCCGCAGCTCCGTCGGAACTCCTGAAAGGTCGAATTTAGGTTTCTCATTTACAATACTATAAACAAGTGCCGCCTCACTATTCGCAACAAAAAGTGTTTTCCCGGTAAGCATCTCGTACATCATAACCCCCACAGCATAGAGATCAGAAGCCTTAGAAGGTTCCTTCCCTTTCAGCAGTTCTGGAGCCATATATTCGACAGTACCAATCACCTTGTTATTAGCCGTAAGTCGAGTAGCAGTTTCCAACCGTGCGATGCCAAAATCCATCAACTTAGCGTAAGTTCCTGCTTTGATCATTACGTTGGCCGGCTTTAAATCCCGGTGAAGGATATTAAGACGATGTGCTTCGGAAAGACCGTTTAATATTTGCTTAGACAAATTAATTGTTTCTCTAACTGAAAGCGCGCCTTCCCTTTTCAACCGCTCTTCAATCGTTACTCCATCAATGTATTCCATTATGAGGTAACTCTGATCTCCCTCCTTGATAAAGTCAAAAAGGGTGGCAACATTTGGATTACTTAACTGAGCAGAAATTTGTGCTTCATTTTTAAACCTGCGGTAAGCCTGAGAGTCCCGTAATACATGAGGGTGCAAAGCCTTAATCGCTACATACCGATTCAGCCTGGTATCCCTGGCTTTAAAAACGGTCCCCATTCCTCCAACACCCAGCTCTTCTATGATCTGAAATTGACCAATTTTCCGTCCTACCATAATCAGGAAATTGTTTTAGTAGCCGACAAGGTGACATTCGCCGGGTGCTGCTCAAGAATCAATAAAGACATATTATCGTGCCCTCCTCTATTCTTCGCCATTTCAATCATTATCCGAGCAGCTTCAGATGGTTTTTCTTTGAGTAGAATCTTGTAGATTTCTTCCTCAGAAAGGTAGTCGTATAAGCCATCCGTACAAAGCAAAAGACGGTCATCTTCGCCAAACAAAACGGGTACCCGAAAAACATCAGGCAAAACGTGTTTTCGGGTCCCAAGGGCTTTTGTTATATAGTTTTTCTCAGGATGATTATCCTTTTCTTCTGCCGTGATAACCCCCTTATCAAAAAGGCTTTGGACATAAGTATGGTCTTTCGTTAGTTGTGAGATCCCCTTAGTAGATACCCGATAGGCTCTGCTATCTCCCACATGCGCCAAGAACAACTCTTCACCCCGCAATACAGCAGCGATGCAGGTTGTTCCCATCCCTTTATAACCAGTATCAGATTGGGCTAAACTAAAGATACTCGCATTTGCTTTATCAATCGCTTTAGCTAAATCTTTAAGCAAGTCATCTCCTTTCAAGCCAAAAAAATGTGCTGAAATTGTATCAACGGCCATTCTGGCAGCAACTTCGCCACGATTATGCCCCCCCATACCATCAGCGACTATTGCCAGGACGCCTTTTTCGTGGCGAAGCTTGGCGTCATGTGGCCGGACAAAAAGGACCTCATCTTCATTCGTTTTTCTCACATTTCCTATATCCGATGCGGCAAAGGCCCGATAGTCCACCTGATGCAATGCATCAGGCGGTCTGTTCGTATCGGTTGATCGTTTTTTATTGAAAAGGGAAAAAAACATGGGGAAGGCATTTTCCAGGAAGGATGTTTAGTTAATAACGGTCTGTGTGCGCATCAGATTAAGTGCATATTTAGCAGGCACTGCGTAGCTAAATTTCGTGGCACTACGGAAATCAGTACGTCCAGAATTCAGTATACCAATGACTTCACCATTTTTATTAAAAATGGGTCCACCGCTATTTCCTGGGCCGGTATCATTCGTCAACTGATAAGACTCGCCCTGAAAAGTGAAGACCTGCTTATCTGCATCAATTCCAGCATCGCTGGTATTCTGAATCACCTTACTTACTCTTCCGTCGGTCAGGGTTGGATCAGGAACTGTTTTATAGGAAACGGCCTGGGTATTTTCGTTTTTAGTTGCCAAGACCACGTCCGGAGACAAGCCAGGAAAGCCCATACAAATTACCTCCTGTCCTGGACGAATAACGACTGAGGGGTCAGCGAATTTAACGGGTTCTACCCCACCGATAAGGTCCACTTTAATAATTGCCAAGTCATGTTCCATACTGGACCGAGTGAGGGTTGCTTTCGTTCGTTGAGAAGTCTTAGCAAAGGTGACGTCCATGTAGGTAACCTCTGCGGTAATCGTTGTACCAGAGATTGGTTCCCGGCCAAAGAGGCGGGTAGACCCAGGCACCCACCCTGAGGGAGAATTTATTATGCCTCCATTCTTCCATTCCCCCCCAACGTTTTTCAGCAAAACACCTTGCTGTGCCCCTTGTGGCCAATAGTAAGGCATTACCTGCCAAGCTGCGGCAACGTGGTTATTGGTCATTATATAGCCAGCCTTGTCTACTACAAAGCCAGTACCAGTACCAGCACTTACGATGGGTTCACCATCCTCTACGTTTCGACGCAACCCGAGAGAAGGTTCTATGCTTCCGTCGCCTAGTTGTAAGAAAATGGGCAGGCGAACGGGCTGGCCCGTTTGTGGATTCTTAATGGTGGTATACTCATGATAAATATCATCACCGTACTGTGCATGTATCAGTTTCCAGCCTGTTTCTATGAGGACCAGTTTGTGCACATTTTTAGCAGCAATAAATTCGGCATCCATCACCATTTTGGCAGCGATGGTCGTGTCTGTCTGGATAACGGTGGTCTGGTTATTTACTACCGTCGTTCCAAAGAGTTGGTCTCGGAAGGTGTATCCTAAGGCTGCCCCGATAAGTAACAGGCCGCCAAATACCGCAGCGAAATTAAAGCTCGTTTTTTTGCGTTCTTCAACGATAGCGCGTTCCAAAGTTTCCTGACCAATACCCACTTTGGCTGGGCCTTCAGGAGAAGCAGGGCTCTCCCATTCTTCTACCTCAACTTCCCTGGTAGCTGCATCAATGGTAATAAGTTCGGTAGCTTTAGCGAAGGCCGGGCGCGGAGAAAGGTCAAAAACGAACTTTGGCCCCTTTATACCCAGTTGGACTTCGTCTTGCGGATAAATGACTGTGCGGCCATCAATACGTTCATTATTAACCAGTACGCCGTTCAAGCTTCCTTTATCTTCTATGTAAAAGCCCTCTCCGTCCTTGACAAGTACGGCGTGCTCCCGGCTAACGCCTGCATCTAGTTCGGGATCAAACACTACATGGTTGGAGCCAGCCCTACCAAGGGCTATTTGATCGTTTTGGTCGAAGTTGAATTCTTCCTGTTGGTTGTTCTTACCTCCAGCAATGTGCCGGATGATGATTTTTTTAACCTTCATTCTATTATATGGATTTAGTCTTATAGGAATGCAAGGCAAAGGTGAAGGTCCTTAACTTAGGTTGAAATAGGCATTTACCAAGATTTCAACCTACGGAAACCCCTGTTTTGTTCTGGGGGTAAACCCATAGGGCGCAATGAATACGGGCCCTATGGGGTCGGGCTAAAAGGCTGCTAAGTGAAACGCTTAAGTGATTAAAGCTCAATTGCCTAATTTCATCCTAGTGTTAAAAGATATTCTCCTTCAAGAACCTCTCACGCTAACCCATAAAATGATTCCCTGATGAAACATACTTTGCTATTTACGCTGCTCTTTACCCTACTTTGCACCTGCGCCCTCGCCCAAGGAACCCGTGCCGCCGCCGAAACCCGGCTTGATGAGGTTTACCCCGCCTACAACCTGAGTGGGGCAGGCACGGTCGTGGTCATGATCGATCGAGGCATCGACTACCACCACCCCGCCTACCTCAAACCTGACGGCACTACCCGCCTCGCCTATGTCTTTGACATGATCAACGGTAACGACGCAAACGAGTATGGCGTTGGCCAGGTACTGAATACTGCGGACATCAATGAAGACCTACTAACCGACGGCCCGCCACTGAGCAACGATAACCACGGCCACGGCACTGCCACCACCGGCATCATCGCGGGTAATGGTGCTGGCTCTAATGGCAATAACGACTTCATCGGCGTGGCGCCCGAGGCCACCATTATTAGCATCAAGCTGGTACAGGACGGCTTCCCGGCGAGCGGTGGAAATGCCGGAGAGACCGGCTTTTTCAACCCCGATTACATTGCCATTGCCCTCCAGTTTGCCGAAGATAAGATCGCAGAGCTCGGCCTGCCCGCCGTGACCCTAATGAACATCGGCTCACTTGGTGGGCCGACGGACGGCACCAGTACCGTAGGCCGCGCCATCAACGCTTTTGCCGCCAACCACGTTTTCGTCTGCGGAGTAGGAGACGACGGAGGTGCGGACAACGTAGCCGCTAGCAACATCACCCAAACTGGCAACTCCGCTTCTGTGGACCTCCGCATTGAAAAACTGACCGAAGGCAATCTAGACGTTGAACTGTGGTACGCCGATAACGACCAGTTTGATATTCGTCTCACCACCCCTAACGGAACCCAGCTTCAACCTGCCATCCCGAACAACAGTAACCAAACAACTGCTACGGGAGATAACGCAACGGTTTGGCACAACGGAGCCGATCGGGACTTTTCGGGATCCTCCGGATCCCGCCGTCAATTTTATACCCGTATCAGTAGCGGCACCGGAGTATATACATTACGGCTCACCGGCGCGGTCGTAAACAGCGGAGATTTCATCGCTACCATGAACCCCGCCCGCGTAGGGCTAAACAACCGTTTCCTCGATTTCGCCTCCAACAACGGCAGTATCAATGACTACAGCGCCAGCCCCGGCGTGATCTCTCCCGGAGACTATGTCTTCGCGCCCACCTTTACCTCAGTAGATGGCAATACCTACGGCGGTGGCCAGGGCGCGCCTGGTGAAATCTGGACAGGTAGTAGCAAGGGACCAACCCAAGACGGCCGCCTCGGCATCGACTTCGCGGCACCGGGGGAGGTACTCTTCGGCCCC
Organism: uncultured Lewinella sp.; assembly: GCA_964410795.1. Lineage (GTDB taxonomy): Bacteria > Bacteroidota > Bacteroidia > Chitinophagales > Saprospiraceae > Neolewinella. Next base: position 24,031 of record CAYPIM010000040.1, on the reverse strand, counting down.
TACAGCAATGGCTCATTCTATAGCCGTTTTCGTACCAACCGCGTAGTTGGTGGCAACGATCTTTACGGAACTCAAAATGCAGTCAGCGCTGCCGCCCCTCTCACTACCGGTATCATTTCTCTGATGCTAGAAATGGACCCGACGCTTACGGCGGCAGAGGTTCTTTCCATCTTGCAAAGCACTTCCCGGTCAGACAACTTCACCGGCACCACTCCAAATAATACCTGGGGCCACGGCAAGATCGATGCAAAAGCAGCACTGGACGAGGTAAACAGAATTGTAAGTACGAACGAGGTCTCTCTCATCAGCAATCAGCTCTGGCTCTCGCCTAACCCCGCCCGGCATACCGTGAAGTTGTTGACTCCCGACAACGTGGAGGTCTCTAGTCTTCAAGTTTACGATGTAACCGGCCGGGAAGTATTGAGAACAAAGCAAACTAACGATGAAATTGACATAAGCTCACTCCCAGAAGGGAGTTACGTTTTCCGGTGCACTACTAATAAAGGAGTCGTCTCTAAGTCGTTGATAAAGCTGTAATTTGTAGCGTTGGCTTCTGTCCTTGGAATAATTTCACTGGCCGAAGCCAACACTATAAGCTCTTTGTCGTAATGTATAATTTCCTAAAACGCTGTTGTCAACTATTTCTCCTCACTATTGCGGGAGTCGTCCTATTTTTCAACGCGGGCTTCTATTATTCACCGGAATTTGAGACAGACCCTTCAGGTCCGAAAAACCTGGAGGTAGACCATCAGTTTCATCACTTGATGGAGAAAATGGAGGCCGGAGCCGCCACGGACATGCAGCAACTATTCCCTGAAGGGCACTTGTTCATGAACGCGCTCTACGGGCTCACTTGCACGGAACTACTCGACTCGCTTAAGCCATCAGGCTTTACTCATTTTGATGCCAACGTTCGGCAGTATCAGCGTGAAGCAGATATGGCGCTTACCGAAATGAATTCGGAAAACGGCCGGCTGATTTTCAACCAAAATCTTCCTCTTCAGTATGGTGCGTTTTACCGTGGGTGGACGAACTACCTTACCGGAAAAAGGCTTGAAGTGGACATCATCCCTCAGGAGAGTAGCGCTTTACACGAAGAGAACTTTCGGCTTAATTGCCACGATATTGCCCGGGCGTTTCAAGAGGCTGAAGGGCCTTACCTTGAATCTTATCACGATGGCATCTGGCCCGCAGACAACGTACTGGCGATTGCGTCCCTGGCTTCCTACGATCGCAATTTTGATACACTTCGCTACCAGCCCCAGATTGAAGACTGGATTACTAAAGTCAAAACCCAACTAGACCCCACCACCGGTTTGATCCCACACGTCGTCTATACCGGCGCCCGCCCGCAGGGCGCGCGTGGCAGCTCCCAAAGCCTGATCCTAAGCCTGCTTCCGGAGATCGATTCGGTCTTTGCAGCGAAGCAATACGCTTTGTACAAAAAGCACTTTGCTGATCGCCGGCTTGGCCTGCCCGGCATCAGAGAGTATCCAAAAGGTAGCGAAGGCACGGGGGATATCGATTCTGGCCCGGTCATCTGGGGTATTGGAGGTGCAGCCTCGGTCGTTGGGCAACGAGCCGCTTTCGCCAACGGCGACTTGGTACTATATAAAGGGCTACGCAACAGCATCGAAACCTTCGGTTGCGGCTTCACCTGGTTCGGGGAGAAGCGCTACCTCTTTGGCCAGTTACCGATGGCAGATGCCTTTATCGCGTGGAGTAACTCAGCGGAGAAGGGCCCCGTAGATGCGCCAGTTACGGTTCCCTGGCTGATACACTTGATATCGGCTTTAGTAGTAATATTGGTTGGCTGGGTAGGCTTTAAGCTGTAGTATAGGTAGAACTATTCCCAAACTTTTTCGCCAATGCTATCCGGCACAAAGCTCCCCCATTTTTCATTGTAGGTATGCAGGCGTTCGGTGGGTTTACCCGTAGCATCCTCCAGCGGGAGATTGGCCAACTTCCAGGCGTAAATACTACCGTAGAGGTTGTAGACATTTGTGAAGCCTTTCTTGCGTAGTTTTTTTGCCGCTCGTTCGCTGCGGTAACCAACGGTACAGTACACTACTACCGGGCGGGACTTATCCACATCCTTAACTGTTTTAAGGCTGAGCTTATCGTAGCCTATATTGACGGCTCCCGGGAGATGACTCACTTCGTACTCCGCTGTCTCACGGGCATCCAAAAACAATACGTTTTCCAGAGCGGCGGCGTCTTTAGCTCCGATGGCGAGTTCATCGGCAGAAATCAATGTTTCTAGTTTACGGTCCAGTTCCTCATAGCCTGTTTTTAAGCGTTCAGGGGTATTTTGGGCGCGGACGCAGGATGCAAGTGAAAGAATAAAGAGCAGAGAAGTAAGAAATCGTTTCATAGTTATTACTTAACGCTTCAAAGGAGGTTTCAGTTATCTATCGCCAGAAAATCGCGAATGATTCGCTCTCCAACTGCTGCAGATTTTTCGGGGTGAAACTGGGCGGCGTAGAAATTATCTTTACGCAGCATCGCTGCATATTTTATACCACAGTATTCAGTGGTCGCAACCGTATGTGCGCCAGGCTCAACGTAGTAGCTATGGACATAGTAGCAAAAATCGTCGTCTACTTCAGTACTCACCCAGTCGTTATTATCCGTAAGGTTTACGTTGTTCCACCCCATGTGTGGCACCTTGTCTCCGTTCGTTGGCCGAAATCGTTTTACCCGTTCCGGAAAGATGCCAATGCAGGGTACATCGCCCTCTTCACTATGGCTGCAGAGCAGCTGCATCCCAACGCAAATCCCAAAGACAGGCTGCTTGAGGGAGCGAATTAATTCGGTCAGTCCGGTTTCGTTGAGGTGCTTCATTGTACTCTCGGCGGCACCTACCCCGGGGAAGATCACCTTATCGGCAGAACGGATCACTTCATGATCGTTGGTAAGCACGTGTTCTGCTCCAATGCGTTCAAGGGCGTAAAGAACCGAGCGGATATTGCCAGCGTTGTAGTCTATTATTGCAATCAATGGTAAAGTTGGCTTAAATAAGTCTTTTGTTTTCTTTAATTCTGTCCTCCAATTCTTTCCTTTTCATCTTTGAAACGGGCAAGAGTGTTCCGTTTTCCATCAACAGACTACCTCCATCCGTTCGGTCAATACGCTTAATGAAATAAAGGTTCACCAATGCCGTGTTATGGCTACGAAGAAAGTCATAATCACGCAGCAGGTTTTCGTAGTACTTCAGGTTTTTAGAAACCGTAAGTTTTTCACCAGACTGAAAGAAGAAATCGGTGTAACTTCCATTGGCCATACAATACATGATCTCGTTAATGTAGACCATTTCATAGCCAGCCGAAGTGGCAAGTCCTATTTTTTGCTGACTCCGATTAAAGCTTTTCAGCTGTTTCATCATTACTTCCATAGAGGTGTGAATAGTTCTGCTACCAATTTTGGCAACAGCGTTTTCAACAGCCTTAATCAGCTTATTGATGTCAACTGGTTTCAAGAGGTAATCTAAAGCTGCAAAGTTAAACGCCCGCACCGCAAAATCATGGTGCGCAGTAATAAAGATGATCTCGAAATTAATGGACTTCAACTTCTCCAGTAAAGAAAAAGCAGTAGTAGCCCCTAGTTGAATATCAAGGAACACCAACTGAGGGTTATGCTCAAGAATAAGCTTCTCGGCACTCTCCAGATTGCCGGCAATGCCAACAACCGATACTTGTGGGCAATACTTATTCAATAGAATCAAGATATTTTCCTGGCTATTCGCCTCATCATCAATAATGAGGGAAGTAATTTTATTTTTGTCCATTTATGAGGTCTTTTTCAATGTTAAAAACGGGAGGTAAATAGTTACCTGTGTGCCTACGGGTCTTCCGTCTTCGTGAAACAGGTCAAGTGTATTAATGTCGGCATCTTTATAGCCCATAGCCCGAAGGGCTTTCAAAGTATTACTGGCATTTTCGGTAGCGATAGACAAGTGTTTACCTTTTTCTTTCTCAGCGATAATGCCTCCGGCTTTTCGCCCTCTCCCGTTATCAGAAACTACCACCCTCACACCTTCTCCAAACCTTTGGAAGAAAACCTGAATGTCGCCTTGGTAGGTTAGATTAGATACCCCGTGAACAATCGCGTTTTCCACTACCGGCTGCACCAGCATACCTGGAACTTTATATTTAGTATCAACAAGTTCTGGTGAAACATCCACACTATAGGTGAAGCCATCACGAAAGCGTAATTTCTCCAACGCCAGATAGTTATTAATCAGGTCTACTTCCTGTTCTAAAGGAATACTGATCGAGGTAGCCGTAGTTGCCATAACCCGCAGGATATCAGAGAACTTCCCCAGATAATTATAGGCATCCATCGTTTCAGACTTCAAAATGCTATTCTGGATACCCGCTAGAGCGTTGAAGATAAAGTGCGGGTTGATCTGTGATTGTAGCACCTGAAGTCGGGTCTCAGCAATTGTTTTATTTTGGTTGGCAATGTTTTCTCGGGTCTTATACTTCAAGAGTAAATAGGAAAAAAGAAAGGCAAAAACCAATCCGATAATAATCACCAGCAGTGTGTTTTTGCGGTTCCTATAGCTTTGCGCACTCTCCTCTTCAGCACGGGTCAGGCGTTCCACCTCCAGGACATTGTCTTGAAATTCTTTTTCCGCTTTCAGTTCCTGCAACTCATTTCTGGCACGTTCCCCCGTTTGTTCTTCATGGATGAGGTGGTACTCTTTGAAAGCCTTTAGCGCGAGTTCATGCTCTCCCCTACGCTCATGATGCTGAGCGACGCTCTGCTTGCAGAATAGTTTGCCGTAACCAAAATCTAAAATTTCAGCCTGTTCCGCCCCTTCCAAAAGGTATGCATAGGCCCTCTCATAGTCTTTCTTTCCTACGTATGCCTCATAAAGGTTAAGACTGCGGATTGCACTGACCATGGATATTTCCCCCTCCGTCAAAATTGAATTCGTAGTCAGCAAGCCGATCGCCTGATCTAAATCTCCCGTAACGATATGGTAATAGGCAAGATTGAGTAGTCCGATTTTTTCAATTTCGCCCATCTTCAACTCCCTAGACCTTTGAATCACTCCTTTCAGTGCCAGCTCCGCCGTTTTAAACCGATTAGTATGAATATGAACGCCCGATTTTACCAATTCACTAACAACTCTCAAGGGCTCACTATCTATTGCGTTGGCTATTTCTTCAGCCTTCAGAATGTAATCTTCAGCCTCTTCATTCTCTTTCAACTGCAAAACAGAAGAGGTAAGACTGATGTAAGTCCATCCAATCACGGAAGAGTCCTTAATTGCCGTGCTGATTTCCAAAGACTCATGAAACTGATCAATTGCCTCGGGATACTTAGCATCCAGGTAATAAAACCGGCCTTTTGCCAACTTCGTTATTGCTGCGGCTCCCCTTTCCCCATTTCGGACCTGTTCCTTATATATATGCTCTATGTAGGCCTGAAGATTCGCTGCACTACCTATCTGTGGCACCCACTGGGCACGTTTCCCATACCAGATTTCAAGTTTCCTTTCATCCGGACTAGGTAATATCACCTCAAGTAAAATCTCACGGAGCGAATCAAAATCAGTTACTCTCGAATCCGGTAAATCAATTGGTGGACTCAAGTCTGCAACAGCTTCGGGCAGATAGGTATCTTGTGTCGTAGAAGGCGTCGAATTGTAATCGCACCCTAAAAACATAGCGGTCAATAGCAAGCAAAAGCCTACATAGAAGCACCAACTCCATTTCTTGGAGGCTATGATTTGGTTTTCTTTCATAAGATACGCTTTCTAAATCCGGATCAAATATAAGAAAAGAGGCGCATCAGTGAATTGAGATAGCTCACAGATGAATCACTACACTAAAAAAGGCACATAATTCACCAACTTTGTATCAACGTATTGAACTACACTATGAACAGCAGGTGCTATTGGGTTTAGCGCCGTATTTTTATGAGAGACATTTTAACAGAGCGGATGGTTGACAGCATAGAGCTGTCAACCATTCTTTTTTTTCCTTCTCCCTCCCCTTCTTTTAGCTACAACACCCCTTTTGTTGAAGGCAGCCTCATATTATCCACATCCCGACGTTTAGCGGCTTTGATCGATTTAGCAAGTGATTTGAAAGTTGCCTCAATCATGTGATGCTCGTTTTTCCCTACCGCTTTGATTGCTAAATTACACTTCGCTCCGTCGCTAAAGGACTTAAAGAAGTGATGAAACATTTCAGTCGGCATATCACCAATTTTTTCACGTTTGTACCCACAATCCCAAACAAGCCAGGGCCGGCCGCCAAAGTCAAGGCGTACGTCTACGGTAGATTCGTCCATCACCAGGTTAAAACCATAGCGTTCGATACCGAGTTTGTCCCCAAGTGCTTGGCCAAAGGCTTCCCCCAGTGCAATCGCCGTATCTTCAATCGTGTGGTGCTCATCGATGTGCAAATCTCCCTTAACTACAACGCTCAGGTCACAACCAGAATGACGACCTAACTGATCGAGCATATGATCAAAAAAGCCAAGGCCAGTATTCATGTTCGTTTGGCCCGTCCCGTCCAAGTCCAGCTCAATTTGGATGTCAGTCTCTTTCGTTTTCCTATGGACAGTCGCTGTACGGGATTCAAGACGAAGAAGGCGGTAGATTTCTTCCCAGTCGGTGGTGCGGAGCACCATCGTTTCATCCAACCCAGCCAGCTGCTCAGCATCAAGCTCTTCGGCTCCAAGCTCTGGGTCAGTAGCGATCCAGATGCCCTTTGCGCCCATATTCTTAGCTAGTTGAATGTCCGTCAACCGGTCTCCTACAACATAGCTATTCGCCAGGTCATAGTCCTTTGTCATGTAATGCTCTACCAGTTTTGTCCCTGGCTTACGGGTCGGTTGATTATCAGCGGCAAAAGTTCGATCAATAACTTGTTCTACGAAAGCTATCCCTTCAGCTTCCAAGGCACGGAGCATGGCATTATGAGTAGGCCAGAAGTTATCTTCCGGGTAGCTTTCAGTACCCAGCCCGTCCTGGTTGGTCACCATTACCAATTGATAATTCAGCTCCCGGACAATACGGCCAAGCCAGCGGAAAACGCCGGGGTAGAAATTTAGCTTATCGATGTGGTCTACCTGATAGTCTTCTGGTTCGAGGATCAGGGTACCGTCGCGGTCAAGAAATAGTATTTTCTGGGTCATAGTGATTAGGCTTCATGTATCCCCCGAACACCGCTTACCCCTTCGGGCCTTACTGCATCCGGAGACAGAATATTTTGACCCCAGTGCTTAGTCAATATTGAATTTGTGGGTAAGGTGCTGATGAATTTTGGTGTTGAACAAGGAGAAGGATTTCTTGCATAGCCGTAGCTACGGAAGGGATTCTTCAACGAAATTCAGCGCCAAAATGCATCGCAGATTATCCCAATATTTAATGTTGACAGAGCACTAGTAGGGCCTTTATGAGTTTGTAATTTTTTTCAACGTCGCCAGCAAACGGTCGTTTTCTTCCGCTAGCCCAGCCGTAATCCGCAAACAGTTCTCCGCATTAGGCTGGTAGGCTTGATTCCGGACAACTATGGCGTTGTCCAACAGATATTGATAAACCGCCGCTGAGTCTTTGAAGCGAACGAGTAAGAAGTTCGTCACCGAAGGGAAGATAAAATCAACACATTCGAGTTTGAGCAGCTCCGCTTCCAGCCGCTTACGCTCACTGATAAGGGTATCAACCTTGGCTTGCATTTCATCTTTGTTTCCGAGGGCATTCAGGGCAACTTCAGTCGTCAACACGTTGATGTTGTAAGGCATCTTAATCGTGTTCAGCAGTCCAATAATGAAGGGCGAAGCGAAGGCCGCGCCGCAGCGAATACCAGCCATTCCCCAGCCTTTACTCAGTGTCTGGGTGATGATGAGGTTCGGAAATTCGGCAAGCCTTGGTAAAAAGCTCAGTTCGGGCACAAAGTCGATATACGCCTCGTCAAGCACAACAATGCCGGGAAAGGTCCGGATCAGGTCTTCTAGCACGGCGGAGTCCATATCGTTGCCGCTGGGGTTATTCGGGCTGCAGAGCCAAAGGATCTTACTGCGCTCGTCCCAACTTGCCTTCAGCTCTTCAACCGGGATGGTAAAGTCTGCAGAAAGCGTGGTTGCGCGAAACTCCGCACCGGCGATGCCCGCAGCTACCTTGTACATCCCGAAGGTGGGGGGCAGCGCGTGGACGGCGTCGTTCTCCGTGCAAAAAATGCGGGTGATCTGATCGACAAGCTCATCCGATCCATTGCCGAATACGATCTGGTCCGGGTTAAAACTCTTCAGTTTGCCAAGGGCTTGCCGCAGGGCGGTAGAAGAGGGGTCCGGGTACCGATTGCGGCCGGTAGGCCAGGGGCTTTCGTTGGCGTCCAGTAGTACGTCGGCACGACCTTTAAATTCGGCGCGGGCGCTGGAGTAGGCCTTTAGATTCAGCAGGTTGGGGCGAACGAGAGCTGCCATTCTGGCTTCGGTCCAATTCATAGTTTGCGTAATGGTCATTGTTGTAAAGTAAGGAGGGGTAAAAGATAAGGTAACTGAAAAAGCTTAGGCTACCACTTCCCCTTATCTACCAGCACTTTGGCAAACATCTCTGGGCGGCCAGTCGGCTGCGGATGATGAACAGATGAGAACATTTTTCTACTTGGTTTTCTTTTAGGCGCTTACGCAGGTGCGAAGTTAGGTTTTTAGAAGCAACGGCTTTAGCCGTTAGCTTGGGTTTTTAGCTTAGTTTTTTGGTCGTCTCCGTTTCCTTAAATGCTTTTGTCTCCACCAAAACATTTTCCACTGATGCCGTAACCCCCCAAACTCCCAGTGAACATCAAATTTCTCCGACTCTTCACCTCGGTACGGTGGTAAAGAGACTTTAGCATGGAGCATTGGCGGTACTTCCTTTTTCATGACATAGCTTACTTTTGATTTCAAAAAGTACTCAACGGATATGATCGTCCGATGCCTTTCCACTCGATGAACATAGAGATGGATGTCATGCAGGTCTTGATACACGAACTCCAATTTCTTTATCAGAGTATCAAAATTCATAATAGGGAGTATATCTTTTGATTTTTTTGCCAAAATCATCTGCTTCCAACCTCCTTCTCGGTCCTCAATTTCAGACAAAACATACACTACTTGGTTAGGAATAATATTCCAGCAATGGTCCCTTACCATCTTCAGAAGGCAAACTGTACATTCCTTGATTTCTGGCTTTAATGTTGTCAGCCCTCTCTCTAGTTTCACCATATCTCAAATGGATAGATTACTTCATACTGCTTTCTTGGTTAGCAATATAAGTTTTCAGTAACTGTTGCACCGCCAACAACATCACCTCGTCCACCTTCTCCAGGTTTTCAATAATAGCCTCTTGTACTTCTAGTCTGCTCATCACGAAAAGATTTACTTACGCTAAAGATAACGCTTTAAGCCCTAATTAAGGTCTGCCAACCGCACCGAAACCGCCCTTGCGTGCCCCCGCAATTCTTCGGCCTCCGCCATCACCTCAACGGCGGGGCCAAGGCCCCGCAAACCAGCAACGGTAAGCTCCTGAAAGGTGATTTTTTTGACGAAGCTGTCCAGGCTCACCCCGGAATAATTCCGGGCGTAGCCGTAGGTTGGCAGCGTATGGTTCGTGCCCGAGGCATAGTCCCCTACACTCTCCGGCGTATGGTAGCCGAGAAAGATCGAGCCCGCATTTTGGATGCCCTCCGCGAAGTCGCGTGCGTTGGCCATGCTCAAGATGAGGTGCTCCGGAGCGTAGGCGTTGATATAGTCAAGTTGATCCTGAAGATCGGGCAAAACGAGGATGAGCGAGTTGGCAATACTCGCCGCCGCCATTTCCTTCCGGGGCAGGTCTTCTAGTTGGCGTTCCACTTCGGAACTTACTTCCTTGGCTTGCTTTTCGTTGTCTACAACGAGCACGACTTGACTGTCCGCTCCGTGTTCAGCCTGTGCGAGGAGATCCGCAGCAATCCAACCAGACTTTGCACCTGCGTCCGCGCCCACTAAAACCTCACTTGGCCCGGCAGGCATATCAATTGCCAATCCGTCAAGCTGCGCCAGTTGCTTGGCCACCGTTACGTAGGCGTTGCCCGGGCCAAAAAGCTTGTAGACCGCCGGGACGGATTCCGTCCCGTACGCCATCGCTGCAATTGCCTGCGCTCCGCCAATGCGAAAGACTTTCGTAACGCCGCACAGCTTCGCCGCATAGAGCACCGCCGGGTGAATCTCTCCCGTTTCCCGACTGGGCGGCGAGCAAAGCACCACTTCCCCACAACCAGCAATCATAGCCGGCACCGCCAGCATCAATACCGTGCTAAACAGTGGTGCCGTACCGCCGGGGATGTACAAGCCAACCCGCTCGATACCCCGTGCCTCCCGCCAGCAAGTAACGCCAGGCATGGTCTCAATCTCCAGCTTTTCGGTTTGTTGCGAACGGTGAAACACCTCAACGTTCTGCTTGGCCAACCGGATGGCTTCGCGCAGCTCCTGCGTAAGTTTTTCGCTAGCCGCTGCCATCGTTTCCGGGCCTACGGCAAGGTCTTCGAGTTCTACCTTGTCATAACGAGCGGTCAGCTCCCGTAACGTAGCGTCTCCACCTACCTTTACGGATTGCATGATCTCGCTCACGGGCGCGCGCAGGCTGCTCAGGTCTTTGGCGGGGCGCTGGGTTAAAGCGGACCAGTCAACACGAGTAGGGTTGTTATAAATTTTCATAAAATGGGTGTTCTTGAACTGTCTTAAAACTGTTGAACAGCAACCCGAAGGCTGCCGAACAATTTAAAGGATCATCTTGTCAATAGGTACAATCAAAATACCTTCTGCGCCTTTCGTGCGCAACTCGTCAATGATGTCCCAGAAACGGCCTTCGTCAATGACAGTGTGGACGCTGCTCCATCCCTTCTCCGCCAGTGGGAGAACGGTTGGCGAGCGCATCCCCGGCAATAACTTGGTCACCACTTCCACTTTATCCGTCGGGACGTTCATGAGCAAATATTTTTTATTCCTGGCTTCGAGGACGGCATTGATCCGGAAGAGTAGTCGGTCCAGGATCTCGCGCCTTTCCGTATCCATCTTTGGGCTGGCGGCAATTACGGCTTCGGATTTCAAGACGACATCTTGTTCTTCCAGACCGTTTTTAAACAGCGTTGAGCCCGTAGACACCAGATCGCAAATGGCATCTGCCAGGCCAATGTTTGGGGCAATTTCTACCGAGCCGCTGATCTCATGAATGTCCGCCTTGATGTTGTTGCGGTCCAGAAAAAGCTGAAGACTGACCGGGTAGCTGGTAGCAATACGCTTACCGTCTAAGTCTTTCACATCCGTGTAGGGCATATCCTTCGGCGTAGCCAAAGAGAGGCGGCATTTACTAAAGCCGAGTTTCTTCACCACCTCAACTTCTTTCTTCTTCTCAATGATGGTATTTTCACCGATGACCCCAATATCAGCCACCCCATCCTGAATGTACTGAGGGATATCTGAATTACGAAGGTAGAGCACCTCGATTGGGAAGTTTCGGGCAGCAGCCTTCAGCTGGTCACGACCGTTGTCAATCTTAATGCCACACTCTTTAAGGAGTTGGATCGATTCGTCAAGCAAGCGACCTTTTTTTTGAACAGCAATGCGGAGGGGTTGAATAGTAGACATAATTATTGACTTAAATTTTCTTTGTTGTTCTAAGATTCTTGAATCGAGCACGCTAAATTTTCTGTCTCCAATTTGTCTTGTCGATTCAAGAAACGCGACAAAGAAAATTTAAATGGGCCCGTGCGGGTTAAGTTCTTACTGAGGCAACATTCAAATTTTGTGCGTCGTGTTTCGTGAAAAGTGCATGTTAATTCGACGACAGAAGAATTAGCGTGTGCTTTTCACGAGATTAAAAGCGGCGCACAAAATTTGAATCAATAGTTAAGGATACAAAAAAGGTCCGTTGGCAGATTGCCAACGGACCTTTAAAGAAGTAATTCTCAGGAATGTTCAGTTTTCATTCACACAATTACCGCTCGCCGGTGTGGCAAGAAAGGAATCGGTGATGATGATGAAAGTTACTGAACATCGTTTGTTTGCTATGAAGAAAGGGAAATCAGCTAGGCTAATTTCCCTTTTCTGAAGTGGTGTAGGGCGGAATCGAACCGCCGACACATGGATTTTCAGTCCATTGCTCTACCAACTGAGCTACTGCACCAGGTTTATATATTCAAAACTAATTTGCCGCTTGGAGATTCTTGAAACGTTACGACAAACTCTTCCTATCGGTTGATTTTGCCGCAACGTTTCAAGAATCGCGGCAAATTAATTTTGAATATGCTCTTACTAAAAATCAAACCGTGAAATATGACTAATAGTTACAGGCATTCCTGCTAGAGCGACGCAAAGTTACGTTCCCCGAACTGACTTAGGCAAGCATCCGGCGAAATATTTTGCCTAGGGGATCAATATCAGGCCTTTTCAGGAAGTTAACAACTTAAGGTTATGCACTGACTTACTAAGACTTATCTTGCCGTCGTTACCAAGAAAATTAAGCTAAAAACATTTGGACCCAGTACGTGCCATCACCACTTCCGGCCTCTGTATCTTTACGATAGGCGCCATCTTTCGCTATACCACCAGCAATAGTGCTTACGACCTGTTGATGATCATTCCGGTCATCGCCATCGGGGCAGCCTATGCCTTGGGCCCACAGCTCCGCTGGCGCTACTGGTTAAAACATGCGCCCGATCTCCCCGTAGAGTACGCCCCCTTACTGGAACGCTTTGACCTTTACCGCCGGCTGGGCCTGGAGGGCAAGCGTGAGTTTCGCCGCCGCACCTTTATGCTACAGCAGCGCTTCCACTTCCACGGCGAGGCGATTGAGGAAATTCCGCCGGATGTAGAAATCATGGCCGCGGCCTCCGCTGCAACCGTAGGTTTTCACCGCGAAGATTTTCTGCTGGGCGATTACGAAACCGTAGTTTTCTACCGCCACTTCTTCCCTACCCCTGTCCATGAAGTACTTCACTGTTCCGAACTCCACCCCGGAGACGGTGCGATCATCTGGACGCTCACCGTCTTTCTTCGCTCCTGTGTGGAGCCAAAAAAGTACCTGCATCTGGGCCTCTACGAATACGGCCGCGCGATGATGAACCTCGAGCAAGACCTCCGCGCTAAGCTTGAAGCATTGACGCTGGACTATGCCGCCGTCGCCAAACTATCTGGCTTCACGGAAACAAAGCTGAAGGAATACATCGGCCTTCCAGTGCTTGACCTTACGGCCATCACGCTCGTGCTTTACTTCACGCACCGGGAGGAAATGGCGAAGTTACAACCAACGCTTTTGGAAAAAATGGATGGCTTGCTACAGAAGAATCTCCAGACAATTTAGGGCGGGTACGCAGGTGCAATGAAGGTTTTTGGAAAATCCCCTCCAGTCATAAAACTATTCTTTGCACCTGCGGCCGCGCCTAAAAGAGTAATCAGCCTTTAGCATAAAGCAATTAGGCTACCGCGAATCATCACGGTAGCCTAATGCTAAAAGCTTTGCGCTAAGCGCTTCTTTATTTCTGCTGCCGGACGTCTCCGCCGAGTGCCTTTATCAGCATTCCCGCGGGAATGGTCTCATTCAGCTCCATGCCGTTCAGGATGGCAAGCTCCTGCACGCGTGCCTGCGGCACGCCTGCGGAGGTAAGTGCTTGCCCCAAAGACTGGTTACGGGGGTTGCTCACGATTTTGATCGTCTCCGGCTTCTTGTTAAGCTTGCTCTGGTCGGTCAGGCGCGCAAACGTACTGATGGTGTACTCAATATCGCGCTGGTAGCGGCTGAAATCATTCGGAGCGGCAAGGCCAGCTATCATGTAAACATTGCCACCGTAGCTAATGAAGCTGGCTTCTACCCGAATGCTCTGTGCCTGTTGCCCTTGCTGCTGTGCCTGCTGGGTAATGTCTCCAAGGATGGTGGTGGCGGGGTTACCGTTGATGGGTCTCTGGTTAGAATTGGCCACCACTATCTTCGTTTCTTCTACGAATGACTGAGCAGCTGCATTCTGGTCAGCACCGGGAGCCAGTTTCATGATCATGAACGACTTTTTGTCCGGGCTTACGATCTGCACCTGGCTGGGAGAATTAATCAGCTTCCACTGACCGGGCACTTTAAACTGGAAGGCAAGACCAGGGTGGTAAAAAGAACCACCCTCAACAAAACCCTGAGCGGGGTCTTCGCCGTAGATCATACCATCAATGAGGCGCAAGTAGCCATCACGGTTGATCGTATACTTTGGGCTAGCACCCTGAGCAGCTTCCGCTTGCTGGTACTGCTGAGCAAGCTGCCCTACGCGAACTTTACGGTTAGCAGGATCCGGGTGAGTGCTCTGAAACTCTGGCACCCGATTTTCGGAGCCGCCCGTCAGGCGGTCAAGCGTTCCAAAAAAACCGGCCATCTCCTTGGCATCGTATCCAATTTTGGTGCTGTACTTTACGCCCAGCTGGTCCGACTGGCTCTCCGCGTCTCGGCCATACTTAAGGAAAAGCATCTGCATACTCTGCATCAATGTCTCGCCCTGGCTTGCAACTTCCGGGCTCAGGATCATAGCGCCAATGGCACCGATCTGGCCAACGGTTTGCCGTGCCTGCGCAGCTACGGTATGGCGAGCAGTAACGTGGCCAATCTCGTGACCAAGTACGCCTGCAAATTGCGCCTCGTTGTTAAAATGTGCCATAATACCACGGGTGAAATAAACGAAGCCACCAGGAACAGCAAAGGCGTTCACCACGGGTGAATCAATAAGCGTAAATTTCCAGGGGAGGTTCGGCCGTTCAGAAATTGCTGCCATTGCATTGCCTTTTTCGCTAAGGAACTGAGCCATTTGTGGATTCTCATACTTGCCCATTTCCGACACTACCTGTGGATCGTAAGATTTGCCCAGGGCAATTTCTTTTTCCTCAGACATGAAGGCAAGTTGTTTTTTGCCCGTTACGGGGTTTACTTGACAGCTCTGTGCGAAGAACAAGGAAATCATGAGGACGAGCAAAGCCGAAAAGCGGCCGTGTAAGTATTTCATACTAGTTGGTTTTGAATCTTTGCGGTAAAAAGCGGAATACTATTGCTTTGTTTGAATGTCCGCCGTACACGCTGTAACGTTCTTTGGACCAAATTAAGGGTATCTGGTCACTTTTCTTAACCTAATTATAAGTTAGTAGTATGTAGAAGGTAGTGAGTAGTGCTGCCGCTGTTACCACTCACTGCGCTTCGCTTATTCGCCTGGGTGAGTAAGCGAAGCACCACGAACGGTACTTGCGGCAGCACAACCAAATACATTCTACCAACTACCTACTCCTTTCGTAAGCCAGCACCGCTCGTCCCAGTTCACCAAAAAACGGCAATCCAATGTTGTCGTACTCATACACCCCATCGTTGAATATTCTGTTTTCATTTACGTGAATGGTGCCCACCAGTATAAACTCCCTGCCAGACTCAGCATCGGTGATGTAAGCAGCATCGGTCAGGTAGCCGTAAGCCCAACCTACTTTATTATAGATCCGCACGCCATCGGGTATTTTCGTTTCCTCTGGTTGGTCGCCATACATCCAGAATTTAACGTAGTTGTCTGGCTTGTCATAGCGGGGGGAATCACTTTCACGTGGGCGTTGGCCCATCGCGCTACGCAGCAGTTCGTAGTCGTGGTCCTTCAGTTTGAAGCGCTGCTTTTCGGGTACGGCCTCGGGCAAGACTATCCGCAGCAATATGTCGTGCAAATTTCGGACGGAGAGATAATTTTTGTGGCTGAAGTCGAAGGGGCTATTCACCAGTTCACCATCGTTGGTGGTGTGTCCCTTTCCTCGGTATTGCCCCTTTATGTACGGCAGCTGATCGTAGTAATCGTCGTGCCGCTCCCCGATTTGGTAGGGGTTCTTCATGCCATCTACGAAACGAACGGGGTTCAGCCATGCGTGGGTTTCGGGATTGAAACCACCAACGCCAACGCGGTGTTGCAGCCGGCCACCCAAAATTCCGGTGCGTTGTAGGGCGTAGTTCATGTACGTTGGGCCAAGCAATTCAAACAACCGGTTGTAGGCATCGTTGTCGGAGACCAGAAATATTTTGCGAATGTAATGCCCTACGGAGGGGTAGCCTGAAGCACTGGTTGAGTCCGTACTTACAGAAGTTTGGGGCGCGGCCGCAGGTGCCGTGCCGGTTCCGTGGAAGAGCAGGGTTTGGGGGCTCAATCCTGTAATGCCATGTTCGTTGATCCACTGCAAAGCCAGGATAGCTGCGGGCATTTTGACCGTACTCGCCGGGTAGAAATACTGGGTAGAATCCGAGCCCCAACGGTGGGTTTTCAGTTTTACCGTACCGTCCGTTTGCCGATCAACTTCCGTGTAAAGCACCTGTATTTCGTATTTATCCGGGTCACTTGCCCAAGCCCCGAAGGCAACCTTGTTTTCAGTGATGATTTGCGCTAAAGGGTTTTCTATCACTTGCGCGTAAGCGATTGCGAAATGCCCAATGCAGAAGAGTGTCGTTATCAGCGTTTTCATGGCTACAAGTTAAACCTAATACTGGAGTGAGCTACCTCCGGTAGCGAGTACTTCTTTGCCGGAGGCAAATCGGTCCGGTATCGCTGCCGGAGGCAGTTCCCTCCAAGGTAACCGAAACAATTTCGTACATTCACCCAAATTTGTTTGAAACTAAAAAAGTGCCCAAACCAACCAACAAGCCCGCTATTTTAGACCGCTCCGTAGCCCACCTGAAGGGCATCGGCCCGGCCAAGGCAAACCTGTTGGCAGAAGAATTGCTGATCCGCACCCTCAACGACCTTCTTCACGCCTATCCCTTCCGGTATGTAGACCGTACGAAGTTTCACCGCATCATCGATATCATCCCGAACGAAGGAGCGGTGCAGGTAAAAGGCCACCTCAAAACACTGAGCGTAAAAGGAGAAGGGCGGGCAATGCGGCTGGTTGGTCGGCTTCGGGATGAATCCGGCGCGGCACTGGAGCTCGTCTGGTTTCGGGGCATCAATGTGCTCCAGAATATGTTCGTTGTTGGGGAAGAATACATTTGCTACGGCCCCGTCCTGGAATTTAATGGCAAGCTGAGCATCACGCATCCGGAGATGGAGCTGGCCAAGCGGGCACCAACGGATGCTTCTGTCTTCGAGCCCGTTTACTCCAGTACCGAAAAACTCAACCGTCGGGGCCTCGATCATCGGGGCCGGCGCAAGCTCATCCGAGCACTCTTTGATCAGCTAAAGCCTGAAGACCTCCCGGAGATCATCCCGGATTATCTGGTGCAGGAACTGCGGTTGATGCCCCGTGCTAAAGCCCTCTACTCCATCCACTTGCCACCCAACCAGGCCCAGCTAGATGGTGCCCGTAGGCGAATGAAATTCGAGGAGCTGTTCCTCCTTCAGATGCGCCTTCTTCAACTCAAGGTAAAACGAGAGGGGCAAGTAGCTGGCTATAAATTCGGGAGCATCGGTACCGTCTTTAATAAATTTTTCAGCACCAAGCTCCCCTTCGAGCTCACCGGCGCTCAAAAACGAGTTCTCAAGGAGATCCGTGCAGATCTCGGCCGTGGCGTGCAGATGAACCGCCTGCTTCAGGGCGACGTAGGCTCGGGTAAAACAATGGTAGGGCTAATGTCCATGCTCATGGCGCTCGACAATGGCTTCCAGGCCTGCATGATGGCCCCAACGGAAATTCTCGCCTACCAGCATTATGAAGGCATATCCGAATACGTCGATGGTCTTGACATCAAGGTAGCCTTCCTCTCCGGCAGCATCAAGGGCAAAGCCCGCAAGAAAATTCTCGAAGAACTAATAAACGGTGAGATAGACATCCTCCTCGGCACCCACGCCCTCATTGAGCCCTGGGTTGAATTCAAAAATCTCGGCCTGGCCATCATTGATGAGCAGCACCGCTTCGGCGTGAAGCAACGGGCCAAGCTCTGGATCAAGAACAAGCCCTACCCTCCTCACGTATTGCTCATGACGGCTACCCCCATCCCCCGTACCCTGGCCATGACGGCCTACGGAGACCTGGACGTTTCCGTGATTGACGAGCTACCGCCGGGACGGACGCCCATCCAGACCGTTCACTTCACCGAGCATCGTCGCCAGCGGGTATTCGGCCGCATCCGGGAGGAAATCGCTAAGGGTCGACAAGCCTACATCGTCTACCCCCTCATCGAAGAAAACGAAAAGCTCGACCTCCTTGCCCTGGAGGAAGCTTACGATGAGATGCGCTTCAAATTCCCTCCGCCGGAATACCAGATCAGCATCGTTCACGGCAAGATGAAGCCAGACGTCAAGGATGCCGAAATGCAGCGCTTCAAGCGCGGTGAGACCAACATCATGATGGCCACCACCGTGATCGAGGTAGGCGTGAACGTTCCCAACGCAACCATAATGGTCATTGTCCACACCGAGCGCTTCGGCCTTAGCCAATTACATCAGTTGCGCGGCCGGGTTGGCCGGGGCGCCGAAGAATCTTACTGTATTCTCCTCTCCAGCGTAAAGTTGAGCCGGGAGAGCAAAGAGCGTATCCGCACCATGGTAGAAACAACCGACGGCTTCAAGATCGCCGAGGCCGACCTCCGTCTCCGTGGTCCTGGCATGCTAGACGGAACCCAGCAGTCCGGCATCCTCCAGATGCGCATCGCAGACCTGGCCAACGACGGGCGCATTCTCTCCGTTGCCCGCGACCGCGCTAAAGACATTCTGGAAAAAGATCCAAAACTGGAAGGCCCCGAATTCGCCAATCTAAAGGCGCACATGGAGAAGCACATGCTCGGGGTGAAAGGCTGGGGGCGGATTTCTTAGACCTCGAGCGACTTACTTCCAGCAAGGAGACCGGCGTGAGTCGCCTCCAGCGATGAACTTCTCCTTCCCCAAGGGAAGTCGTCTCCACCTCCCTGCCGGAGGTAGCTCGCGCCAGATAGAAACCACTTTGCTCCTAAAGCGTTACCTTACGACAAAGCTTAAAGCAATGAATCAAAAAAAATACATGACCCTCGGCATCGTGGGTTTCTTCCTCCTCATCGCCATCATAATGTTCAGTAACGCCACTTTCCTGACAATCGATTCTGGCGAGCGCGGTGTACTCTTCCGCACCTTCGGTGACGGGCTGGACAAGGAGAATATCTACCAGCCCGGCTTCCACGTCGTAGCGCCCTGGAACACGATGTACGTCTACGAAGTCCGCGAAGCACAGTTGGAGGAAGAGATGGAAGTCCTTTCCAGCAACG
>CAYPIM010000040.1:0-4736 GCA_964410795.1 uncultured Lewinella sp. | reverse complement strand
TACGAAGTCCGCGAAGCACAGTTGGAGGAAGAGATGGAAGTCCTTTCCAGCAACGGCCTGAACATCAAAGTGGACGTAACGGCCCGTATCCGCCCGAACTACGAGCAAATCGGCAACATTCACGAGACCTTTGGCCGCCAGTATATGGAAAGACTGGTTCGCCCGGAAGTCCGCTCCGCAGTGCGTCAGGTGATCGGTAAATTCACCCCGGAGGAGCTGTACTCTACGAAGCGCGACGAGGTACAAACGCTTATCACCGAAGAGCTGACCAGTGTACTGGCTAAGAACTACATCGACCTGCGCGCCATCCTGATCCGCGACATCGAGCTGCCGGAAAAAGTCCGGACGGCCATCGAGGAAAAGCTGGAAGCCGAGCAGGGTTCCTTAAAGTATGAGTACATCCTCACCCGCGAAAAGCAAGAGGCGGAGCGCCGCCTGATCGAGGCCCAGGCCAAAGCTGATGCCAACCGCATCCTCTCCGCCAGCCTTTCCGATAAGATCCTTCAGGACAAAGGAATCGAGGCTACGCTGGAACTCTCCAAGTCCCCCAACAGTAAAGTGATCGTTGTTGGCGGCAGCGACAACGGAGGACTGCCACTCATCCTTGGAGGCGGAAACTAATCTGTTCTTCAGCGTTTACGCTGAAAATAAATGTTCCGAGAAAGCCGGGCTTCAGACTCAGAGTTATGAGACTGAAGCCCGGCTTTTTGTTTTAGCTCAACGAACCTCGTCAACCTCAACAATAAAAATCAGAAGCTTAGGTTTAATTATAGCACTTTGTAAAACAAAGAACTATATGATTAAACGACGCACATTAATCAAAGCATCCGCCCGTGTTTTAGGCTTAGCCGCCATTACCGGTTTATACACCTGGAAGGTAGAACCCTACTGGTTAGAATTCGTACATCAACGATTGCCCATCCGGAACTTGCCTAACGGTCTTGAGGGGAAGACCCTGATGCAGATCAGTGACATTCATGTCGGTAACCGATTCAACAACCAATTCCTTGAAAAAGCACTAACGAAGGCAGCGGCCCTGAAGCCCGACATCGTCGTCTATACCGGAGACTACGTCAGCTGGGAGGGACCTGAGCAGTACGGGCAACTGCAAAAAGTACTGAGCAAAGCCCCGCTGGGCAAACTCGGCACCTACGCCATTCTTGGCAACCACGACTACGGCAAAAACTGGCAAGAAGCTGGAGTAGTGGACGGCATTATCAACCTACTGAAAGCGGCAGGTATTACCCCACTCCGCAACGAGAAAGTAGAAGTGGCCGGCCTCAATATTATCGGTTTTGACGACCTGTGGGGCACCAACTTTGATCCGGCATCAGCCATGCAGCACTACGAAGCAGACGCCGCGAACCTCGTACTCTGCCACAACCCGGACGTCTGCGACCTGGATGTTTGGCAGGGCTACCAGGGCTGGATTTTGGCCGGGCATACCCACGGCGGGCAGTGCAAGCCTCCGTTCTTAGCACCACCCTTACTGCCCGTAAAAAACAAAAAATACACCGCCGGAGCATTCGATCTTGGCGATGGGCGCCAACTCTACATCAATCGAGCGCTTGGGAGCTCGTGGCCAGTACGCTTCAATGTGCGGCCGGAGATTACGATCTTTGGATTGTCAAACACATTAGGTTGTTTTACGGACGAAGAAAAAACCCTACATTATGCAAAAGTTTTTAATACTCGCTTTATTACTTAATTGCGGCTTCCTTTCGGCACAAAAGAATCTGGTTGTTCTGCCCGTGAAAGTCACAATATCCCCCGGAGTAAAAACCGGATTATTCACCTCCGCAGCAAAGACAAGGGCCAGACGAGAGCATCTCTCCCAGAAAGCAAGATTACTTACAACTGATTTCCAGAAGTATACCGATGAAGTGCTACAAGAATTAAAAATCGCCTACGCTAAAAGTGCGTTGTTCGTAAGCAGTAGTGATGAATTACCGGACAGTCTTGGTTTTGAATATTCTAAGTTCATGGGTTCTATAGACCAGGCCTTTTACCGTAACCAGCGTAAGAAAGACGATGGTCCCTTAACCGTTTCGATAGCCAAAAAAGGACACTCAAACAAGGCGCTAAAAGAAAAGAACGAAAAGAATATTCTGGAAGCGAGCAAACCTTTTGAGCAACACTTCAAAGCCCAGTTATTTTTATCGATCAAAGTGATCGGTGTCCAAAACTCGCCCTTGAAGAGTAAAGGAATATATGGTGGCATCAGGATTCAAGTTATAGTCACGGAAGCAAGTACAGGCGCAACTGTTTTCTTTAAAACCCATTCTCAAGGAACGATGAGACCAACGACGTGGAATAGTAAGAACGGCTATGTTCCTCCCTCTGAAGTTGGAGTTCGAAAGAATAGTTTTCAGGCCAAATTAGAGAGCATGTTGAAGGCAGGCATCAACAAAGCAAACAAAATCGCATCCAGAGGTTAGGATTTAGCTGTTTAACTTCTCCCCGTACCACGTAGCAAAGTCCTTAGCAAAATAACTGATGATTACGCTGGCTCCGGCACGGCGGATGGAGAGCAGTGCTTCGCTGGCTGCCGACCGATAATCGAGCCAGCCGCGCTCAGCGGCGGCCAGTAGCATGGCGCACTCACCGGAGACGTGGTAAGCGGCAATGGGCAGATGGTGCGCATCGGTGAGTTCGCGGATCACATCTAGGTAGTTAATGGCGGGCTTGACCATGAGGTAGTCGGCGCCTTCGGCGGCGTCCAGGGCGGCTTCGCGGAGGGCTTCGCGGCGGTTGGCCGGGTCCATCTGGTAAGTCTTCTTGTCGGTTGGCACGTCTTCGAGCTGGCGGGGGGCGGAGTCTAACGCGTCACGGAAGGGCCCGTAAAATGCGCTGGCGTACTTGGCGCAGTAGCTCATGATGGAGGTATCCGTAAAGCCTTCCTTATCCAGCGCGCGGCGGATGGATTCGATGCGACCGTCCATCATTTCGCTGGGGCCGATGACATCGAAGCCCGCCCGGGCCTGGGCCACGGCCATGGCGTCAACGAGCGGAAGCGTCTGGTCGTTATCGATCTTGCCGTTGACGACGAGGCCGTCGTGGCCGTCGGTGCTGTAGGGGTCAAGGGCGACGTCAGAAATCAGGCAGATATCGGGGTATTCGGTTTTCAGGCGGGTAGCGGCGTGCAGGTAGAAATTGTCTTCGCTCGTAGCGTACGTACCGGTTTTGTCCTTATGCTCCTCCGGTACAGCGGGGAACATGATGAAGCTATAGATACCAAGTTTACGGCACTCCCCTACTTCCCGGACAACTTCCTCGATGCCAAGGCGGAAGGTGCCCGGCAAACTCGTGATCGGTAAGCGTGCGTTCGGGTCGGGCATCAGGAAAATCGGCTGAACCAGATGACCGGGGGTGAGTTCTGTTTCACGGACCTGGGCGCGGATGGCGGCCGATTGACGGTTGCGGCGGGGGCGGCTTAGCATGCTAGATTGATAGATGTGATGGAGGGTAAAATGATAAGGCTTCCGCACAGGGATGCTCGCTGCGCTCGTGCGGTTTGGCCGTGGGCAAAGGTAGGAAGGCCAAGCCAGGCGTATCGTCATCGTAGTGGCATATCTGGGCGCGGACGCAGGTGCAAGGAAGGATTTTCAGTAGGTCGTCAAGCCCGATGGCTTTGCTACCGCTAGGTTCTATGCCAAACAGAACCGGGCTGAGCGCTGGCAGCGCGATTACCATGTGTAGGAGACTATTTACCTAAACGTGTCTACCTCATTTTCATGCCAAGGAAATATTTACAATTCTAAGATTTCATACGACCGGTACAACAATCGCGCTGCAAGCGCTCAACCCGGCACCTGTGCAACCATTTGCCCCATCTTCACCTTCTCTACTCCACCTTCCGCCGGACTCCTACATCTGTCGTATCTTCCCGGCCTAAAGCACTAATCAAGCATTCATGAGACTACCTTACCGATCTATCCTTGCTCCTTTAAACCTTCTTTGCACCTGCGGCCCCGCCCTAAATAAAGGAGGAAGGAAGAAAGGAGGAAAGGGGGAAAAAAGTAAAGGATTTGCCCTACTCCTTCCTCTACTCCTTTTGTCCTTTACGCCCTTACTAGCCCAGATCAACCTGGACCACTGGGGCGCCCTTTCCCCCCGCAACATTGGCCCCGCGGGCATGTCCGGACGGGTAACGGCCATTGACGTGAACCCTACCGACCGCGACCACATCTACGTAGGCACCGCCTCCGGCGGTGTATGGATGAGCCGCAACGGAGGCATCAGCTTCGAGCCCATTTTTGACGACCAGAAGTACCTCGGCATCGGCTCCGTAGCCGTTTCCGACGCCAACCCGAACGTGGTCTGGGTCGGTACCGGCGAGGGCAACCCGCGCAACTCGGCCAACTACGGCGGCGGTATCTATAAAAGCCTCGACGGCGGTAAAACGTGGAAACACATGGGCCTGGAAGCCACTCGTCACATCCACCGCGTGATCGTTCACCCCACAAATCCGGACATCGTCTACGCCGGAGCGATGGGCAATATGTGGTACCCGAACGAGGAGCGCGGCGTGTTCCGCACCACGGACGGCGGTAAGACCTGGAAGAAGATTCTCTACGTCAACGACGGTACCGGCATCGCTGACATGA
This sequence comes from uncultured Lewinella sp., assembly GCA_964410795.1. Lineage (GTDB taxonomy): Bacteria > Bacteroidota > Bacteroidia > Chitinophagales > Saprospiraceae > Neolewinella. The sequence continues at coordinate 129 of CAYPIM010000040.1, read as the reverse complement.
TCATCGACCCCAACAACCCAAACAAGATCATCGCCGCTACCTGGACGTTCGACCGCGACCCCGATTACTTCAATTCCGGCGGCCCCGGCTCCGGCATCTGGATCACCCACGACGGCGGCGACAACTGGG
>CAYPIM010000039.1:0-36743 GCA_964410795.1 uncultured Lewinella sp. | reverse complement strand
ATACGCCCAATAGCGTATCAAACTCAAGCCCTACCCAACCCTGCACCCGCGCCCGCGCCTCCACACCCTACATATCCCCTAACATCCTTATACTTGTGTGAAATGCAAGCACACAAAGATCACCAACTAATCCTGGCCCTGCGCAAGGGCGATTTTTCCGTCCTGGACCGCGTGTACGCCGACAATGCCGGAACCATCAGCAGCTGGATCACCAAGAACAGCGGCAGCCTTTCCGATGCGCAAGATGTGTTCCAGGAAGGCATCATCGCGCTCCACCAGAAGGCCAACGATCCGAACTTCGTCCTCACTTGTCCTATGGGTGCGCTGCTGTTTCGCATCTGTCAAAACAAGTGGCTGTACGCCCTTCGCAAAAAAAAGCGGGAGGCGGAAGTAAGATTAGCCCAGCCCGCGTCATTAGAGAGTGAAGGCAGCGTTCATGATGCGTTGGAGGCGGTGGAAGAAGAGTCCATCCGCCAGCGCAAAATGAAGACCGCCTTCGCGGAATTAAGCGAATTGTGTCAGCGGCTGCTTCGTTTGTTGGGTAAGGGATTACCAGCAGCGGAGATTGCCAGTAAACTCGGAATGGCCGAAGCCAATACCGTTTATCGCCGGCGACACGCCTGCGGAAGTCGGTGGCGGAGCCTCTACGAGGGCAAATAATTTTTTGTGAATGGTGTAATCAATTAAAAATGAAAGAGGAAGATGATGTCCTGATCAGCCGCTACCTGGCCGAAGATCTGGACAATAAAAACAAAACGGCCTTCGAGGCCCGCATAGCCGCCGAGCCGGAACTGGCCACGGAGCTTGAACACCGCCGCCAGGAAATGACTTTCCTGCGTACGGAAGCTACCTTGCCCGACCTGCAAAGTCGAATGAAGGAACTGGGGAGTCAGCATTTCAAGGAACAAAAGGATTCGGCGAGCCCGCAGGTGCAAGGGGAGGTTTCCGAAAAGCAGGGCGCGACCGTCCGTCGCCTCGGCTGGAAGCGTTGGGCTCCGGGCGTAGGCATTGCCGCAGCCGTAGCCCTGGCCCTCCTTATCTGGAACCCCTTCGCCTCCGGCGATGGCTACGAGCAGTTCGCCCAGTACGATCCGGTCTACCTTACCGAAAAGTCCTCCGATGCCGTAGCCGCTGCGGCTCCTGCGGAAGCCGCCTTCAACGCCGGCCACTACTCGGAGGCATACGACCAACTCACAACCTATCTCGCCCAACGCCCGGACGACAACGAAGCCCGCCTCGCCCTCGGTATCTCCGCCCTGGAAACCGGCCGTGATGACGAAGCCCAGACCATCTTCGCTGACATCGCCAGCGGCAGTTCCGCCCTCAATGATGATGGACAATTTTACCTCGCCCTGGCGTATTTTAAGGCCAAAGACCCACGCGCTAAGGCTACTTTGCTCTCCATCGACAAAAAAAATCCGGACTTCGGGGTAAGGGTGGAGAAGATGTTGCAATTGTTGGAGTAACGAGTTAGACCTTTCCTACTCGACCTTAAAAAACACACCTGATGAAAAACGTTCTTTATTTCCTCTTACTCTTCGCATCAACTGTTTTAACCGCCCAAAACACACTGTACGGGCCCTACGAATTTACCGACGCCGTTCCGGTATTTAATGCTGTTGACGGCTGGATCATTGTCTCCCCAGAAACCACCGTACAGGTCGTGGATGATGGACGGGGCACCAGTGCGGAGTTCTACGGTACGCGCGAACCCATTGCTTCAGCATCCGGCGGAACCGCAATTCTACTCACCGAAACTGAAATGGGGCAAACGAGATTTATGTCTCCGCCACTGAACTTATCTGGTCAGGCCGAAGCCTGGCTCGGCTTCCACCAGTATTACCGCCAGAATGATGGCGGACAGGCCAGTATTGTTGTCAGACAAGACGGGTTTATCCAACGCACCATCCCCCTAAATACAAACCTGGTTCCGGGTGCTGAAACCGGCAACGACGAATATGTACGCGTCAACCTGCTTGAGGGAATCTCAGGCTCCCAAAACATGACCATAGAGTTCGCCTTCACCGGAGCAAGCTACTTTTGGCTAATCGATGACATTGGCATTTTTGATGGTGTACCCGGCCCTAAAGTCACCCCCGCAAGAATTGGCCGGTACTTCGATGATCAAGAATACCCCTACGAAGTCGACAGCTCCAACTGGGCTTATGTGCCCAACCAGTTGGTCATCCAGTTCAATCCTGACGCAACGCAAGGTTTCCGGGATTCTCTTCAGCAAGAACTCGGCGCGGCAAAGATTGATTCCTGTGCCTGCGACTTCATCGAACTATGGGAAATAGACGGTTCGCTGTTTCAGTCTCAGGGCGGTGAGCAAGTACCCGCTACCGGGACGACCGGCATCCTGAGCAACATCAAAAAGGCCAAGGCCAAGTCTAAGGTAGACGGCGTAGACCTCAATAAGTACAACCTTACGGACACCATCCCGGCAACACCAAGCGTAGCGCCAAACATTGATAACTTTGCTGGCCCCAGCTTTGATTTCGATCCAGAAGAGTGGAGTTCCATCCGTATTGCCATCCTGGATACGGGCATCGATTATATGCACCCGCGCATCAAGCCTTTCGTTCACCTCTCTGAAGCCAGCCGCCCCGGCTCGGGCATCGACGAAGCGAACTGCCTCACCAACGACGGCATTGGCTGGAATTTTGTGGACGGCAACAACAATCCACTCGATAATAATGGCCACGGCACCCACGTTGCGGGCATCCTGGCAGACAGTCTATCTTTCTACGGAACCGCTGACTGTACCTACGAGTTTGTCGCCTACAAAACCCACGACCACAACGGAGTTTCTACGCTGTTCGATGTCGCCTGTGCTACCTTTCAGGCAACATTCGATGATATCGACATCATCAATGACAGTTGGGGCTTCTTCGGCGACTCCAGCATCATCCTTAGCAACGCCATCGATACCGCAGCAACCCGGAACATCCTGATTGTGAGCGCCGCTGGCAACGACGGCATCGATCTGGATACGCTGAACCAGTACCCCGCCTGCTACGCTGCCGATAACGTAATTACCGTTGCCGCCTACGGCGTGGAAATCAATGCCGACGGATTCGAGTCCATTCTTCCAGCTGATTTCACCAACTTCTCCCCCAACTTTGTGGATGTTTCGGCTCCTGGGGTTGGTATACTTAGCGCTGCTCCTTCTGGTCAGCCAGATACCCGCAAGGACGGCACCTCCATGGCCACTCCGATGGTCAGTGCGGAGGCGGCCATTGTTTATGCTTGCCTGCGGGATGGCCTGAGTCCGGATCAGTTCAGTTTCCAGCAAGTAAAAGACAGTGTGATTGGAGCTACCGTTATTGTACCAGAACTGTTCAACACCTCCCGTTTAGGGCAGTCGCTTGGGTATTCTGAGAGTTGTGAATGCCGGCCTGACTCCGCTACCGAAAATGACCAAAGCGAAGACTTTTTCGAGGTCTTTCCGAACCCCTTCAACAACACCCTGCACCTGCGCTCGCGCCAATTCCAGGGTGCACTGGATGTTCGTTTACTGGATGCCACCGGAAGAACCGTTTATCACAAAACCCGCACAACTTGGTCTCCCGGAACGACGCAAAGTATTACCTTGCCTGACTTGAAAGCAGGAATGTACTTCCTGCAGCTTAGCGGAAACGGGTATTCATGGACGGAAAAACTACTGCGCTTTTAATCTTTTGCTGGGGGCTGTTCTCCTGTTCGCTCATCGCTCAAGACCGGCAGGAGCGGATTGAACGGGCAGCAGGGTATCATAGTCTGGGCATTTACTATTCCTACGAGATATGGGACAGCACCTTTTATTTTAGCCAGTTGGCCGCCAGAGAGCGGGAAAAGCTATTTGCCGATAGCCCGAACCTCGACCTCGGAAAGTCTAACTACAACGCTGGCTACTTTCTGCGTTTCCGGTCGCACTACGCCAAAGCCCGCCCCTACCTGGAGCGGGCTTTGGCAGTCTATAGTAACATCCAATTGCCCCCGGACGAAGCATACCGGCTACCGACCAGTCACCTTGAACTGGCGCGGGTATTCGCTGGCCTGGGCGACTACGAAAAAGCCAAAGATCAGCTCAGGCTAGTCACTGCCATCATCAATTCAGCAACGGAAGCCGAGATGATCAACCTTGACGACCAGTACCCGGCGAGCCTGAGTGAATGGAGCGGTATCCTGATGGAGCAAGACTCGTTGAATGAAGCAGTAAGCCTGGCAAGGAAGGCGATAGAAATTTATGACGGCCTGATCAAGCAAGGGCAAGACTATACCTACGAAAGTCTCGCCCCCCGCACCAACCTGGCGGGAGCAATGATTAAACAAGGCAACTATACAGCAGCGGAAACCGAATATAAGATTGTCATTGCGGGGTACTCCAATTACGAAGATGAAGATTACAACCTGGCCCTCAATCAAAACAACCTTGCCGATATGCTCATCAGGATGGGCCGCCTTAAGGAAGCCAGACAAACCCTCAATGCCGCGCAAAAAGCTGCTTTAGCTAGTGGCGATCTTCCGCTGATGGCCCAGTATGAAGATCATATGGGCTCATTGCTGGAAGCTGAAGGAAAACCACGCCAGGCAGCCAGGGCCTTTCAAGCAGCCCAGGCATTGCTGTTGCCAGAGTACGCGCCGGAAGACATCACGGAAGCGCCGCCGCTGGCGCAACTGAAATACACTAGTAACGGAGCGGATCTGTTTCTATATATCAACGATCAGGCGCGGACGCTAGGAGCAATGGCGGTTAAAGAAGCCAGGTTCTATGAAGGCCAACTAGGTCTTTACCGCACGGGCGATGCCTTGCTCGACGGGCTTCGCAACAACCACGATGGCGAAGCGACCAAGCTCTTCTGGCGGCAAAAAGCACTGCCCTTTTACGAGGCCGCCATCCGGGCTTGCCACCGCGCGGGAAGGGCCGAAGACGCCTTCTACTTCTTCGAAAAATCCAAAGCCATACTCCTCTTCGAGGCCCTGGCGGATAACGATGCGCTCCGCCAGCTCCCAGACAGTTTGCAGGCCCGCGAAGCCGAACTTGCCACCGCACTAACGAACGCTAAAACTGATCTTTCCAACGCCAAAGACCAATCACTTGGTCTCCAGGCCATAGTAGACGCCCAGTCTGCGCTTGAAAGCTTTAGGAATGGGCTTCGGCAAGACTTCCCGCGCTACCGCGCCCTGACGGAAACCATCAACGTACCCGATCCGGCCGTCTTTTACCGCGACAAACTGGCTCCGAACGGTCAAACCCTGGTCCACTACTTCTTCGGTCCGGAGCGGACCTACGCGTTGACCCTCGACGTCGAAGGCATCGCCACTTTTGACCTTGGCCCAAGCGACAGCATCCGGGCCGCAACAACGGCGCTCCTAGCCTACTTTAAGTCCTCCGCAGAGATACCCAACAACCCTGCGGGCTACGCAGCAGCGGCTTCGGCAGCGTACAATGCCCTCATCCTCCCCTTGCACCTGCGGCCGCGCCACCAACTTGTAATCGTACCCGACGGCCCCCTCACCTACCTGCCCTTCCCCGCCTTGCTTACAGAAGCAACAAACGGAAACCGCCTCGGCGACCTGCCCTACATGATCCGGCAGCACCCCATCTCCTACGGGCACTCCGCAAGTATTCTTAACCGGGATCGCACACCAACCTCCGACGGCGTAAGCATCACGGCCTTCGCCCCTTTCACCGACGGATCAGCTCTGCTTGACTACCCCACCCTGCCCTTCAGTCAGGACGAGCTGAGCACCGTAAGTGCCGATTTCCAGACCCAGCTTTTCAAGGATACCGCAGCCACCCTTTCTGCCTTCCGCACGGCAACCGCTAGCGGAGAGATTCTTCATCTCAGCACCCACGCGTTCTCCTCCACCGAGACCCAATCGCCACTGATCGCCTTCCACGACCAGCCGCTTTATCTGCGTGACCTTTACCACGAGAATCTTTCTGCCGACCTGGTCGTTCTCAGTGCTTGCCAGACCAACGTCGGCAAACTAGCTGGTGGCGAAGGCGTCCTTGGTCTGGGGCGCGGTTTCATCCAGGCCGGAGCCGGCAGCATCATCGCCAGCCTCTGGAACGTGAACGCCCGCGGCAGCGGGCGCGTACTTGGCGACTTTTACCAACAGCTCAACGCTGGCAAAAGCAAGGGAATGGCCCTCCATGAAGCCCAACTCTACTACCTCAATGATGATACGCTACGTGACCTCGACAAGTCGCCATACCTCTGGGCGGGGCTCACTTATTACGGGAATGAAAGGATTTTGACGCTCCAGCGAAAGACCGGAGCATGGCTTTGGTGGGGGCTGGGAATAGTGGGAACTTTGATGGCCGTAATGGCCTTTTTATTGCGCAGAAAAAGAAGCTGAGCTCAGCATTTTATTAAGAAAGTCCCCACCTCACAAGTGAGGCAGGGACCAATTTGATTCAAAATCCGTTTTATAACAGGGCCACTAAGCTACGGAGAAAAGTGGGAAACGTGCAAGCGATAAAAGGGACTATTTCCTATACTCCTGCTCTGAGGATTAATTTTCAGGGTAGCTTCGCAACTAAAACGACCAAGCAATGATCATCTCTGCTGAACTCTCTTTATACCCATTAACGCCTGACTACACGGAAGTAATAATTTCCTTCATCCATCAGTTGAGGGCCCAACCAGGCATCACCGTAGCCACCAATGGCTTGTCTACCCAGCTTACCGGAGACTACGATTCCGTTATGGCTGCAATTACAGAAGCGATGCGCCCAACCATGGCTGGTAAGGTTACGTGTAGCTTTGTGATCAAAGTATTGAACGTAAGCATTGAGCCAGGAGCGGGAGTAGAGGTTTAAAGAAAGCCCCGGCCGAAGCAGCCTCCGGCTGCGAGTGGGCAACGCGCTTTCCAGGCGCGAATGCATTTGGTAAGGTTGCATACCAAACTGAGAAGAGATAAATCACTAGTGGGTGAAGCTATTATCTTGAAAGGCTTTTGTTTGCCTGTTTGTGACGGTGTCTTCTCGCACTCGGAGAGTGCTCGGACCACTCGCGCTCGGAGAGCTCCTTGACCAGGCTGGCTACGCCCTGTCTTTCACCGCTTTGCTCCGAGAAGAGTTGATGAAGTATACTCCAGTAATAAGGATCGCTCCAGCAATGACCGACTGGAGAGTTACCGCTTCATTGTTGAGCAAAGCCCCCAGTAGCATTGCAACGACTGGGTTGACATAAGTGCTGGTAGCTGCCTTTTCCGGCGAGACCGTTTTCATGAGAAAATTAAAGGCAGAGAACGCCACGATCGCTCCAAAGATGATTAAATAGCTGAGCGAGAAAATAGATTTCAAGCTCAGGTTTTCAGCGGTCCAGCCGTTCCATTCACTAAACAACAGGCTGGCGCCCATGGCCAAAGCTCCACCGATGAGCATTTGCATTGCGGTGGAACGGAAGTTATTCTTGCCCATATCCAGGCGAGGGTTCAGCGTCATACCCAAGCCCCAAACACAGACGGCGAAAAGCACTGCACAGAGGGCTTTTATTTCATTTGGCCCTGCCACTAGCTGCGGCTGTCCGATAAGCAGCCCCATGCCAATGATGCTGATGGCTGCGCCCAGAAATGCTTTCCCCGGCGGTCGGTTTTTGAAGACGCCCCACATAATGAACATAACAATGAGTGGCTGAAAAGACACCAGCAGGGCCGCCATACTTGTATCCATCCATTGCTGCGCCCAAACGACCACGCCAACGCCAACGGTTAAAAACATACAGCCCATGTACCCGGCATTCAGCCACTGCTTTCGTGTAGGCCGAGTTTTGTCTCCCTGCAAAAATGAAAGCCCGTACAGTAAGCCACCAGCAATGAGGAAGCGAACCCCGCACATCCCAAAAGGTGGTAGTGTATCAATGGCCCATTTATTAGCCAGATAAGTGGAACCCCAAACGAAATAGGTAATCGTGAAGGCTAATACGACGAGCCATTGTTGTTTTTTCATGGTATGTGGGGTTGTCCGTAGTGAGTTGTCAGCTGTCGGTTACCAGTTGTCGGTTGTCGGTTCTCTACCAACCCACAACTTGCAACCTGAATTCTGAAACCTATCTTTGCGCAAAATTACAATTATGACCGGCACTGCCAGACTTATTTCATACGCCTTCATTTTCATTTCCGCTCTTACCTTCATCGGTTGCCAGACACAAAGCGGAGAAACGGCTACCGCTACTACCTCATCCGAAGCCTCCAGTGCTGAACCAAAGATCGTATTCGTACGCCTGGACAGTCTCCAAAACGGCTACACCGAACTGGTTATTGAACTTGAACGTTTGCAAGACAACGCGCAAACTGCAGATGAAAACATCCAGAAAGAAATGGGTAAGCTGCAGAACGAAATGAAGCGCATCCAGAACAAGATCCAACGCGGAGAGATGACGCCAAAGATGATTCAAAACGAACAGCAGCGTCTTGGTGCCAAGGAACAGAAGATTGCCCAACAAAGAGATATGGCCCTGGCCAGCATTCAGGAAGACCAGATGCGCCTGCAACAATCCTTTGGCGAGCGCGTGAAAAACATTCTTGAAGAGCTACAGGAAGAAAAAGGTTACGATTACATCCTCAACGAAGGCGGCGGCGGCGGCGTGCTGGTAGCACGTGACAGCTATGACATAACCGACGAAGTACTCGCTCGACTTAATGCACTGGATACAGGGATGGCTAAGGACTCTATTCAGTAAATAGTGGGTAGTGGGTATTGCCGCCGCGTTTTGGAGGAATTGAAGCGAGCATTCACACTCTACGGTGAGCACACTCCAAAACCTACAACAAGCAGCAGCGCTACCCACTACACTCTACAAACTACCAACTTCCCTAAAGGCACTCCATCAAGCGTCTTAAAGCTTCTACTTGGTAGACTTCATACTGTTCGAAGCCGGAAGACCAGAACACCCGGACATAATCGAGGGCCTGATTACGTAACTCTGCCGCGGCTCCACGGGGCAGCAGATAGGTTACGTCATAGTTGACTTCCCGACGGCCATGGTCAATAATACCCACCGCTTCGCGGGCGGCTTGTAGGCTAAGGTGACGTCCGTTGAGTAAGTGCAGGCTCAAGCTTGAGTTCTTAGCCAGGTAGCCATAAGACGTAATGACGTTAGGGTTGGCGAAGGTGTAGCGAACATGGAGGTAGCGGTTTCCGCGCTCATCCCGGCTCGTCCATGCGTTGGCACGCAGGTATTCCTTGCCGTCCAAAAAGGGGCGCAGGTTTTCATCCGTATGCGTAAAAAATAAGCTAGGGTAGCTTACTGGCCGGGGAGCATTGGCCCTAGGGGCAGGTAGGCTGTTGGTACAAGGCGCTGGCTCTCGGGAGGGAATTCGGCCAACGGCGTCACCAAAGCCACTAAATACAGGGGAAGCGGGGAAAAGCATTTTCAGGTCTTTCTCGGTCCGGTTTCCGGGCTTTGGTGCAACGGGGCCAGCTCTTTCCTTACGACGTGCTTCGTTGTAAGCATCTACATAACGACCTTCGGTGACAATGACATTAGCCCCGGCTGCGCGTTGTTCGGCAGCGGTACGTTCGAGAAGAGCAGCGGCTTCTACCTGACGGGTAAGTTGGAGGCGACGCTGGAGAGCGACAACCTCATCCGTACGGCCAGCAGAGCGGGCATTTTCCAGCTCTTTCTCCAGAGAAAGGCGGTTATTGAGCGCAGCAGAGGCACGGGCGCGGGCCAGAGATTCAGCTTCGCGGGCGAGTTGAAGCTTGCGCTCGGCGATGGCCTTCAAGTCCGCAACGGTGGGATCAATGCCGCCGCTAAGCGGCTCGATGGTGACCTTAACAACGGGGTAGGCTGCGCCGGCCGAGTCCTTCTGTTGTGCATCGATTAGGGTAAGATCGTTGAAGTACCGGGCTGATCCATCAGGGTAAACGATGATCTGTTCTCCGGAAGCATTCGTCCGAAGCTCCTGTCCTTCACACTGCACCTGCGGCCCCGCCCAGCAAAAGAGCACGAATAGCAGAACACTCATTTTTCCAACTAATTGCATGGCGTAAAGGTAATAGTTTGGAGTCGGGACTCCAGACTCCTAACTCCAAACCGTTACCTTTGTCTTTAATGCAGACGCTCCTCTTCAACATTGGATTTCTGGAGATAGAAATTTGGGATTTCTTCGATGTTTTCATCGTTGGAATTCTGCTATACCAACTTTACCGCCTGCTGCGGGGTAGCATTGCCCTGAATATTTTCGTGGGCATGATGCTCTTGTTTCTCAGTTACCAGGCCTTTAAGGCCCTGGGGATGGACCTGTTGAGCAGCATTCTTTACCAATTTATAAACATCGGCTTCGTCAGTCTTATCATTATTTTCCAGCCTGAAGTCCGCCGGTTTCTCCTCCTGCTTGGCAACTCTACGCTACGGCAAAGAGACTCAGTGTGGAACCGCCTGCTCGGTCGGGAAGTGACCGAAGCCACCGGGCCTGAAATAGACGAAATTCGCCGAGCTTTCCTAAAAATGGCCGGTTCTAAGACCGGAGCACTGATGGTGATTACGAAGGACGCGGACCCCGACACCATAATTACCGGAGGCACCCCCCTTAATGCCGATATAAGCTACGGTCTGCTCGTCAGTATTTTTCACCGGGAAAGTCCTTTACATGACGGTGCCGTAGTGGTACAAAACGGGCGTATCTCCCGGGCCAGCGCAATCCTTCCTGTTTCAGAAAACATCGGCCTACCCAAAAGTGTAGGTCTTCGCCACCGAGCCGCAGTGGGCGTTTCCGAAAAAATTGACGTTACCTGCTTCATCGTTTCCGAAGAGACCGGGCGCATCTCTTTTGCCCGATCGGGAGAACTGGAACGGGGTATTTCCGAAGCCCGGTTTACCGAGTTGTTGCGGGTTTCGCTTTAATCGTCCCTACCTTTACCCCGTGACGCAACGAATCATCCAACTATTCAGCTGCCTGTACCTACTGGCTTACACTACGGCGCTGTTGGCCCAGCCGCTCCGTGTTGAATACTTCACGGTGAACGACGGGCTGAGTACGCGTGAGATCAACGACCTTCACCTGGGGGATGACGGTTTCCTGTATGTCTCCACGATGGATGGGCTTAACCGCTTTGATGGTCTACGCTTCCGCCGGATCGGAGAGCGCGCAGGGAACTCTCCGGGGCTCAGCCGCAGCGCAATCGGGGAAGTTTATGAGGACAACGAGGGCAAGTTGGTCGTTACTTTCCAGGATTTTTACGGCTACTTCGACCGACTTAATCCTGAAGATTATAGTGTAGAACAAGTACGATTGGCCCCAAGTACCGGAGTTCGGGGCTACCCCCGGGCCATCACTACTGATACCCTGGGCAGAACATTTGTTGTGTCCATTGGCCCTGAAGGCACCTTCCTCTACGAATACACGCCCAACGAAGAGGAAGAGAGCAAGACCTTTACCCCGATCTATCATGACCCAACGGATGCCTGGACAACCCTTGCCCCCAGGGTCGCTTTACTCGCGCACAGTAGTGGTCAGTTTTTACTGTTTGACGAGGAGCATGGCTTCCGCCATATCAGCCCAACCGGAAAATCTTACGGCAACCCTTTTGGTGACCGGACCGGGCTACGAAAATTCTACACCTTCGCCGAAGCGCCAGACGGTAATATTTACGTTAGCTTTCGGGGGGGAATACCCTTATTCACTTGGTATCCGTCTCCTGGCCGTGAGCCCGTGCCGGTGAATACCGATAATTCAGGGCTACGCTATCCCACTATGTTTACCGACCAGTTGGGGCAGATAATCATGCCTGCCACCGAAGATATTCTCGGACGGGGATTCCCTGATGAATATGCATTGGTGGATACTAAGGGGAAGTTCTCCGTTTTCGAAAAACCTTTGCAAACCGAGCGTCTGGTTTCCGCGATGGCCGCCGTTGATTTCCGGGAAACGGTCTATCTCGGCCTCCGCGAAGGCTTGGGCGTGGTAGAGCGCTACGACAACTCGGTGGTTACTTTTCTGGAACAAAGCAAAGGTGGAGACATCTTCCCTAACCGGCTTCGCGGGATGGCCGAAGATAAGAATGGATACGTCTATACCATCGAGGAAGACGGTGCGGTTTACCATATGGATCCAGGAGAATTGAAGCTAAGTCCGCTGTTATTAAGAGACCATAATGACACTACGAAGACCATCAGCTTCCGTGCCGGAACGACACTCATTTACGATGGCCCCAACCATGCATTGTGGGGTTGTGCTCAACCGCTCAACCTACAGAAAGGAGGGCTCATTTTTCGCTACGACATTGACCTGGCCACCACCAAGGTATACCGGCTAAATTATGCCCCCCAGGCGATGGTCTTCGGGCCAGACGGCCACTTGTATTTAAGCGTTACTGACCCGCGAGCGGTGGGTATTTTACTGCGCTTTGACCCGCAGACAGGGAAGAGTCAGCCGGTAGTCCGGCCGGGAGAACAGGAGCCGGTGCTGTCGGGTTTTCGCATCAACTGCCTTGTCGCGGGCCGTAACGGGAAACTACTGGCGGGTACCGAAAAGCGGGGGCTATTGGCCTTTGACGTTAAAGATTTCAGTCTGACGGAATATTCAAGTTTCACGACTGCCAGTTCTGGCTCAGTACTTAATATTTCTGCTCAGGATAATGAGGGCGCGGCCGCAGGTGCAGGGGAAGGTTTTCGGAACACCGGACAAGACTTCGAGCCCATTCACGCCATCTACGAAGCAGGTCCTTCCGATTGGTGGCTAGGCACGGATGCGGGGCTTATTCACTACCGGCCTCTTCAGGGCGTAGCGGTTCCCTACGGCCGCCGGGAAGGGCTTTCCAGCAACGTAGTTTACGGCATAGTACCTGACTCCGTAGGTGGCTTGTGGCTGAGCACAGAGAATGGCCTGACTTACGTACCGAAAGGCGGAGACCCTGGCTCCTTCCGCAGATACTATCGCGAAGACGGACTCAGTAACGACGAGTTCCTCCCTTTCAGCTTCCACCGCGGGCAAGACGGACGTTACTACTTTGGAGGCGTAAACGGGTTAACCACCTTTAGAGAGAACGATCTCTCCTCCAGTACTGCTGGATCCGACGTGATGCTGACGGAAATCAATCTTTTGGGCCGTAACAGTGAACGAACACTGGTAAGTAATCTTAGCAGTCTGAAACAAGTTACTGTTTTTGCGGGAGAGAAAAGCGTGGCCATTTCTTTCGCTCTTCCTGCCGGCCAGCTTCCAAGCAGCAGTCAATTCAGGTATCGGCTGGAGGGTTTTAACGACGACTGGGTGCCATTGGTTAACGAGCGGACCATTAGGTTCAACAACCTGCGTTCAGGGCGCTACCAGCTGCGTATTCAGGGAGCTGGTGCCAACGGAAACTACGGGAAGCGAGAACTTACCCTCTCGCTGAACGTCCGCCAGTATCTCGTAGAGCGGCGCTGGTTTCAAATCTTATGCGTTCTGGCCTTTGCCGGGCTCATTTTTTACATCCTCCAGGCGAAGCTGCGCGAGCGTCTCAGAAACGAGCAACTGCGGACACAGCTCAGCGCGGACATCCACGATGAAGTCTCCGGTTTGCTGGCGGGCATCACCCTGCAGGCCGAGCTATTGAAGAACAAAACTGAAGACAAGAAACTCCAGGCCCGCCTGCACACCGTTGGGGAAGCTGGGCGTAGTGCCATGTCCAAGATGTCCGACGTGATCTGGAGCATCGACTCCCGGAGGGATACGATTGGCAATCTCCTTCAGCGCATGCAGGAGCACGCCGATGAAGTACTACATCCGCTTGATATTCGGTACGATTTCAAAGCCTCAGGGCTCGACAAAGACAAAGATCTAGCAGGCAACATCCGGCAGGATTTGTACTTCATTTTCAAAGAGGCCATTAACAATATTGCCCGCCACAGCAATGCGACCAAAGTTGACATTGAGGTAGAACAGTTCGCACAGTCGTTTGAACTCTTCATACGGGACAACGGGAAGACCCCTACCGCTAAGACAGGCTCCGAAAGCAATCTCAGCACCCGCGTCCGCGCCCAAAAGACCGGCCAGGGAAAGGACAATATGCGGATGCGCGCCAAACGCTTAAAGGGCGAGATTTCTATTGACGAACGGGGGGGCTATACGCTGGTATTCCGGATGAAGCGGTTGAGCTAAAATTGTGCGATGTACTACCCTTATTTAATCTGAGGCAGAATATAAGACAGCATGATCCTTTCCGGCTGAAAGCCTTTATTGTTTTGGTAATTACCCGATAGAATGACAACCACGAGGTCGTATTCAGGAACAATGAAAACGTACTGTCCACCGTTTCCTCTGGCTTCTACCGAAGCGATCTCGCGGTTGCCGACCCGGTAGGTTTTATGCCAGAAATAATAGCCGTAGGGGTTTTGGTCAATGGTGTTCTCTAAAATTAAGTGTTTTTGCATGGACTTACGACACCATGTTTCGGAGAGTAGCTGGTTATCATTCCATTTACCTTGATTGAGGTATAACTGCCCAAAGGAGGCGAGATCCCGAGCAGTCAGGTACCAGCCACCGCCAAAATAAGGCTGCCCTTTATCGTCAATTTGCAGCCGATAATTTTTAAACCCAAGTGGCCCCAATAATCGCTCATGTAAGTAAAAAGGGAGTTCCTTTCCACTTGCCTTAGACAAGATCGGACCAAGGAGGTGGGGATTACCAGAGCCGTAGTTGGCGTGGTCGCCCGGATTATTGACCATTGGCGCGGAAAGAATGTAGCCAGCCCAATCGTCTTGGCTTTGGTAATTCCCTTCGTTGGCAAAAGACATTCGGTTGAGTCCAAAGTCGATCGCATCCAACCCTGAACTCATTGTCAACAAATGAAAAATAGTGATTTCAGACTTATTTGCTGACCAGTCAATGCCGGGGTAGTCCGCTTCCAAATACGGTCTAATACGTTGGTATTCATCTAGAATTATCCCGTCTTCGATGGCCAAGCCCGTAATGGCTCCAGCGATACTCTTCGTTGCCGAACGGGTATCGTGTACGGTGGTATGATCGAAACCATCAAAGTATTGTTCGTACAACGTCTCTCCTCCCCTACGGACCAATACCGCATGGGTTCGCTCTAGTGTATCGGAAAGGATATCGGCCGTCAAGCGACTAAAACGGTCTTCTTCGGACGAAGGCGTATAAGAGACAGTGATTGATGAATCAGGTTGACCAATGGCCCACTGACTGTAATCGGTCCGGCGGAGTACAATATTCATTCGCTCCAACAAAAAGGCCATTGTCAGGTCAATCCGATCAGCTTTCAACCTTCCGGTAAAGTTGATGCCCGAACGCGCATCCCGAAACGAAAATTCCTCCTCAGACGCTTCAAAATCTTGTCCTAGCATGTAATGCATAGCTGGGGCCTGGAAAAATGTAGAGGCGTAAAAAGATGTATCTCCCTGGCGATCTAGAGAAAGGTAAAAGGTAGGATCAAACTCAGTATTGGTAAATAAATTCCACGTAGCGGACCATTCGTCCTTTACCCCTGGCGCAAAGTTTATGTACGAGAGGTGGTTTCCGGTCTCAATAAAAGCCGTAGGCTTGCCTGTCTCAAGGTGAAGGTGAAAGCTCAACTGTTGACCGTACCGAGCTTTAAGAGTCCCGTTTTTTTCGGCTTCCAGTGGTAGGGTTAGGCTTCTTTGCCTCCCTTTGAAAGTGACGTTATAATTGGACTCCCCGATTTTCTTCAGAAGGATATTAAAGACGAAGGCATCCGTGACCGGTAGCTCTCCGGACCAGCCTCCAAGGTGTTGTTCGACTGTCTTTTGACCCTGGCAAGAAGTCGGGACAAGCAACAAGGATAGAAAGATAATAAGGTATTTCATGGTTTTACTTTTTTACTAGTTTTTCAAATTTGCTTACCCACTTCCAATTATGGTTCTCTACATTCTTGAGGTAAATGGCTACGGTATCATCCTTAAGGTAACGCGTAAACGAGGTTTGAACCCCTGGCCATCCGCCCCAGTGCCAGATCTTATTTTTACCGAGGTACATACCGAAACCGTATTCTCCCTTCTTACCATTCAGCAAGACCGGTGCCCGATAGGCTTCTTTTAGGGTCGCTTGGGATACGAATTTATAGTTTGACTGTGCTTCCGCCCATTTCACCAGGTCATATGGCGTAGAAACGATAGAACCATCTCCTTTAATGGCGCTAGCCGCTACGACGTATTTGGTGGCTTCGTTCTGTTCGGCCCTGACGGGTTGTCCGTCTACCTGTACGTAGGAGTAAGCGTAGTTCGGCAGCACTTCTCCTTTGGTAAACCGGCTGGTGTAAGATCGGGTAGATTTCATCCCCGCCGGTACAAATATTTGGGCCTTCAGGAAATCTTCAAAATCTTGCCCGCTCACCTTTTCAATGATGGAGGCGAGAAAGACATAATTGACGTTCGCATAAGCGAACTGCGTGAAGGGAGTACCATTGAGCGGAGGTTGCTTAGCTATGTAAAAGTTGAGTATGTCCGAGTTGGTTGGTATATCACCCTGTGGAAGTTGATCGGCAAATTGGAGATAATCAGGAATACCAGAAGCCATATTTAACAAATGCCGGATGCTTATTTGTGGATACGGAAAGCCGGGCAGGTGCTTTGCTACCAAGTCGTCATAGGCCAGCTTGTCTTGTTCGGCCAAGATCATGATGCCCATTGCGGTGAACTGCTTGCCCATTGAGGCGAGTTCGAAAACGGTATTACCCGTAATCTTTCGTTGTGTCTCCACCTCGGCGAAGCCGAGGTAGCGCTCGTAGAGCACCTTACCATCTTTGGCAATAAGAACGCTGCCGTTGAAGTCGCCCTCAGACGCTAAATCATCGAATAGGCGATCTAGCTGTTGGCTCGCCTGGGCGCTTATGGTCGGGTTAAAAACAAGACAAAAGGCAAAAAGAAAAAGGAAACGTAGCATCACAGATTAGTTTTATGGTGAATCAATGATGCAAGAATACTTACCGGTAGCAAGCCACTAGTCTCAAATCGTGTTTTACCCTGTCTTAAAACGCGTAATGAGACGTATTAGCCCTTGAATGCCCCCGGAGAACTGCCGGTAAACTGTTTAAAAACCCGATGAAAGGTAGCCTTGGAGTTGAAGCCAGATTCAAGTGCGATGCCGAGGATGGAGTACAGTTCCATGTCTGCCGTAAGTAGTCGTTCCTTTACTTCCTCTACCCGGTGCCGGTTTACAAAGTCGATAAAAGAGCAGTTCAACCCGTGATTGATGTGTTCAGATACTGTGCGTGGGGGAAGCTTGAGGTTACTCGCAAAAGACTTGAGGTTGAGTTGTGGATCGAGGTAATACTTCTCGGTGGTCATCTGAAGTGATATCCGTTCTAGCAATTCAGGGTTCAGCACCGGTGCGGCAGCCGGATTGGCTGGCTCTGTAACTATTAGGGATTCAATCTCCGTCTGAAAAAGACTCCCAATCGCAAGTACGATGATCAGTACTGCTAGTAGGAAAGCCGCAAAGTTGTAGCCATAGTAAATATCGAAAAACTCCCGCAGCAGGATTTCCAGTAACCACTGACCGCTGCCAAGGAAAAGGACGAAGAGGACGACTTTCAACCAATTCAGGTTTATGCGTGATACTTCAGATTCGTTTTCAAGTAGCCACTTCTGGTACTTAGTTAAGAGACGCGCGGCAAGTACAAGATAAACGGAAAGGGAAAGGAAAGTGAAGATAAACTCAATGCGCTGTGTTATCGGATAGTGGACTTCTAACCAAAACCAGCGCCTGTAAGCATAATCCTGAAAAGTTAGGAACCAGTACAAACTACCCTGTAAGACAGCCGGTACAAAATGTAGCAGGTGGCGACGCTCGAAGGACGCAGAACGGTCTACCAAATGGCGGACAAAAAAGTAAATCAATGGTCCTACCCCAAAAGAGTAAAAAATGGGTTTGAAGTAGAGGTTAGGCTCCTGTTCATACAGGCCTCCGGTACTAAAAAAAAAACCGAGTAACCAGAGCGAAGAAATGAGCAGCAACAACGATAAAAAACGATTTGCTGGTTGATTGTTTTTCTGCCAAAAAACCACAGCAGCAGTAAATACACCAATAATGATGGTTATAGCAAAGATTACGACCGGGTAGCTGAGGGTGAGTTGCATAGAAAGCCAGGATCAATTATTTGGCAACACAAAAGTAAAATTACGAACTAATTTTTAACAGACCGTTTGAAAAAAGCATTACCTTGCCCCCATGGCAAAACTTCGCAGAAACCACGAATCTCAGGGACGAGGAACCGCCAGCGGCGGCATGATTACTAAAGTAGGTATTTTTGGTGCACTTCTGGCCGCACTGGCTTACTTCTTCGGGGCCTTTTCCGGCGAAGAGGGGTCGGCAATCCCTAACGACCGGGTAGATTATGCAGGGGAAGCCTATTTCACTCCTACCGGTACTCGCGGTGAGCGGATCGACCATCAGGGTTTTTCTCTTAGCTACGATGAAGACTGGGAGCAAGCCGAATGGGTAGCCTATATTTTGGAACGAAAAAACCTACAGCAGGAATGGGGCAAACGGCCACGGGATTTCAAGTCTGATCCAAACGTAAGTACCAAATCTGCTACGGACAGTGATTACCGAGGTTCAGGATACGACCGAGGCCACCTGGCCCCCTTCGCTGATTTTGCCTGGAACGACGCCCAGGCGCGTGAGACCTTCTACCTTTCCAATATCAGCCCTCAGGCCCGGCAGTTCAACCAGGGTGTTTGGCGAGAGCTGGAAGAGCTTACCCGTGACTGGGCCAACCGTTTTAAGCGCCTATACGTAGTAACGGGCCCGGTGATGACCGAAGATCCCAAAGGGACCATCGGACGCGCCAATCGGGTGGCCATACCCGCGGCATACTACAAAGTGTTACTGGACCTCGACGACCCAGAACAGAAAGCTATAGGTTTCGTCATCCCTAATGAGATCAGTTTTGATCCGTTACCAAAATACGCTATGAGCGTCGACAGGGTAGAAGAAATTACCAACATCAATTTTTTCTCACAACTTATGCCCGCTGATGTAGAGGGGCGGTTGGAGGCATCCGGCAACCCGGATCTCTGGCCGTTCAGCAAAAAGAAGTTTGACAAACGTATTCGCAGCTGGAATAATGTAGATTGATAGATGTGATAGAAGGTAGATAGATAGATATGATAGGAGGTAGATTGATAGAGCTGCCGCACATAACCTTCACTTCGCTACGCTCGTTCGCCTGGGCGAGCAAGCCTAGTGCCGCAAACGATACTCGCGGTAGCCTTTCATCTCGAAGAAGCCACGAAGCGAATCTACCTTCTTCCATCATATCTATCAATCTATTAATCTACTAACCTTACCTTACGGACCAAAATAAAACAACCCCATGGCAACCCCAGATCAATTTCGCCAATCCATAGAAGAAGGCTACACTTTTAAAGGCCCCAGTTTTGTACTTGGTGGTGCAATGCTCGGTGAAGAAACACTAACCAACTCATTGGTTCGCATTCCTTTGGGTACTTTGAACCGTCACGGTCTAATTGCAGGAGCTACGGGTACAGGCAAGACTAAGACCCTTCAGATTATTGCGGAGCAACTTAGCCGGGAAGGTGTTCCCAGTTTACTGATGGACATCAAAGGTGACCTCTCCGGAATTGCCGTGGCCAGTGGTGGGCACCCTAAGATTGACGAACGTCACGAAGCAATAGGCATCCCCTTTACCGCAAGCGCAAGCCCAGTAGAATTATTAACCCTTAGTGACGAAGCGGGTGCCCGGCTGCGGGCTACCGTAGTGGAGTTTGGGCCAGTTCTTTTTTCTAAGATGCTTGACCTTAATGATACCCAGAGCGGGATCGTGGCGGTTGCCTTCAAATATGCGGAAGAAAATGCATTGCCGCTATTGGACCTGAAAGACTTCCGTAAGATTCTGCAATGGATTACCGGGGAAGGCAAAAAAGAAATCGAGGCCGATTACGGCCGCATCAGTACCGCTAGTACCGGCGCCATTATGCGCCGTATCGTAGAGCTCGAAACCCAGGGAGCCGAGCAGTTTTTCGGGGAGACCAGCTTTGAGGTCGAAGACCTAACCCGAATGGACGAACTCGGCCGTGGTATGGTTTCAATCATCCGCCTAACCGACGTTCAGGACAAACCGAAGCTTTTCTCCACCTTCATGCTCCAACTGCTCGCCGAAGTTTACGCCACCTTCCCCGAAGAAGGTGATCTGGACCGGCCCAAATTGGTTATTTTCATTGATGAAGCTCACCTTGTGTTTGAAGAAGCTACTGACGCACTTCTCGACCAACTGGAAGCCATCATAAAGCTTATCCGTTCCAAAGGTGTTGGCTTGTTCTTCGTTACCCAAAACCCAGCCGATATTCCCGGTGACATCCTGGGGCAGCTTGGCCTGAAGGTACAGCACGCCCTACGGGCTTTCACCGCTAAGGACCGAAAAGCAATTAAACTTGCCAGCGAAAACTACCCGCTTACTGACTTTTATGATGTGGACCAAACTTTGACTGAACTCGGAACAGGAGAAGCCTTTGTTACGGCACTTGACCGAAAAGGGCGGCCTACCCCTCTGGTACGCACTATGCTACGTGCTCCGGAAAGTCGTATGGATGTACTGACGAAAGCCGAGATAAAAAACATTGTGGATCGTAGTCCGCTGGTAAAGAAATACAATAAAGACATTGACCGCGACAGTGCCTACGAGATGCTGGAGAAAAAGATGGAAGCCGCAGCAAAAGCCGAACACAAAGCAGAAATGGCTAAGCAGAAGGAAAAAGCTAAAGGCTCTACCCGTCGTCGTCGTGCGGAAAAATCGACTTTCGAGAAAATCATGAGCAATACCACTACTCGCCAAATTGGGCGGACAATTGCTCGGGAATTTACCCGGGGTCTACTCGGAGTATTGGGCATTAAAAAGCGGCGGTAGTCTGTCTTGCTCAAAGTTTCTGCCTCGATAGGAATTAACTATACCGCCGAAACGCCAACATCAACCGATCCGGCAAGGTCTGCTTCCCACTAGCTTCCAGATAGTCTTCGTAGCGGCAAGGAACCAGCCGATGGCGGTCTTCTCCTTTACGGCTTTCGGCGGGAACCTGGACCCACCAGCGGTTGCTACGTGGAGAGCGCCAAAAGGTGAGTTTATCAAATTTGTCTATGTCGACCACATATTCAAGCATCCCCTTATTTGAAGCGGGGAAGTCCCCCTGTCTACGACTAAAACCCTGAAGGAAATACCAAATGAGCTGGGCATAGGCAGCAGCCGTCAGATCAGTATCGCGTTCGCTTCCTGCGGAAGCGTCCAAACCATAAAGGCCGAAACTGCTTAATTTATCAGAATTACCAGCATAGTAAGCAAGTTGAGAAGCTTCTTGCAGTGAAAATCCACTGGGATGAAGGCCGGCCCTTGCGGGCGCTTCATTGTAGTTGATAGCGCTGATGTCTAAGCTCACCAGGTCGGCATCGCGTAAGAGTGGCTCCAAAGCAATAGCATCGTTACGAGCCGGGCCGAGGCTCACGGCCTCAAAGGCTTGGGCGTTGAAAATATCAAAGATTGCAGGGTCCGTAAGATGTTGTTGCGCTCCAATGTGGCTCAGGTGAAAACGGTGGCGCCCCTTATCATGAACAGCATTGTCCAAAACTTCTCCCCCCTCCCCTACTGGATTAAGTCGAATCGTGCGATCAATACTGAGGAGACTTACCTGACGGTTCAATTCGGCAAAGGCGAGGTACTGGGCCGTAAAGGAAGATGGCACAGCTCCGATCAACACTGGGGTGATGCCCGCAGCGTGAAGTTCGCGTAGTAGCGGGATTACAAAGTCGGGTGTCGTCTTGCGTAGGTCTCCAAGATCCCTTACTATCAGCTTACCAAAAGCCCAACTAGTAGAAAATAGCTGTTCGCGTGTCTTTTTAGCGGCCTCAACGTCTAAACCGATAATGGCGACCGTAATCTTGCGGGCACGGGGCCGTAAATGCTTACCAAAGGTATGCGAAGGCAACGTTGGAGAAGGCTTAGCAGCGGCTTTTAACCAGGGATCATACATAAGCCCGAAGGTAGTTAAGCCGCCGGAAAAGCACGCTTTTCGGCAAAAAAAACGAATACGTTTTTTTACTAATACGAAAAAAAATTATATCCGTTTGCTTAAAAAGTGCTACCGTTTCAAAAACAACTACTACCTTTGAACTGCGAAAAATGTACATTCTCACTTAAAAACATACCGTTCCTTCGCAAAAAGCTACCGCTTACGCGTAAAACTGTAACAGTTAGCTTTAACACACATGGACCGAAATTACCCAGCTTTTAATCCCAATCAAAAACTAATTTACACAACCGATCTTATGAAAGTATTCCAACTTTCCCTACTCAGCCTACTTTTGGCTCTTTCCAGCAGCCTCTTCTCACAAGGTACTCCAGTTCCAGCGACTAATGATTCTGATGCTGTTGAAACTACAGACATGTCTATTGATGACCTCACTATGAAGGACAAAGAAATGGACCAAAAGAAAGAAAAAAAAGAAAAGAAAATGAAGGCTCCTAAGGGGGGCACCAACGGCTCAATGCTTGAATTTGGTATTCGCCCTGCTTATACCTTCATTTCTGGTGATGTTGCTCCCGAAGCTGGCTTCGGTGCAGGCATCCACTTTCGAAAAGCACTGGACCACCTGTTCTCTTTGCGTCTTGATGGCCTCTACGCCTCCAATAAAGGCGTAAACGCTAACATGACCCGCCAGTATGAAAACACCTGGCTTAGTGCTACGGGTTCCGTTGTTGTTACCCTGAACAACTTCCGCTTTAGTGGTGAAACCCGCAAAATCAACCTCTACGCACTCGTTGGTGCCGGTGGGCATATGGTTTCCGGTGAACGGCAGCTAAATGAGGTTACCGCATTCGGCACCCGTAACCTGGACCTGGATGATGCGCTGACCGTTCACGCTTCTGCTGGCGCAGGTATTACCTTCCGTGTAAGCCCTAAGTTCAATATCGGTGCAGAATTCCAGACTTTCGTTCCTTTTGGTAAGCGTGCTGACGCCCTTGATGGCTATAGCACTGCCGGTAATTTCCGTGACATCCAAAACATTGGTGCACTAAGCCTAAACTTCAACCTTGGCAATGCTTCTAATAAAAGCGAGCCGCTGTACTGGACCAACGCCTTCTCCCCGGTCCGTGACGAGTTGAACCGCATCGGCAGCAAGGTAGACGACGCCACTAAAGATTCTGATGGTGACGGCGTGGTAGACGCCATCGACCAGGAAGCCAACACCCCTGCGGGAGTACCCGTAGACACCAAAGGTCGTGTACTGGATAGTGATAAAGACGGTGTGGCGGACTATAAAGACCTCGAGCCTTTCTTCCCTCCCCGCGCCGGAGAGCAGGTAGATGATAATGGTGTTGTGATGAACCGCAACGACAAGCCAATCACTGAAGACCGCGTACAGGAGATGATCGACGCATCCATCGCCCGCATGAAAGCTGGTGACCAAGCCGGTACAACTACCGTTCGGACCGAACGCGGTGAGCTGTTTCTCCCGATGATTTACTTCCCACTCGGCCAGTCTACCGTTAAGTACTCTGACTACGGTACCCTTTCCAGCGTTGCCCGCGTGCTGGAAGGTAACCCAGGCATGCGAATGGTCATCCGTGGCTACACCGATCGGGTTGGCAACACTGCCAACAATGAAGTACTCTCCTACCGTCGCGCTAAGGCCGTAGTTGATCACCTCGTAAATCAGCATGGCATTAGTCGCAGTAACCTGATTCTCCAGTACCGTGGTGAAGACAATGCTATTGTTCCTCTTGACAAGTCTTACGTCAACCGCCGTGTTGAATTCCTCTCCGCAGAAGGTGGTGCATCTGAAGATCCCGCTCCAGCGGGCGCTGATAACGGCCGTGGAGGCTTCTAAGAATTAATCCCATGAACCCCGCCCGCTACGGCGCGGCGGGTAAATTTCAGACTCCTCGTCGGTTATTCCGGCGGGGAGTCTTTTTGTGTCACAGCTTGTGAGTTCCAGGTTTTGGGCACAAAAAAACGCCCGGTCCGCAGGTGCGGGCCGGGCGTTTATAAATTTCGCTCTAAAAAATCAACTCGGTATTCACCCCTAAGACACCGTTAAAATTCAGTGTGTGGCCTGGTGAAAGAAAAAAACTGATAAATTTCGAATTACCTTCGTTCTATGCGGTTAACAACACTGATCATCTTCTGCTTTTTAGCTTGTCTCCCGGCTTTCGGTCAGCAACCTTTGCCCCAGGGAGAACTTCCTTCGCACCTGCGCTCGCGCCCTCAATTAAGCCTGACGGGGCTATGGTCAGGAGAGCTACTGCAAAACGAAGGCGGCATCGCCGATCGTTTCGAATTCTCTATGCAACTATCACAAAACGGAATTTTCCTAAAGGGGACGGCCCACGTCAAACTGGGTGAAATCTGGGCGGAAATGAAACTTAGCGGATTCCAACTAGCCAACGGCTCCTGGAAGTTGACGGAAACCGAAATACTTCGCGCACAGAAGCCTGACGACCTATCGTGGTGCATGAAACTCTACGAACTCCGGATTGGCTACACAAAAGACGGGATGACCCTACACGGGCCCTGGTGGGGCAATAGTAAATTTGGGCCTTGTGTACCAGGCTCAGTGCGGCTTAAGCTTAAAAAGAAGCGGGCTTGAGGTAGTGGTAGTGCTACCGCACGTTGGAGGCATGGCAGACGTTAGAGCATGGGAGCGAGGCAGGCGTTGGAGGCAAAATAATTAGGCGAGGACGCAGGTGCAAAGAAGGGTAAGGTAGAATAGTCCGTCCTCCCGTAAGAAGGCGAGCAAGCGAAGCGAGCATCTACCCTATAAATTATGGCAGCACTAACTTCTACTTACTGAATACCCAGTCGTTCTCCGTACTAAGTTCCGGATTATAGACGTAATCATTCACGACCAGTTCTTTGAGTGGTTCTGCTGTGGTGATGCTTTCCTTAGTGATTAGGTTGGCCATCCTGCCCCGGGCACGTTTGGCGTTGAAGGCCACTACCCGGAACTTCCCGTTGTGTGCTTCCTTGAAATGAGCAGTTAACAGACGGGCATCGAGTTTCTTGGTATTGACGCTCTTGAAGTATTCCTGGCTGGCGAGGTTAAGGATAAGCTCATGACCGCCTTCAGACAGGTCTTCGTTAATCACTTTGGTGATTCGGTCTCCCCAGAATTCGTAGAGGTTTTTACCGCGGCGGGTTTTCAGTTTAGTGCCCATTTCCAGGCGGTAAGCCTGCATTAGATCATTGGGCCGAAGAATACCGTAGAGCCCGGAAAGTATCCGTATTTGCTGATTGGCGAAGTCGGATTCTACGGCATTAAGCTCTGCCATTTCCAGGTCTTTATAGACATCTCCCTGAAAAGCAAGGCCAGCAGGCTTGGCGTTGTCTTCCGTAAAAGGAAGGCTGAATTCCTGATTACGCTGGTAGTTGAGATCGGCGAGGTTTTCGCTGATGTGCATCAGACTCTGTAGGGTCGCTCGAGATTTCTTCTTGAGTACCTTGGCCAGTTTTTCCGTATCCGCCATAAGACGCGGTTGGGTGGCGGTGGTCGCCACGGGTGTCATGTCAAGGGTCTTAGCAGGAGAAAGCAGGATTAGCATAATGTTCGTTGTGTAGTAGACGAAAGGTTAAAACAACGTGATCGCTCCAACATTTTAAACGAGTTCCACCTCAGACTTCGGGAGATTGCTGTTTGAGGCGGCGGAGGTAACGCTTTTTGAGATAATAATCCTTGAGCTTTTCAAGGTCTTCCGAGCTAACGGTCGCATCATCATAGTGGTTGAGTACTTCGGCCACTTCTTGGTCAAAACTGTACTCAAGATCGGCAATCATCTTTTCCACCTTTGCGCGGGCGGTGGGGTCTTCATCAAACTGAAGCTCCATGAGCGCCTCGTTGATGTCCATCATTTCCATAAGGAACGCCTGGGGCATCTTATTGGTGCCTTCCTCACCCAGCACTCCTTTAAGATCGAGTAAGTGCTTTAGGCGGCGATCGTCATCGGTCAGTAGTTTATAACCCTGATTGTTGAGGGTGGATTGCTCCAAGGCTTCCTCACGGGCTTCGTCTCCGGCCAGGGTGTGAAAGTCCGGATGGAAGCGTTTGCTGTTCGCATAGAACCTTTTTTTTAGCTCAGCCTTATCTATGGCCGGACTTACTGGAAGGTCGAAGAAATTGAAGTAGTTGGTCATGGCTTAAGCCCCCGAATCTAGTCCGGGGTTATCAATGGTTAATCGCTACGCGATAGCTGACGTAGGAAGAGCGAGGTTTTCAATAAAAATGGGAAATACTTTAGCCTATCCAAACCAGCTCTGAATACCCCGCCAGATATCGAGCCCATTCGCCAGTACGACAAGACCGAGTACAATCACGAAGCCAACCATGGTAGCGTACTCCATAAATTTATCGCTTGGCTTGCGGCCGGTGACAACTTCGTAGAGCAGGAACATTACGTGGCCTCCGTCGAGCGCGGGGATCGGTAGCAGGTTCATGAAGGCAAGGATCAACGAAAGGGAAGCCGTCATGTACCAGAAGCGTTCCCAGACCCAGGTCTTACCGAACATGGAGCCAATACTGGCGAAGCCGCCGAGGCTTTCCGTTACTTTAATATTGCCCTTAAACATCTGCCCGAAAGCGCTAAACTGGTCGCCTAGGAAGCGAACCCCCTGGTTGTAGCCTGCTGGAAATGATTCTAGGAATCCGTATTCGATGCGTTCGGTATCATAGCTGTAGGTCGGAGGAGCGGGGTTGGTCCGGATCAAGCCGTTTTCGTTGGTGGTAATCTTTACCTCACGGATCGTTTCACTGTCTTTGCTCTTCACCCCAATGTTGAAGGTCTGGTTTTTCTTTCCTTTTACCAAGTCAGTGAACTGATCAAAGTAAGCCGTTGGGGTTCCGTTGACGCTAACGATGCGGTCTTCCACCTTGAGGCCCGCCTTATCTCCGGGGCCGCCTTCCAGCACAGCACCAACCACAAATGGAATACGGGGGGTAAACAGCCGCTCTCTTTTGTTTTCGTGACGGGTGAGAATGTCCGCCCACTTATTTTCAATCTCCAGCTTCTGCGTAGCTCCGCCACGCTCTACCGTGATTTCGCGAACATTATTGATCGCTACCGCACGGAGTACGGCACGGTCATTAAAGCGTTCAAAGTCTGCGTCTCCAATCTTCAGGATTTTGTCTCCGGAAAGAAACCCCATCTCCTGGCCAAGGCTGTCTACGGCGATTCCCGCTGTTGCGTTCTTAGCGGGAAGGTATTCCTCGCCGTAGGCGAATAACACCACAGCGTAGATGAGAAAACCAAGGATAAAATTGACCGTCACACCGCCCAGCATGATGATCAGGCGCTGCCAGGCTGGCTTAGAGCGAAACTCCCACTCCTGTGGCTCTGATTCCATCTGTTCGGTATCAAAGCTTTCATCAATCATGCCACTGATTTTTACGTAACCGCCCAGCGGCAACCAACCAATGCCGTATTCGGTCTCTCCTATCTGCTTCTTAAACAAGCTGAAGTAGGGGTCAAAGAAGAGGTAAAACTTTTCCACCCGCGTACCAAATAAACGGGCCGGTAAGAAATGACCGAACTCGTGTAGAACAATGAGAATAGACAGGCTGAGGACCAGCTGCCCGATGGTAATTAAAGTATCCATAGGCTTTTTTAGGGGAGCCGAAGGTACGACGGCCTCATTGACTAACGAACTGAAAAATGTAAGGTTGTGTAAATAAGGGGAGAAAAATAGTCTTCCCTGAAAGATCAATGTACAATACGCCGTACCATATCCCCCACTTGTAGCAAGTAAATCCCCTCTTGCAAACCAGTTAAACTCAAGGCTGTAAACCCGCCCGCAAGAGAAACTTCCCGGACTAAACTGCCTTGTACGTTGTAAAGACGGGCCATATCGCGGTCAATATTGGTCCGGACGTAAAGAACATCACTTACCGGGTTAGGCCATGCCGTTAAACCTTTCCCTGCATCCTGCGTGCGCGCCGCAACAAGAGGGGAGTAAGTGATGGAACCATCAAGATCCGTCTGCCGGAGGCGGTAAACATAGTCTGTACCCGCCAGTACGCGCCGGTCATTGAAAACGTAATTCCCGGAGGAAGCGCCCGAAGCGGCTACAAAACCCAACTCCTGAAAGTTCGTCTCCGCTTCTGAACGGCGCTCGATGTAGAAGCCCCGGTTCTCTTCCTCGTTCTCCGTAGACCAGTCTAAGCGGACGTGCACCTTCTCTGAAGTAGCTGAAAGGGTCAGGAACTCCACCGGTAAAGCCACTTCGCTACAGTAGCCGATTTCTACCTCGTCCATATACCAACCCAGCCAGCCATTACAGCCATCGTGGCCGATCGTCCAGCGCACACGGATTTTGTCGCCAGGCTGTGCGCCCGCCGCCGTGAGGTCTACTACTGTCTGTCCCCAGGTCCCAGCGGTGCTGTTGAGGTCACTGCCGTTGAAGGCTCGCATACCCGCCAGTGGGTTGTCGTTTCCATCCGGGCCGACCAGCGCATCATCATAACCATTATAGATGAAGGCCGCTTCGGGGATGTGCTGAAAGGCTCCATCGTTGCGCTCCAAATAGAGCACGCCGCCGTCGTAGTTATTCTCCGTGGAGTAGTAATGGTTAAAGGTCAACCGAAATTCCTGCGGAACAGCCGGCAGGCCAACTTGCGGGCTGGTTAAGTGAACGACTCCGTTTTCCAGATCTCCGGCACAGTCGCCCACGAACGGATTGGGGGCGAACATCCCCTGCCCTGCCCTACCGTCCGCCAGGTTGGTTTCCAGGGCCCAGGGTTTTGCGTCCCAAGTACCGGGGTTTTCCGGCACCTCAGCCAGCGACCAACCAACAGATCCAGATTCCCAGTCTTGGCTAAGTAAGGATACGTATTCATCAGCAACAGCATTGACACAGGGCGCTGGCGGATTCTGCGCCAGGGTTGGCTCAATGATACAGGGCCCGCTCCCCATAAGCTGAGTTGCCGCTACGGCATTAGCGACCTGCGTCAAATCTGCAGCGGAGATAATTTCGCCCGAAGCAGCGGCAGGCATATCCAATAAAGTCAGAGCGGGCAGGTTGACGCCCACCAGGTCATTTGCCGCGGCCTGGAGCATGTCGCCCATGGCAAAGAAGTTGGTTACCCGCGTCATGTAGCTGTTCTGCGCGTGGTAGAAAATATGCGTGGCCTTGGTAAGGCCAATGCCGGTTACAGTGGTTCCGTTCAGCGCTCCCCCGTCTACTAAAAGAGAGAACGTTCGGTTCACCAGGCCGCTGTTAATGTGGACGCCCCCGTTGTCGAAGCTCCCGTCGTTACACTCATAGCGGCCACTGCTCCGGCTGGAGGGATCATTGGCACACTCAGGGTTCCACATATCCCGCAGAGCACCGATAGAAGCATCCTCTCCTACTTTCCAGCGTACGCTGGTATTATTACAAGCCGTTCGCGGAATATTATCACGGGTATCGTCTCCCCGGTTGTTGAGCAGATCAACCACTTCGCCAAAAATATCGGCAAGGCCTTCGTTAATGGCTCCGCTCTCAAAGGCGTAGATCAGGCCACTCATCTCGCCAATATAGTTGTGGGTCCATTCGTGACCAACGATGTCATCCGTTACCAGGCCATTACAGTGCCAGATAAAGTTTCCGTTGGCGGAAGCGTTGGGGCAGCCTGAGTTTCTCTGCGTAATGCCCCGCATAAGGCCATCCGCACCGTCGTAACCATTACGACCAAAGGAACGCCGGTAAAGGTTATAGATTTCGGCGGTGGAAGTCAGCATTTCCTGATCCTCTGCGTTCAGGGAGCCGGGAAAAGCATCGCCTTCATTCCAGACAAGGTTACCAATGTTGGTATTCATGTGGTACTGTTCGCGGTCCAGGGTACAGTGTAGCTGGTGGCGGAAGACCAGTTTACCAGTTTTCGCATCAAGGTATACCCGTTCGGAGCGGGGGCCGGCGGGTTCAACGACATCAAATACGCGGGTGAGGTACACTTGGGCCGCAGCATCCCAAGGGCTTGTGCTCGTCCAAGTGGGGTCCCCTTCCGTAACGGTCCACTGGTGGGCGAAGGGGTATTTGTCTTTCAGTGCGGCAACAGCTTTAGTGGTATAGTTGGGCAAATAAGCTGGCGCGGCCGCAGGTGAAAAGGAGGTTGAAGGGAGCAAGGTTCCCGTAAAGCCCGTCACGCGGTCTCCGTTGGCGACTTCCACGATCGCTTCAGCACCAAGCACGGGGACGCCATTCCGTTCTTGCTGGAAGCGGATGTACTGGTTTCCGTTCAGTCCGGTGGTGACCTTGAGAATACGGAAGTCAGCGCCGGATTCCGGGCCGAAGGCCGGGGCGTATTGCCGGATGAATTTATTCGCAGCTCCTACTGCGTTCTCGCCGGAATAAACGATGCCTATTGGCAAGTCCAGAGAAGTAAGCGAAGGTTGATCTACCCGCCAGATGGCTCCGGCATCTTTTAGGTTTTGAATCATTTGTTCCTTTTTGGTGGTTTGCGCAAAAAGGGAGAGGCTGCTCAGTACGAGCAGTAGTGATAGAATACGTTTCATGTAATAATTCTGATGAGAAGACGCGTAGGGGAACCGTATAAGTAACTTACCATTATTTATACGGCAACTCTTAAAACTTTGATTACAAATGTAATACGTTCGAACGAGTAAGGTCGGTTTCGGGAGCTTGGCGAATAAAATCGTAAGGCGAACGACAGTTCTGTGCCGCTCTCTCCTATAGTTCCAACCGAAGTAAGCGGGTAAAGGCGGAGGCTGAAGGTTGTACTACCGAACAATTCGCTGTACTAATTCTCCTGCCCGTAAGAAGTAAATGCCAGTGCTAAGGTTCGTCAGGTTGGTTTCGCCTTCGCCGTTAGCAAGTGAGAAAGTCTGGATTGTCCGTCCACGCGCGTCATGTAAGGTAGCCAAAGTTGTAGCTTCAGGTGCTCGAACAAAGAGTCTTCCGGTAGCGGGGTTAGGCCAGGCTTTCAAACCTTCGCCGGCATCCTGCGTGCGCGCCAAAACCAAATCAGAATAAGTAAAAGTGCCGTCAACATCTACTTGACGAAGACGGTAGACGTAGGTTTGACCTGGCACAACATCACGATCGGTGAACGCGTAGTCAGCACCTGCGGCAACAAAGCCTAGTTCCGTAAAAGTTTCTGTTCCTTCCCGCTGACGTTCCACAAAGAAGCCTTCATTATCTCTTTCTTCCGCCGTTGCCCAGCTGAGGTCTACTCGATTTTTTCCACCGACGGCGCTAAAACGAAGCAGCTCTACGGGAAGTGCAGTCAGGCCACAAAACCCCACCACGACATCATCCACGAACCAGCCCAACCAGCCATCGCAACCGTCGTGGGTCATTGTCCAGCGCAAGCGAATTTCGTCTCCAGGTTCAACTCCGAAAGCGGAAAGATCAACGACGCTACGTCCCCAGGTACCGGAGGTACCATTTTGGTCTGCTCCATTAAAGGCACGGCGCCCTGCTAGCGGATTATCATTGTTTAAGCTATTCTGTAGTCTACCGTCGTAACCGTTGTACATAAAGTGCTGGTTTTGGACCAGAACGAATCCGCCGCCGTTACGCGAAACAGACAGAAAACCTCCATCAAATTCTTTTTGGATAGCATAGTAATGATCGAACGTAAGGACGAATTCACTTTCCTCTACTGGCATAACGATAACCGGACTCATTAGGTCTGCCCGGCCATTGTCAAAATCGTTCTGGCAGTTTCCTGCACGTGGGTTAGGAGCATAAGCTCCGAATCCTGGCCTGCCGTCGGGCAGCTGTCCCATTGTCCGCCAGGGCTTTGCGTCCCAGGTTTCAATGTTCCCAGGGGTTTCGGTCGTATCCCAAGCCGAGAGTCCATTTTCCCAATCTTCGCTGAAAAGGATTCCGAAGCGATCTACCAGTGCAGAAGCACACGGAGGGGGCGGAGATTGGGCCAGGGTTGGCAGCTGCAGGCAGGGGCTTTCTTCGCGCAGTTCGGTTGCGGCCACCGCTTTTATCACTTCTGCTACGTGGGCTTCGGTAAAAACATCAGGGGAAGTCATGGCAGGCATATCTACCAGCGTGATCTCAGGCAACGCAACGCCAACCAGGTCTTCCGCAGAGCGGATCAGCATGTCGCCCAGAGCAAAAAAATCGGTCACGCGGGTTACGTAATTCGCGTTGGCGTGCTGGAACAAATGAAGCGCGCGGGTCATCCCGATCGCATCGATGGTATCTCCGTTTAAGTGCCCACCGTCGGTAAGCAGGGTAAATACCCGGTTAACAAGGCCCGAATTGGTGTGTACGCCACCGTTATCGGTTATTTCTGGCAGGCAGGCGTAGTCAGGACTTTTCCTTGTAGAGGGATCATTTTTACATTCGGGAAGCCAGAGGTCACGCAAGGTGCTATCAATAGCAAGCATGTCTTCCCCTATCTGCCAGCGGAAGTTCTCATCGTTGCATCCGGTCCGGAGCTCGTCTGTTCCGTCGTCATTTCCACGGCCGTTCAAAAGGTCTACACATTCACCAAAAATGTCTGCAATTGCTTCGTTAATGGCGCCACTTTCGTAAGCATAAAGCAAACCGTTCATATTGTACGTATAGCTGTGGCTCCACTCGTGGGCAATCACATCGTCCGCAACGACACCTGTACAATGGCGAATGACGCCCGGGCCAGCATTAGCGTTTGGGCAATTGGTCAAACTAGCGTTGGTAACGCCACGCATTTGTCCGTTTTCTCCGTCATAACTGTTTCGGCCAAAAGTACGGGCGAAGAGGTTATAAGTTTCAGCTGTAGCTATAAGTAGTTCAGTATCATCAACATTAAGAGAGCCTGGAAATGCGTCGCCTTCCAGCCAAACGGAGTTAAAGCCAGCTGTATTACGGTGATAAAGACGTCGGTTGAGGCTACAAGTAAGTGCATGCCGGAAAACCGGACGGGCAGTCACGGCATCCAGGTAAACCATAACGGAATGACTTCCAGCAGGCTCACTGACCTGAAAAGTACGGGTGAGGCGTAAAGGATCATCGGGGCTATTCCCCCAAGGGTTTCGCCGGGTCCAGGCCTGTTCTTTTTCGATTACGTTCCAACTCAACGCGTAGGGATGTTCTGCCAGGATGGCGGCGCGGGCGGAATTCAGAAATTCTGCTTCATCGATGGGGTTCGTAGGCGCGGCCGCAGGTGCAAAGAAAGTTTTTGGGGCAAGGCTACCACTGAGGCCACGGATGGCACCGGAAGGAGATAGTTCAACCGTCAATTCGCCACCAAGCACCGGTACCTCATCTCTGACAATCTGGTAACGGAGGTAGTTCCTACCGTCCACTCCTTTAGTTTCGCGCAACAAGCTGGTTTGCACTTCGTCCCCCAATTGAAACGCTGGCCCATAAGTTTTTAAAAAAAAGTTGGCAGCAGCAACACCGTCCGCTACCGGTAAGGTAAGCGCGCTTTCAAAACGTAAAGAAGCATAGGTTGGCGTTTTACTTTGCCAAACCGCTCCTGCAGTTTCAAGTGCTTTTTCGGCCAATCTTAATTCGGAATCAGATTGACCTAAGCCGTCTCTACCGAAAAATAGTAGAAGTGTAAAAAAAATGTATTTCATTGTGTTGCACTATGGAAAGAAGATAGCATGAACTGCGCCGAGGCACAATGCTAAAGGTCGAAAACTTCATGAGTCGATGCGTAAATTTAAGACAAGAAGCCTTAGTCATCTCCATTCTACCAACAATATCCCATCAACGGCCCGATTCGTTTAGGGAACGGTAAGCAGCAGGGACATAAGCCCTTAGAGTTGCCAACCTCAGGAGATGATCTCGATCTTTGATTCATTGCCACTAATGCTGTTTTTTCCTAGGTTTATTTGCAAAATCGAATTCCCTAACTGGTGCACATTACGAAAAAAACTACCGGATCCGCCAAAAACCAAAGGCAAAAACCACCCCATTAACTACCTTAGCCGCCCTATGAGAATAACGCTACCTTGCTTTCGCACATACGAAAAGCATGCTTATGGCGTTTTGCAATCGCTAAATCCGCCCAAATGTTACTGACCTTTTTGAATTTACTCCTCTTTCAAACTCCCGAACTAGAGATGGACCAAACGGAGCCCGTTGTTGAAAGCGACAACTTGCTATCCGTCATCCTTGAATCTGGTTGGTTTACGATGGCCATCGTTGCTATCCTCCTAGTCCTCTTCATTGTTGGCCTTTACATCTTCGTTGAACGCTACACGACGATTAAGGCAGCCGGCCGCGAAAACCAGGGTTTCATGGACCGGATCCGCATGGAAATGTCCTCCGGGAATATGGCCAACGCACGTGCCCTCTGCGCTACTACGGACAGCCCCGTTGCCCGCATGGTCGACAAAGGCCTCCAACGTATCGGCCGGCCACTTCGAGACATCGATGCCGCCGTTGAAAACGTCGGCAACCTGGAAATTTTCCGTCTGGAAAAAGGACTCAGCACTCTGGCCAGTATCGCCGGTGCCGCGCCAATGATTGGTTTCTTCGGAACCGTGACGGGTATGATCTCCGCCTTCTACGAAATGTCTACCGCAGACAACATTACCCCGGACGTACTCGCCGGAGGTATTTACTCCGCTCTCCTTACAACAGCAGCGGGCCTCTTCATCGGTATCCTCGCCTTCGTTGGCTACAACCTCCTTGTTGCCTCGGTAGACCGTGTCGTTTACAAGATTGAACGGACAACTACTGAATTTATGGACCTGCTGCAAGAACCGGGGTAGGTAGATTGATAGCCTAATAGTGTGGTAGATTGATAGGCTACCGCACGAGACACTTCTCTAAATCTATCACTTCTATCAATCTATCAATCTAGCCTCATGGCTCTGAAGAAACGCTCCAAAGTAACTGCCGAATTCAACATGTCCTCCCTGACGGACATCATTTTCTTGTTGCTTATTTTCTTTATGCTGACCTCCAACATCGTCCAGATCAAACCTTTTGACCTTCCGATCTCAGACAGCCAGACCGTTGCCCCAACCAACATTGTGGTACAACTAGAGAAAAATGGTGACACTTCCGTCAACAATGTGAGCGTAAAAGGAGCAGCGATCAACCAAGCCGTATCCGACGCACTGGCCCAGGCGGGCAATATTGAAGATGCTACGGTAACAATCGTAGCCGAAACCGGTGTCCCTTTCAGCCGCATCAGTCCGCTGATGAAGCTGGCCGCCAGTAAAAAGGCCCGGGCTATTATTGCAACGCAACCTAGGAGTTAGATTGATCGTGTGATAGGGGATAAATTGATAGTGCTACCGCAAACGTTTGCTCGCTTCGCTCGTCAACCTACTAACGCTATACAATACGCTATCCCCTGCGGCAACCCTATTAATCTATCAAACTATAAACCTACCAATCTAATAAAATGGCACTGAAGAAACGCTCCAAAGTATCCGCAGAATTCAATATGTCCTCCCTGACGGACATCATCTTCCTGTTGCTTATTTTCTTCATGCTGACTTCCTCGGTCGTCTCTCCGAATGCGCTTAACCTGAAGCTTCCCGGGCGCTCCGATTCTCCGGCGTCTACCTCCAACCAGAAGCTGGACGATGTCAGGATTGACAATAAGGGTAATTTCTTTTTCAACCGAAAGCGGATTTCTGAAGGTGAACTAGAGAGCCGCCTCGCCGGCAAAGCCGGCGGCAATTACTCCATGTTCATCTCCCCGGATAAGAATGCTCCGGTGGAAGGCGTAGTCACCGTTATGGACATGGCCATGCGGCTGAACATCAACGGAGTACTAGCGGCAGAGGAGGATTAAGCTCCGGTCGATGGCCTTCCAGGCCGAGTTACAGGGAAGCCTCGGCACATCGCTTCTTATCTTAAGGTGCCCTATAATCTGTAGGGCTTCCCCGTAGCGGCCTCTCCCCAACCCCTCTCCCACAAGCCTCGCCTCCGGCTCGGCGGAGAGGGGCTTTTCAGGAAAACACTACGTGTTTTGACGGTAAACCCCGAAATGGATAATCATCGATAGATTAGACAGTCTACTTCTTATCTTTAAGAAAATGATTTCTTTTCTCCCTGTATGTTTGTAGATAGCCTCTTCCTAAATACTAATCCTTTTCTCATAACCTAACTGGTTTTGGCTTTGTAGCTATTTCTAATCCTAGAACATCTAGTATTTTCTCCAAAGTCTTCAGGGAGGGGTTGTTCTGGCCCTTTTCAAGCTTGTAGATTGTATTGATGCTTACTTCAGCCAATTCAGCTAAGGTTGATTGTGTAATCTCGAATTCCTTTCTTCTTAGTTTGATAATCTTTCCTATTGACCTAACTAGCATTATAATGTGAATTTTGTCAGAGAATATGGGATTTCATTGAGAACAGCAAGCATAATCACATTATAGTGTGAATTCATGTCAAATCTCCAGCTAAGGCTTGGTAAGCTTTTATGTTACACCTGAATGCCTCTTCATTCAGGCAGTACCGATTGCACTGGAGCTATTATCCTTGGATGCATTGCTACAAGTCAGCTTTTCTATCCCGAAAAGATCACGTCGAGTATGAAATCAAAAATTCCATACTTCACATTTCTATCTTTCAACTTCAACCTTCTCTCTTTCCGTTTCCTTTCTCTAATTCCGCTCTTCAAGGATTCAATTTGACCCTTTGTCAGGTTTCTTTGTTTGAGAATTTCTTTAGCCGACACCCTCGCTTCCTTTTTAAATTTCCTTATTTCAAAGTATGCAATTCTGACCAGTTCTTCATCTGTCAACTTTGAATGATGCTCTGCAAAGTCGTTCATACATTTTTCAAAATTTACTAACTATTTACGAGGCAGTCGAAATTAGCCCGCACCCCCTAATCCGTAATCTCCGCCAAATACCCCAACAGCTGTTCGGCACGGTGGCT
>CAYPIM010000038.1:0-36875 GCA_964410795.1 uncultured Lewinella sp. | reverse complement strand
GTAAACCATGAAAGAATCACGAACTTGACAAAATCATGCGTTAAGGTGCCATTCTGCGGAATCCCACGCTACGCTAAGCGGCCCTCCGGGCCTTCTGTATTCTATCTTTACTTATTCCCTACTACAATCTTCCGGCTATCATTTAACCAGTTTTGGATAGCCGGGCACGGCGCGTAGCGTTCGTCTACCATCACGAAAGTGGAACCGATGGTCTCTTCAATCCAATCACTAAGGTATTTCTGTTGTTTGGAGCTTTTCGTTGCATCCTGAATTTTGGCATAATCCTGTGACAGGCTGGCGCGGTGAGGACTGCTTCGGGACTGTAGCTGGGCGATACGTAGCATGGTTTCGCCACGAGGGCCTTTGAACTCGATCACTTCGCTGATTCCTCCGACCTTCATCTCATCAATGGCGAAATAGATGTCGGGGTCGAGATCACCGATCTCGAAAAAGGTGTTTTGGGATACGTTATTCGTCATCCGGCCATCGTTGTTGAAGCTCTGTACTTTGTCGAATCCATGGCGTTTTACCGCTATACTGAACGAGACGGAGTCTAACCGGATAAGCTCCGCAATGCTGTCTAGGAACATCCTGGATTTTTCGACATCCTCTTCGGTAATTTTCGGGCTGAGCAGAATGTGCGAAACCCTGATGGTATTCCCCCGGCGCTGCTGAAGTTTGATGAGATGGTAGCCAAATTCTGATTGGACAATTTCACTTAGCTGGCCAGGTTCGAGATTGTATGCTGCTGCTTCGAATTCGGGAACAAACTTGCCCCGTTTTGTCCATCCCAAGTCTCCGCCGGCCTGGCCAGACCCGTCAGCACTGTACTTCTTGGCGGCATCTTCGAAGGTGATCTCTTCGTTAATAATGCTTTCACGAATTTCCGCAAGTTTGGCGACGGTGTTGTTGCGTGTCTCCTTGTTTGCTTGTGGCATTGCGGCAATTTCACCGATTTCTACTTCGGCGTTGAAGTAAGGCAGGCTGTCTTTAGGGATTTCAGCGAAGAAGTCTTTTACCTCCGCTGGCGTCACCTTTACACCACGTACTACCGTTTGGCGGATGCGGTCGGTGGCAATTTGCTCGCGTAGGTCTTCTCGAAATTGTTCTTTGGTGGCGGTAATGCTCTGGCCGTAATAGTCTTCAAACTGCTCGATACTGCCACCCATATAGCTCAGGATACGGTCTATTCGAGCGTTAAGCTGGCTTTCTACCTCGCTGTCAGCTACTTCAATACTATCCAGTTTAGACTGGTTGTATAGTAGTTTGCCAACCAGTAGTTGATCTAACATCTGGCAGCGGGCTTCTGGGGGCAGGGGCTCGTTTGTTTGACTAGCAGCAAGAGCAAATTGTTCTTCCAGTTCTGACAGAAGAACATATTCACTGCCTACCCGGGCGATGACCTGATCGATCACGGTAGACTGAGCGCTCAGGCCAATGGGCAGAGCGCAGAGCAGGAAAAGGGCCAATCGGGTGAAAATCGTTTTCATAAATCGTTGATGTTAAGGCTGCCCGTATGGGCTATTTCTTGGTATTCAGTTTGCGAGAGCGCAGGTGCAAAGTGTGTTTTTGGAAGTGCTTTTTTAGCTGTTTAGTATTTTCAAGACAAAGAATGTTGTGTCCGTTCGTACTGCAAGTTTTAGTCTATGCTCTTCTATCTTTCACTTTGCACCTGCGTGCGCGCCTAAAAGATTTCAATGTCTTTATTGTTAAGATCACGCTCGAAAATCTCTTCCCGGGCTTCGTTAAGCACTTTTGCTTTACGTCCATGGAGGATCACTTTACGGGCTTGCTCTTCTACGTAACTCAGCGGAGCAATCTCCAGGCGAGGCTTCATTTCCAGCAAACGGAAATAGTAGCGGTTGCTACCATCTTGCTGGCTGAATTCCCGTTTGGAGCTCACATTAGCTGCCGTCAGTGTTCCTTCGGGCAGCTGCATTGCGATATCGTCCAGGGAGTACCATGCATAGGGTTGGAGAAGCGCAACTTCACTCAGGCGTTCGCAGTAGTTTTCGAGCGCCATTGTATCGGTGATTTTACCGTTGTTCCATAGCTGTTGCAACGTTTCTTCCTCTGGCGTGGGGTAGGGGACGCGAATGAACAAGCAGCGGACGATTGGCTTCTCCAGCAAGTACTGGCCCTTACTTGATTCGTAATAGGCTTCTAGTTCTTCTTGTGAAATAGAACTATCCAGTCGCATACTGATCAGGACCTCCTCATAGTGACTACTCACCAGACTAGCTCGGTAGTCGCGCACTAGTCGGTCAATATTCAGGTCAGAGGGTAGGTTTCGCTCGGCCTCGTATTGCAATGAAGCTTCCCGTATCCAACGCCGTACAAATGCCTGCTGGATGACCAGGCTGTCGTCAGCAGAAGCTTCCTCAGGGAACATCCCTTCGAGCTCGGATAGCCGAAGCGTTTTCTGGTGTACCCGCGCCAGGATGGGGTCTTCTGCAGAGGAGGTAGATTTTCCGCAAGAAAATGTCAAAAACAGAAGTGCAGCCGTTGCGGCACTCAGGTGAATCAACTGAAAGTTGCTCAAGACTTGATGAGTTTAGAGAGTACTTTTTTATTGATTTTTACGGGGTAACGCTTGCGCAGTTTTTCAACCCACTCGCGTTCGAGTTGGTCCTGATAGTCGGCGATAACATAGCCCCGTGCTTCGCTGAGTTCTTTTTTACGTGCAGGCAGCAGTTCTTCTACTTTGTAAAAAGTACTTACGCTTTTGCGTACGTCTTTACTTACCGCAGTTGTATTGCCAACTACAGGCTTTAAGCCGCCGACTTCAGCCAAGCGGCTGATTTCGTAATTGTCGGTTTTCGCTTCAATGTTTGCTCGCCCGAACTTGTCGAGTGTAGCGTCCAGGCCGTTTTCTTTAGCGAAGTAAAGAACGGCTGTTTCGTCCAGGCCGGATTTGGCGTTGATGGTGTATTTAGTCACGGCAGCACGCTCCTCCCACTGGTAATCGTCGCGGTTGTTGGCGAAGTAGGTTTTTAGGCCGGTGGTGTCTTCGCTGGCTTTGTCCCAAACCTCAAGCTTGGTGGCTTCGAAAAGAAGGATGCCTTCGCGATATTCCCGCATCAGGGCTGCAAACTCGGGGAAGTCGGTCTCGAGGCGGCTCTCGGCGTAGGTCATTAACTGCTTATCTACCCATTGGTCGTAAAGGGTAGAGGCAACGGTTGCAGCGTTGTTCTGGCGAGCCAGGCTTACCCGCTTACGGCTGTCTTTACGCAGTGACTCCTGGAACTGATCGAGGCCGACCTTATAGTCATCACCGATTACCAGAAGCGGCGTCTTTTCAACATCTGGGTTGGGTTTCCAGCGGAAATTCAGGAAGGTGGAGTCCACAAGACTTGCGGCAAAGCGACCGAATACGGCTTTGTTTTCCTGAACGTTGGCCTTCTTTCTAATGTCCTGGAGCATCTGTTTCTTAGCTTCATCAAAGCGGCTATCCGCCTTTACCTTTGCTTCTAAAAGAGGGCGACTATCGTTTAAAGGTTGTACGTCCTTAAGGGAAATGCGACGGATGAGGTGAAAACCGGCGGCGGTCTCTATAATTTCGCTGACTTGTCCGTCTTCGGTAAGGGCAAAAGCGGCGTTTTCAAAGGCAGGCTCAAAGCGGTTGATACCGAAATAGCCAAGGTAGCCGGCCTTGTCTTTGGTTTTAGTGTCTTCACTTAAGCGGGCTGCGACGGCGGCCCAGTCTTCTCCATTGGCCAGCATTTTCTGAGCAGATTGTAACTGCACAGGAACTGGCATCTTGTCCGTACCTTCTGGCTTACGAATGAGGATGTGGCTAACTTCTATTTCTCCTCGTGCCGGGCGGCTGTTGGTTTTGATGGCCAGGTGGTAACCTAGTGATGTCTTGATGGGCCCGACTACTTCGTTGAGTTCAGCATCATACAGTGCTGCTTCCAGGCGGTGCATTCCTTTAGGAAAGGGCGCATTGAAATAACCAATGTGGCCACCGCCAGGAGCGCTGTACTTATCCTCGCTTACGTTTTTCGCCGTCTCCGCAAAGCTGGCGGCTGTTAGGTTCTTCTTAGCAGTCATTGCCCGGTTATAGAGGGCGAGCGTGTCTGCAGGAGAAGGTGCTTTCCCCTTAAAGCCAATTAGGATATGACTGAACTCGATGTCAGTTTTACGGCGTTCGTAGAGCTTTTCGACCAGGCGGTTGGTAACCTGCTTGTCGACGAGGTAATTGTCAGCCAACTGGCGGCGATAGCCTTCTAGTTCGCGTTGAAGCACCTTTACGGTGTCGAGCCCCATAGTGCGAGCCCGGGCAACCTTGAGTTTAAAGCGCTCGTATAGGTCAAGGTATTCCTTCACGCTTTCTTCTTTGTAATCTGCGTTAGTTCCGTTAGTCTTGGAGTAGATGTAACGGAACTCTCCGACCGTAACTGGTTGATCGTCAACGGTGAAAAGAACGTCGCTGTCTTTTTGAGCCGTAAGGGTCAGGGCTATAAAGAGAAGAGCGAAGGAAAGAAAATACTTTACTAAATGCATATAATATTGGTTTCGATTCATCCGGCTACAATGTAGCGGGGGAGCTAAAAGGTGGCCAATTCGGAGCCGCAAAAGTAACCATTTTTTGGGTGGTGTTATTGCGGAGTTTGGAGCGAACTGCCTCCGGCAGCGAGACTGGAGCGATTTGCCTCTGGCAAAGAGGAGTTCTTCGCCGGAGGCAGCTCGCTCCAGGCCTACCACTCAATGGTATAACTATATCCTCCGTCGGAATTGCCCTTGTTAGGTTGCTGGCGTACTACTTTGCCACTAAGTGATCCGCTTTGGGTGTAGGCGATGGTCGTCTTGCCTTTAGTAGTGGGTTTGGGTTTCGGCTTTGGCTTTGGTAGCTTAAAGTGAATGTTGATGTCTTGATGAATGCGGACTTTCTTCTTGCTAGACTGGGGCACGGTGAACTTCATCAGTTTAACGACACGCATGGCTTCTTCATCGCAGCCGTAGCCGATGCCTTTTTTCACTTTTACGTCGGTTACTTTTCCGGTATAATTTAGGCCGTAACGAATTACAACGGTGCCCTCGGCTTTGGCTTTGATGGCCTCCGGAGGGTATTTCAGGTTGGCGGCTACGAACTTCTTCATGGCCGTAATGCCTCCGGGGTAAACAGGACGGGATACGTGTTTGGGGCGATTTTTGGCCATGGGAGGTAGATTGATAGATTTATAGAAGTGATAGATTTGTAGCGCTACCGCACTTGCCGTTTGTAGTGCTACACTTACTCACCTTCAGGTAAACGTTTTCGGTGGTATCGGTGGTTGTGTTGCAGGGCTGAAAGTATAAGAATCCTGATAAATCCTGGTCTATTACTTCACCCGTTAAGCCTCCTTGCTTTCTACCTTTCCTTGCACCGGCGGCCGCGCCCAAATGTTTGAAATACTTGTTGTGACGAGTAAAGAGGTTGCTGTTTTTCCTTGTCATAAACCGATTCCGTGCGTACCTTAAGCGCACTAAAAGATCAGATTTGTGCAAATAAAAAAGAACGACAAGGAATACGATGCGGTAATTGTAGGCTCGGGAGCGGGTGGAGGTATGGCTGCAAATCAGTTAGCTAAAGCTGGTTTGAACGTTGCCATCATTGAGGCCGGGCCTTATTTTGACCCCGCCGACCCTGCTCAGAAGACCCAACTCCGCTGGCCTTGGGAGAGCCCCCGCCGCGGCGCGGGTACCCTGCGCCCTTTTGGAGACTTTCACGCAGGTTACGGCGGCTGGAACGTTCACGGAGAACCGTATTCAACCGTTGGAGATACGAAATTCAGTTGGTGGCGTACGCGCGTACTTGGTGGGCGAACGAACCACTGGGGCCGCATCAGCCTGCGCTTTGGCCCGGATGATTTTCACCGCAAAGACCTTGATGGCCTGGGCGAAAACTGGCCAATTCGCTACAAAGACATTAAGCCTTATTACGATAAGCTTGATAAAATGGTTGGTGTATTTGGTACTAACGAAGGCTTGCCAAACGATCCGGACGGCTTCTTTCTCCCACCTCCGAAACCGCGCCTGCACGAACTGATGGCGGTGAAAGGGGCTACTAAATCTGGTATTCCAATGATCCCCGGCCGGCTGAGTATGGTGACCAAACGAATCAACAAAGACCGTGGTATCTGTTTTTACTGCGGCCAGTGTGCCCGGGCTTGCTCAGTCTATGCCGACTTCAGCGCGGGAACGGTCTTGATTTTCCCCGCTATGAAAAACGGAAAGGAAGGCAAAGGCGGGCAGGTAGATCTTTACGTAAACTCTATGGCCCGTGAAGTGATCACGGATGATACGGGTAAAGCCACTGCGGTTAGTTACATCAGTAAGGATGATCGCCGTGAATACCAAATTAAAGGCAAGGTGATTGTTCTGGCAGCTTCGGCCTGTGAAACGGCCCGCTTGTTGATGAATTCTAAAGCTCCCGGCCAAACCAACGGGCTTGGCAACGGATCGGGAACCCTGGGCCGCTACTTGCACGATAGTACGGGAGCAGGCACCAACGCTTTCATCCCCAGCTTAATGGATCGGGACCGCTACAATGAAGACGGTGTAGGTGGAATGCACGTATATGCGCCTTGGTGGGGTAAGAACAAAAAGCTAGATTTTCCCCGTGGCTACCATCTCGAAGTTTACGGCGGGATGGGAATGCCTAGCTATGGCTTTGGTGGCGGCCATAAGGCCATCCAGAAAATGCTGGGCTATAAACCTGGTGGATACGGTAACCCGCTCATGAAAGAAGTGAAGGCTTACTATGGCGCCGTGGTCGGTTTCGCCGGACGTGGCGAGGCGGTTGCGCTCTATGACAACTACTGCGAAATTGATCCAGGTAAGGTAGACCAGTGGGGCATTCCAACCCTACGGTTCCACTATAAATGGAGCGACCACGAACGACTGCAGGCAAAGCACATGCACGAGTCTATCCGGGAAATCCTAACGAATATGGGCGGTAAGCTCTTTGATGACGAAATCCCTGGTTACGAAAAAGACCACGGCTTGTTGCCTCCCGGAGCCATCATCCATGAAGTAGGAACCGCCAGAATGCACGATGATCCGAAAAAGGGCGTGACCAACCGCTTCAGTGCCCTGCACGAAGTACCTAATGTTTACCTCACGGACGCATCTGTATTTACCTCCCAGGCGGATAAAAACCCAACCTGGACGATTATGGCTCTAGCAATGCGCGCTACCGACCACATTATTTCTGAACGTAAGAAGATGAATATTTAAGGAGGTTGCAGGTTGCAAGGTACAGGTTGCCCGTCACGCATGTGCGACGGCAACCTGCAACCTGTACAACCTGCAACCTGCAACTTGCAACTTGTTAATTATGAACCGTAGAGCAACCCTCAAAAATCTTCTGGCCGGCGCAGCAGGCGCAGCCCTTCTCACCCAAGCCACTTCCTGTGAGGTACCGGCCGACCTAGCTGAAGTCACCGAAGCCAAAGCTAAAGGTTATGGTCTTCGGATGCCCCATGAATTAAAACACGACGCCCGAATCGCGAACGATAACTTTTTTACCGAGGCAGAAAAAACGGACCTCGGCATCCTGGCTGATATTATTACGCCCGGAACTGATACTGAGCCTAAAGCAACCGACTGCGGCGTTGTAGACTTCTTTGAGTTTATTGCCCTAGACCTGCCGGATTACCACCAGGATATTTTGCGGGGTGGCCTTGGTTGGCTCAACATTGAAGCGGGGAGTCGGTTTGGTCGCTATTTCTCTGAACTCACCGAAGCTGAACGCATAGAAATCGTAGATGACATCGCCTATCCGGAAGAGGCGGAAGGGACCAAGTTTGAGGCTGGTTCGAAATTCTTCGACCGCGTCCGTTACCTTACCCTGACGGGCTATTTTACCAGTAAAGACGGTATGGAAACCCTCGATTATCAAGGTAATATGGCTAATGTATGGGACGGCGTTCCCCAGGAAGTACTAGACAAGCA
Source organism: uncultured Lewinella sp. (assembly GCA_964410795.1). Taxonomy (GTDB): domain Bacteria; phylum Bacteroidota; class Bacteroidia; order Chitinophagales; family Saprospiraceae; genus Neolewinella. The sequence goes on along the minus strand of CAYPIM010000038.1, from coordinate 28,937 downwards.
TGGCCTGGCCTATGATCCTAAGTATGCCGACAAGTATGTAGACCAAAGCAAACGAGATGTACAGGCAGAGTGGGATGATGATATGAATTTGATCAGCTAGAAAGGTTGTAATGAGATAGTAACTCCTCCGTCCAATGGCGGCGTACTGCCTCAGGCACCTCATCGTTTGTGGTGGTTGGGGTGCTGGGGTCGGAAATATTTTGAAGTCGCGTCTTTTTTGTCTTTTGCTGATAGATCAGTTTGAAAAGCTGGCCTTCATATTCTTGTAAAACAGAATATTCATTCCTCTGACTTTGGAATACAGGACCACTTATAGTATCCTGAAAGATGGAAGTTCCCTCCCAGCTAGTGGGTTTGGGAAGCCCCAATAGATCAGTGATGGTTGGGGCGATATCAGTTTGGTCATTGATGGTGTTGGCTTGACGTTGTGGGAGAACTAAGTCTCCCGTACCGAAAATGAGAAGAGGAATGTAGGTTTCCGGCATCGCGGTTGAGTTTCCGTGCCATAGTTGTCCTTCTTCCAGTAGTGCCTGGCCATGATCAGAAGTTATAACAACAAGTGTGTTTTTCATGAAGTCTTTCTTTTCTAATATCGAGAGGGTCTCTCTAAGAAAAGCGTCAAACTGAGTAACCCGGTTGTCGTAGTTGTTAATATGGGGTTCGGCTTTCGGGGCATTAAAGGATACTTCGTCTGGGAGGTAGATACGTGCTTGGTCTTCCACCGGGGCGATCTGGTGAGTACTCATGAAGTGGAGGTACTTGAAAACAGGCTTCCCATCCCAAACTGGTAACCGTCTTAGTTGCTCAATAATAAGTACACGGTCGTTTGCACTAGAAATAGTTCCGGCGTATGGGGCCTGCTGATAAGTGTATCCGTCGTGGTAGCTATCAAGCCCTTTGCCGATGTATTGTTTTAACCCATAAAAATGAACGAAGTCTCCGCTGAAAGTGAATGCTGTTCTGTAGCCTTGCTTTTTTAGCACTTCATGAACCATGAAGCTGTTCGAAGTCAGTAGCTCACGTGAGCTCAGGATAGAAGATATACCGGTAAAAGAGAAGCTGCTAATCGCAAAGTAACGCGGATGTAAGTAGCTGTTGGGCATTGCGGCTAAAGAATCTAGGTAGGGGGATGTCGGGCGTTGGTACCCGTATGCGCCTAAATGATCGGCACGGAGTGCATCACAAACAATCAGAATTACGTTTGGTCGCTCAGTTATCAGACCTTCAGGATAGTTTTGCTTTGCCTTGGCGTGTTGCAGGCCTGCTCCGGTAACTAAGTGACCACTAATATCATCGAAAAAGAGAAGTGACATGACCGGGTCATGCCGTGCTCGAAACCTAGAATTGATAAAGTAGACTTTAGTCCATAAAAGCAGGCCCAAGGGGATTAAGAGAAGACTAGCAAGGGCCCATCTACTCTTCCGGTATCCGGATTCGCCGGTCTTTAGTTGTAAGGTGTTTTGCTGTTCATCTTGAAGCTTACCAGAAATAAATCCCCAAAAAAGCAGAACTATAATAGTAGGTGCAATGATAGCAGCCCATACCACAGCGTTGTTGACGGGGAGGTTGTCAATCAAGTAAGGTAATTCGTTTACCAGGGAGAGTATCATCTTAATGTCCATTGGTATTCCCCAGTAGCTGCAACTGATGTAGAACAAGACATAAGTAATCGTCAATACAAGTGAAAGAGAAGACCAAATTATGAAAACGCCAAACTGAGCAATGGCTTTGGGGCGTAGCTTGGCAACAAGAAAACTCAGGACCGTACTGCTACCTATCAGTACAGCCAGAAGTACTGCGTGAAAGAAAAAAGACCGGATAGGTAGAAATAGTTTCCAGCTCAACCCCGCCATGGTTAGCATCGAAGCAGAAAAAATGAAAGCCACGATATATTTCGTTGATTTTAGGTGCATGGACAATGAGTTTCCTGATAAAGGGAGGATTTGCGTAGAGAAGGGTGAAATAGTAGTTGGATCCAGGATGCTGCCTTAGACTTGATTTTCAAAGCTTTGCGCAGCGTCAGATACTTGAGGTATGTAGTAATTAAGGCGCATTGAGTAAAAAACTACAAACTTAATAGGATTCTTCGAGTCAGACAATATACCTTTGCGCCTGGGCAGCGCACGGTCAGCTCCCCCTGAACTCCCCCAGGGCAGAAATGCAGCAAGGGTAGGGGGTTGTAGCGACCGGTGCGTCTGCCTTTTTTTATGCCCTGTTGGGTCATGTTCCTGGTGCTCAAAGTTTACTACCTTTCAGGCATAAAACACACATCATGACAAACGGAAATATTGACCTGGGCCTTTTGATACTGCGCGTATGGTTCGGCCTTGAGATGGCATTTATGCACGGCTTGCCTAAACTAATGAAAGTCATTAATGGCGATATGACCTTTGCTGACCCACTAGGGCTTGGCATGGGTGTAAGTTTGGTGCTCGCTGTTTTTGGAGAGTTCATTTGCGGCATCCTGATTGCTGCTGGTTTCTTTACCCGCCTGGCCTGCATTCCGTTCATGATCACAATGCTGGTAGCTGCCTTTATCACCCATGGCGATGATGGTTGGGGAAAGATGGCCTTACCGCTTATGTACGTTGTTGCCGCCGTTGTATTACTCATCACTGGGCCTGGGCGCTACTCGGCAGATCACCAAATGTTTGTACGTAAGGTGGAAGCATGATGTACCGTCCTTTTTGTGCGTAGCTTTTTGGGGCGCAGGCGCGGGTGCATTATAAGGATTAAGGGCAGTGAGAAATAACACACTTCTTCTTCGCTCCTAAATATGATCTTTACGGGCAGAATGAGGAAAATAAAAGGCTTTGATGGTATTCGTGCGATTTGCGCGTTCATGGTGCTGTACAGTCATTCTGAATTCTCTATTTCCCATGTGCCCGCTGAGGGCGTCTGGCTAGACCTCTACAACGCTGGCCTTAGTGGTGGCGCTGGGGTGCTGGTTTTCTTCGTTTTAAGTGGATACTTGATCAGCCAGCTATTATGGAAAGAGCGGCTGGAGACAGGAACGATCAGCTACGGTAACTTTATCATGCGCAGGGTATTACGCTTGTTGCCTGCTTACTTACTCTTCTTACTTGTTCTTACTATTCTGGTGTTGTTTGGGTACCTGGAAGTAAAAGCAGTTGCACTTGTTTCTGCATTGACTTATACCTACAATTTTCTACCGCGAACCTTTGGTTCTGGTTACACCAATCATCTGTGGTCTTTGGCCGTAGAAGAGCAATTTTACCTCTTATTTCCCTTACTGATTAAAAAGGTACTACCCCGCAGGTATCAATGGTCGATTGTTCTAATTATAGTTTTAGGAGTAGTACTGATCAACCTCATTGTCCATATTCCTTTACCTGATTATAAATTTACCTACCGGGGGCAAGTAGAAAACTTTCGGGATGTAGGGATCGTAAGAATATTTAAAGTCGGTACCCTCTTTCTTCCGGCTGGTTTGTATTGCCTAATGGGATGCCTTTTCGGATTGTCGCAAAGGTCTTTGGCCAATCGCTTGCTAAGCACCTGGAGATTGACAACTTTAACGCTGTTGATTGCTGCGATTCTTTATTTCAATGCCGCAGTGTTTAATGTACCGCTCTACGGGTTCAACCAGTTGGTTCAATGCGTAGGTGTGGGTTTGGGGTTAGTATATATTCATCACCGACAGGCTGGCGGACTCACGAAACTACTCTCTGCTGGGCCTTTGCCTTATTTGGGCAAGATCAGCTACGGAACTTACGTGTGGCATGGGCTCTTTATCGCTACCGGGCCAGGAGCCTGCGTTTACTGGTGGCAAGGTGTTCCCTTTGGTTTTATATTTACTTATCTGGTTTCTACTGTTAGTTTTGAAGTGGTTGAAAAACCATTTTTGAAATTAAAGGACAGGTTCAGAACCCCTTTAACCTAATAAAGCCTTGACAAGTGTTTTTAGCGTGTTCTTCAAAGGGAATATTCCTCCCTGGCGGATGCCTTGACGCCAAACACCGAAGGCTTTGGCCCGTTCACCTTGCCTGCTTAGTTGTCGCGCTAAGTGCATATGCTGATGATGAATTCTAAGGTGTAGGAGTGCCTTGTCTACTCGCTGTTTAACCCCCGGGACCGCGTAAGCATGTTGTAATCGTGCTACTATTTTGGGCAAGATTTCTATGGAATGATACAGTTTCGTCCGGTTTGTTTTATGTTGAATATAGTTCGCAGTAAAGGCCTCTGCCTGGAATAGAGTCGTTTGGGTTAAAACTGTATTTAACCAGACGAAATCATCGATAAGCAGATCCTTCTCATCGAACGGATGACTTACTAACAAGTCCCGGTGAATGGCAAGCGGAAGTAAGTTTCGCGGTGTTTGCCAGAGTTGTAAAAGCGCATCCTCGCCGTTAATGAAGGGAGGTGAATTAAGCCTCATATCCTCGCCAAGAATCAGCATGTTTGTCCGGTAAATACCATGACTACCTCCGGTAGCGGAAATAGCTTGCGTCAGGGCCTCAAGATGATTAATGTTGTAGTAGTCGTCATCGTCCAAAAAACAACAGTAGGTACCTCGTGCAAGCCTGGTACCTGTATTGCGTGCCCCATTAAGTTCCCGGTTTTCTTGATAGTGGTACCTAATGCGTTGTTCTTTACTATAGTGGCCAATTACTTCCTTGGTATTGTCCGTAGACCCATCGTCAACAAGAATAAGTTCCCAGTCTGGCCTGCTTTGGGCTATTACACTATCGATGGCTACCGGAAGATGATCGGCCCGGTTGAAGGTGGGAACAATGATGGAGAAGGTCGGGCTCAAAAATCAGAAGATTTACTTACTTCAAAGGTAAAGCTTTAGCTCATTGCTTTAGCCACTCTTTTAGCTTTCTAGGGAACACTTTGGTAGCTAACAATCGCAATCGTTCAACGTTTTTAAAGCCCCCCATTCTATACGCGTATAGTATTTTCTGACTTAGAATAGGCTGGTTTGGTAGATTAAAAAACACTTTACCTGTTTTTTGAAGCCGTTGGAGCTGGGCGGCAGCTTCCTTTAGGTTATGGGTTGCCAGAATGCGGAGTACACGAAGCAGAGCAGCGATGAAATACTCCCGATTGTTGCTCCAGTATTCCGGACGTTGCTCACTTAGGTAGTCGTTTATCCGTTCCAGGAGATCGATTCTCCGGAGATTACCAGCAATAGGAGCTTTAGTACTTAGCCTGTTTGGAGAGGGATGCTGATGATAAGAACTCAGAACTTCCGGTACTATCTGGTATGCTAAACCAGACTTCAATAGCTCAAAGTGGAGATTAGGGTCGGTATTGTCAGGTAGGGATTCGTCCCAACCGCCTATGGCTTCTAAAGCTGCCTTTTGATACAGGTTTGCGTGTGTACATCCAATCCGATAGCCATAGACGAGACCTTTCCAAGGGTCTTCATGCGGGATGTTGTCAACATCTTCCTTTCCAGGGCTGACGACGCGGTAGCCACCTATTACCCATTGAATATCAACGGAGATATTTTCTAATTGAAGACTAATTTTACTAGGGGCTATGGTGTCGTCGGCATCAAGCAGCTGTATCCATTGACCTTTGGCTTGATGCAGGCCTACGTTCCGGGTCGCGGAAACTCCTTGAATGGGACAGGATAAGGCGCGTATTCTACCAGTATCATCCTCCGCAGCGTTTTTAATTATCTTTGCCGTACCATCGTCAGAGTTGTTGTCAACAAGGAGTAACTCAAGGTCAGAGGCTGTTTGATGCTGCACACATTTAATCGCTTCAGCCAAGGTAGCTTCAGCGTTATATGCTGGAATGATGACGGATACTAACAACGTTCAGTAGGATGATTTTACAAAGAATACTTAAAGGTATCGTATTTAAATCAGCCAAGCTAGTCTATGACCTTTACCAAAAGTATGGTAAACCTCTTCTTAAAAAATTTGAACGCTCTGACGATGAAAAAAGGTTGTTAGAAATTCCGTTTAAAGGGGTAGGATTGAGGGTAAATAAGAGTGCAAATATCACCGTGCCACACCAATTGGTTGTGGGGAGTAACGTCAAGATTTATGCCGGTACCTTTTTAGAAACGGAAGGAGGAATATCAATCGGAGACAATGCCTGTATTGGCCGGAATGTCTCCATCTATACCCTCGATTTAAACTATGAAGGAGTCCGCCTGCCTTATGATAAGAGGCTCCTTACAAGACCAGTCTTTATCGGAAGAAACGTAGTTGTAGAAGAATCCGCTCGTATTATGCCGGGGTGTACAATCGGGGAAGGAGCGATCATCTGCTTGGGGGCAGTCGTCACCTCAGATGTACCTCCTTTGGCAAAGGTTGCTGGGAACCCTGCTGTAATAATTGGTAGAAGAGAGGAGACTCATTATTATGCTTTACTAAAGCAGGGCGAAGTCCGTAACCTCGAAAATCGACCGATCGTTGAACCGAAAGATAAGTCAATACTTAGCCTTGGCAATGATCCATTCTTTATCGTTGGAACCGGGCGATGCGGTACAAAATTCCTTGCTGAACAAATGACAGGAGAAAGGCTAATTTGTAGGCACGAACCCAATAGCAATCTGATTTCGTGGATTACGAGTTATGCGCACGACGAAATTGATGCCAGCCTATTGAAGCAACGAATTCAATCTCTTTTTACTGAGCTTAGTTCCTTGCCGCCTAGTTGTGAATTATACGGTGAAGCGGACCAGAAGTATTCTTTCTGTATTCCAATTCTTAAAGAATTATTTCCAAAGGCAAAGTTCGTTTGGCTGAAGCGTGAGCCGAAAGCATTTATTGCCTCGGTATTACCCAGAGGTTGGTATGATGATTACGAGATGGGCTATAGTGAAAGCCGTGGACGTCATCATAAACCGCATGATAACAGTGTTCACGCGGCGAACAGGATTAGGGGAGATAAAACCAGGCAATTATCGCTTTCAGAATGGAAGTCAATGTCTGAATTTGAACGCAGCTGTTGGTACTATGTCTACACAAATCAAAAAATTAAAGAGGAACTAAGTAGATTTCCACAAGAAGATACCTTAAGACTTGCAACTAATGACTTAAGTGATCCCAAGGTGATTTTACAGGCAAAAAAATTTGTAGGACTAGTAGAAGCGTCAGGCAAAACAGAAAGAGGACGTAACCGCTCTTTATACCGTCAATACGATTCTGACCAATGGACAGCAGAAGACCGGAAGAGCTTTGCTCATTGGTTTGATGAATCTGGAAGATAGAGAAATGACCTTAAACCAGTTCAAACTTTGAATTGCTTTCTTCTTAGTTGAAATTCCGGATAAACCGTTAAACCCTAAATGAGTTCTACCGCAGAATAACCACTTTGCCCATCTCTCTTTCAAAAAACTGATTAGTTCCGTTGTCAAGTTTTTCTAGTGCCGATCCATTCCTGTCGGAGGTGATTACCCGGTAGAGGTATACACCGTTAGCTAGCAAGTCACCGTATTCGTCGGTTCCGTCCCAGGCAAATTCAGTTTGATGAGTTCCTATCCTTAGGCTCTCCATTGCCAGCAAGTCGATATCCCGAACTACGCGCCCGGAAACCGTCATAATTTGAATGCGGAAAACATCCGGCACTTCATTTCCGGTGAGGGTATACACGAATCTTGTCTGCGTTGTAAACGGATTAGGGTACGTGAGTACGTTGGCTACCATTTGCTCATTGATCACTTCAAAATCCTTACGTAAAGAGGTAGATCCAGAAAAATTAGAACTCCGGTCCTGGCCAACCACTTCAATGGTATAAGTTCCGTTTTGCGTTAAAGAGGGGCGGAAGAAGATTTCCGCAGTATTGTTTTGTGTAGTTGCCGGCACAAATTCAATACGAGGGTCAGAGAAGGCAATCCGCTGACGATTTCTGGTTGAACTACCACTCTGCTCGGGGAAGGTGAGTTCAAGGAAGTAAGCTGAAGTATCGTTCAAAGCGAGATACGGGTTCTCGTCGCTTAGTAGAATATGAATCTCCGGTTTTGAACTCACCAGATCACCATTGTTGATTCTGATGCCGTCAAAAAATAATTGAAGTTCAGGATCAATCAAGTCCCTGCCTACTCTTATTTTATCATCATAGAAGTTGTTGAAGAGGACATCTTCCGGCTGGTCCTGATCCGGGTTGAGCTCAATGTTGTATCTCACCTCACTCCGGAATTCTTCCGAAGGAAGATTAAAAGAAAAGCGGTCTTGTTCACCACCAGAAAGTGGTGCTCGACGTTGCTGATAGCTAACAACTTCGTTGGCACTGTTAATTATGGATAGCTTTACTAATATGCTGTCCATAGGGATACGAGATATGTTTTCATAGCCTGCTTCAATAACCATCTCCTGGCCCTGATCAATAGAATCAGGAGCACTAAAAGCAATTTGAGGGCTAATGGCTACATCTCCGGGGGACAGGTAGTTGAAATAGACATAGCTGACCGTGGGAGAAGTCTTACTGTCTTGATCGAAAAAATCAAGCTCCGCTCTTAAAAATGGATATTCAGTATTACTTACATCCGTCAAGGAAAGCATTAAGTTAGTAGAGCTGATAAAGTCAAACTCTTGCTCTCTGAGGATGACCTCATTGCGGTCAGGTGTAGTTCCAATTATCCGGATGATGATACTATCCGTTTCGGAAAGATTTCGCTCAGAAAGGCCGATCTCTACACTTTCCCACCCAAGGGTTGGCCCCGCATTAATACTCTTCCAGTGTCCTGTTTCCCAATTGTTGAAAATGGGAGCGTACATTTCAATGGTATCCGTTGCATTGTCGGCCATTACCTCACTTATTGGCCCCAGGCTTTTTTGGAACGTAAAGCAATAAGGAACGGCACCTACCTCGGAGAGCCGTCTCACCTGGAGTGCACCTTCTTCTTCCAGGACGCCGAAGATCGAGCTGCCATAATTTACGGAATCCTGAAGCCAGCTCTCGTTGTAGTACTGGCTGTTATTACCTCGCTGACGGGAATACACCATAACGATGCGCCCTGGCTCAATTCCATCCGTGAGGAATTCTGTAAAGCCTTGGCGCCCAGCCTCTGTTCGGGTGTCAAAATCCCAGGCTGAGGATGCTCTTGGAATTGAATTGTATTCGCCAGTACCAGGGTTTTTATACCATTGCCTGATATTGGTACTGTCAATTACCAACACTGAAATACCCGCATTTACATTCCACTGGAAGGGCGAATTTAGCCGTTGGTTGTTACGCATGAACCTCGGCATATCTCTACTCTGATACCGGGCATTAAATATTCTGATTTCCCAGATGTTGCGAGCGGAATTCCACCCAAAACTGGTCGTGTCCGCTATAACGTTTTCAAACTCCCCGTCAATTGTTTGACCAACATCCTGCATTGCCCAGCCGATCCGGTCGGTTGGTTGTTCTGCAACCCAACTGAAAGAGCTCTCACTCCAGATGAAACCTGCACCTTCAGTTGAAGTACTGTCTGGGCTGATGCGCCAATAATAGGTAGTGCTGTCTACCGGAGCAAAAGCGGGGCGGTACCTGATGACTCCTCCGGGGCTACTTACGGTTTCATTAGAAAGTAAGTTGTTGTACTTCCTATCAGAAGCAACCTGGATAACATAGTTACGTTCAGGTGCGAGTACATTAGTAGTAGAGGCGATGAACTCCAGTTCGCCACCAATTACCGCGTAACGGGGAGGGAAGGCCACCTTGGCGGTATTAGCAACGAAGGTTAATGGAGTTCCTAGCTGTCCACCGGTTTCTAAGTTGTTATTAAGTTCTGCTGAAGGAGCAGGGAGTTCAGTTAATTCGTTGTCTTGGTCAACGGAAACAAAAATCCGGTTCTGACCTACTGCGGAAATACCAGGATTAGGAAGAAGTACCGAAAGCATTTCGTCATAAAGGGGAGCGGCTACTCGTTCGGTTTTCAGCTCGAGGATCTCGCCGGAAGGAAGCTCCTGGCGGAAACGTAAATTTAAGCTGTCCATATCTGCCTTGGTGCCCAGGTTCAGGAGCCTAAGGTTCATGGTGTACTCATCGTCCTGAGCAGGAATTACATCTGGATTGAAAGAAACGGATGCAGGGTCAACAACAATATCTGCACCCGGCCGTGGGTGAAGTCGGTAAGCGGGATCGCCACTTAGGGCGAACTGTTCAAGTAGGATACCAAGGGTAAAGTTTGAGGTGCCACTGAATTGCTCAATGGTGTTGCGCATCGCATCCCCAATCCCCTGGCTATAGACCTCGTTGCCGATCTGGTCAAACAACTCCTCTCCCCAGTTGCCTAGCGCTGAAATATACCCGATCCCTTTGGAGGCTGCAAAGGCTACTGCACCTTTGTCACGTAGGAAGATGAAACGTTCACTGATGCTTCGTTCACGGGTGAAAGCGTCTCCAGAGTAACAGCCAAGGCTAAGCATGAAAGGGTACCTGCCTTTGTTGTTATAGTTAGCTGGGTCATCAATACTGAAATCAAAGGTTTGGCTACTGGAATGTCCCATGAAAGTTAGGATAGCAGTTCCATCATTGATACGATTGAAAATTGCATCCTGACGACTGTCCTCAATGGGCTCCGAACTCGTTTTGTAAAAGGACGAAACATTAGCAGCCATATCGCTGGCCTCTATCGTGTTTTCCATCGTACTGAGCCTGCTCTTTATGCTCGCCTGCTCGCCGGCGCTGGTGCCACCACCGAGGTGCATTATTTGTTTCTGCCAGTCACGGTCGGCGATAGTCTGCCCGCCCTGGTTGATTTGGTCTTCTACTTCCCGGAGCTTGCTCAGGTAAATACCTATTTCTTCGTTGTTGATAGCCGACAGCCGACCAATGGATAGCTGAGGAACCACCTCTCCCAGCTTGGCGGCCAGGAGGTTGTCTGAAGCTGGAAACCCAAAGGAAGGAAGGAAGTAGGTGTTGATGTTTTCCGATAATTGAAGCGATGTTCTTACGTCGAAATACTCCCGCCCTTTGCCAATAAGAAAAAGGTACTGAAGGTCCGCAGCAGCAAGCCTGGCGGCCGTAAGGTAATTGCGCACCGCCATTGGGTGGTTGGGGATGCCATAGCCAAACTCCTGGTAAAGGTCTTCTACGTCAACAACCTTAACCTTATAACTGCCTCCAGCGACTGAGCGACGGTAGTCGGCCAGTTGGTCTACCGAAGTGCCGTGCAAACGTTTATTGGTAATTATCAGATAGTTGGCGTCAGGGTCGGGTAAGGCCGAGGAGAAACTAAGTGCTTTAACGGCTGGCGTCTTTAAGTCGGAACTGTTGACGACCAACTGGTAGGCTACCTCCGTACTGGCTGCGGGGAAATCCATCACAGCGGTGTCGTCTGTGGTAACGTCGGAGGAGACCATGTTCCGCGTCGACGGAGCGTAAGCCGTTACCCTTCCCTCTGCACCTGCGGCCGCGCCCAGATTGGTAAAGCTTACCCTCGTAGGACTTGCTGAGGCAGGAATAATGAAGGTGGTTAGTGTCTCGTCGTATACTGGGACAGCAGGATAGGTAACCGCAACCCAAGCAAGATTAGGCTTGTCTTGGTCACTGCTTATTCCCTTCAGAGAAATTGTAGTTTCGGTACCATTTGGCGTAAACATGGCCTGCTCTTGTATAACGCCCCAGCCAGACCGGCTAGGGGTTGCCAATACTGTTCCGTCGGCCCCGATTTCAACTTCATGGCTGCCAAAGGCCGTACCAAAACGCACCTCTAACCTTGCCTGCTGCCCGTTTGAGGCAGGCAAAGCCAGTTCAACCGTACTTTCCACTTGTCCGTTACTGGAAAGTAGATCTCCAGCACTTCGTTGGCCGAAACCTTCGGCTTTGTCGTAATGAGAATAATAGATGCTAATTCCTCCGCTACGGAAATAATTTTTAGTCATGTGATCGCTGAAAACTCGCTCCACGCTACGGAAAATGGAAGCTGAAGGTGTTCCAGCCCCGTTAGAGGCTTGTTGATAAGTTAGGCCTGAGCCCGTAGTAAGATAATAGGCCGCTGTATCAGTATGCATACTGTATCGGTCGTTCAGCTGGTTGGCATCGGGGTCTGGCCAAAGGTGCCGATCCATTTCACCCCGGTTCTTTTCGCCGTAAAAAACTACACTACCATCACTGATTACGCTCAGGGGAACTACCTCCCCATTATGATGAAGTACGAGGTCTCCACTAAGCCCCGCTGTACTTATCTCGGAGGCTGAAATACGGTACATTCCGTCTTCTGCTACCTTAATTTGCAAGTAACTTTGATCATAATTGATCCACTCATTTCCATAACGGGTGCTACCGTCAGAAGCAACCATTTGTGCAAAAACAGAAAGGGACAAAAGGGAGAAACAGAGTGAGGCAAGGGTGCGGAACATGGAGATAGTTATTCGTAAAAATGCATGACAAATATAACGCTAAGGAAGATAAGATTAGTTAACGAACTGCGGGTTTAGCCCATACGCGGCATTTATACTTTTACCGAATAAATATAACGGCACTGATTTAGGGGCGAGGCCGCAGGTGCAAGGGGAGGTTCTAGATGGTTTTTCATCCGGAACCGTACCTTGGCCTTTGAAATGAATGTTCTCTTCATAACCTCCTGGTTTCCCAGCCGTGTTCACCCCACTAATGGAAATTTCATTGGAAGGCACGCGCGCTTGGTTGCCCGTGCCCACCAGGTTGTAGTAGTCGCATTAGAGATAGATGAAGATCTACCATTTGGTACCTTAGATCTGACGCGGCGTACGGAAAATGGATACGAGGTAATACAAGTATATGTCGGATATAAGCCTGGTGTGCTGGGGCCGATAAAAGTGCTGTTACGATTGCGTGCTTACGCCAAAGCCCTAAGCTCCGCTCGGCAGGAATTTGGAGTGCCGGATCTCATTCATGGTCAGGTTTTGTTAGATGGAGGCATGCTGGCTGCACTCTATAGTCGGCTTTGGGATCGCCCCTTTGTCCTAACGGAACATAGCTCTGCGTATCATAAAGCAGGAGCCCTCGGAGGTTTTCGTGGTTGGTTAGGTCATTACGCCAGCCGCAGGGCTAAAATGATTATGCCGGTCTCTGATCACCTCGGCCGTAGTATGAAAGAATTGAATGGATTGGAAGGAAGCTACCGAACGGTAAGTAACGTAGTAAACGCCGAACTATACCACCAAGTGCCACCACCGGATATGAAGCCTTTTCGTCTGCTTCATGTCTCTAACTTTGATGAAGCGCCGAAAAATATTTCAGGTTTACTCCGTGCGTTTAATTCGTTAGAACAGGAGGGGCTTGAAAGTCCTATTACATTACATTTAGCTGGCGATGGAGATTTACGAGCACTGCAAGAGATGATTGATGCGATGGATCATCCTGGTGTCAGCTGCTCAGGACCGCATTCTGAAGGTGAGATTGCGGAACTTATGCAAGGCTGTCATGCATTTGTGCTGTTCAGCAACTACGAAAACCAGCCGGTAGTGCTGCTGGAGGCGCAAATGAGTGGAAGACCGTGTATTGCCACTCCCGTAGGCGGGATCCCGGATATTGTTGTGGCCGGGAAAACGGGGCTTTTAGTTCCCGTCGGAAATGAACCCGCTTTGACTCAGGCCATTGTTGACCTTTGTGAAGATTACAAGACGTTTGACCTTAGCATTATCCGGGAGCGGGCGTTTGATCGTTACAGTGAGGCTGCAGTGATGAAATCTTTGAACGAAGTCTATAGTGAGGCAGTTATGTAGGGTGATTACCCCATACTAGTCTGGTACGGAACCGAAACAAAACGGCAACCAATCAAACCCATGCACTTCCCAACTAAGATTCCACTCACAACAGTGCTCCCCAACGTGCCTTTTGTGGCACGTAACCCGATTAAATATTTTTCCCGATACGTAAAAGATTACGGAAACGATTTTATCCTGGCAATTGGTGGCTCCCGGCGAACACATTTCTCCGTCAACGCAGAGGTGATCCAGCATGTGTTGCAACGTAATCATCGCAATTATCACAAGAGCGTAATCCAGACGCGAGACCTGGCACGCTACCTTGGGCACGGCCTGCTGACGAACAACGGAGAACCCTGGCTTACCCAACGGAGGTTAATTCAACCTGGGTTTCACCGCAAGCGGCTGGCTGCGCTGGTGACCGAAATGCAGACTGTGATTGATCGTAACGCCATCCGGCTTGATGAACTCGCCACCAACGGAGATAAGCACTCACTCCACGGCTTAACCACCGATCTGGTCTTTCGTGTCATCGCACGGGCCATTTTTACGGACGGTTTCAACGAAGAAGAGACCAGAAAACTGAACGATGCCATTGATGCCATTCAGGGTTACGTAATTTATCCTGTTCGTATGCCTTTTCTTCGTGGGCCACTGCGCTGGATTGGGCAGGAGAAAAAGCATCTTGAAATCACAACGGAAATCCGGAAGCGTATTCAGGAGCGCATTGATGCCCGCCGTTTAGGGGCGGCCAAAGATGATCTCCTGCAAATGCTACTCGACAGTCGTTATGAAGATACCGGCCAGCCAATGCCAGACCACAAGGTGGTGGACGAAATTATGATCCTCTTTGCCGCTGGCCATGAAACAAGCGCTAATGCCCTTGCCTGGACGATCTGGCTGTTGGATCAGCACCCGGATGTTATGGAGAAGGTCAGAAAGGAAATCGGCGAGGTAGAAGCTAATGGACCCGTAGGCTTTGATTCCGCTCGTGAACTCACTTACCTTACCCAGGTAATTGAAGAAAGTATGCGGATGTACCCACCAGCCTGGATCACGGACCGCGTTGCGCTGGAAGATGACCATGCGGGAGGTTATGATATTTCTGCTGGTACGTCAATCGGAGTATTTATCTACGGTTTGCATCATAATCCTGAGTACTGGGATGATCCGGAAGAATTTCGCCCCGAAAGAATGTCGAAAGAGGCGAAGAAAGCCCGCCACCCGATGTGCTATCTCCCCTTCGGTTCCGGCCCTCGTCTCTGCATCGGAAACCATTTCGCCATGCTGGAGATGCAGCTCATTCTTGTCCGTTTCCTCCGGGATTACGACTTTGTATTTGAAAAGGATGCAGCTACTGTAGGTAAAAAAGCACTAATCACTTTGCACATGGACCGAGAGGTGCGCGTTGGGCTTCGTAAGCGGAGCGAATAAAAAATAGACGTTACAACAAAATTTCATCTGAGGGGAGTATAGTTTCGGATGTACCTTGATTGTGGAAACCTAAACGTTGCTGTTTCTTACCTTCGCGTCCATGCAAATTGACCCTGATCTTTCCATAATTCTCGCTTCAAAGTCGCCCCGACGGTCCTACCTTCTGGAGCAGGCAGGAATTCCTTTTACCGTACGTACACAAGATGTGGAGGAAATATTCCCTCCTGATCTTGACCCACTCCAGATCGCGCCGTTTTTAGCAGAACTAAAGGCTGATGGTGCTAAGGATTTGCTACAATCAGACAAGGAGGTAATGCTCACTGCTGACAGCGTGGTGCTCATCGATGGTATAAAACACGGTAAGCCCAAGAACCGTGATCACGCCATAGAAACACTCGAAAAACTGAGTGGTCGTAGCCATATTGTTGTGACGGGCTGCTGCTTACTCAGTAACAGGAAGAAGGAGGTTTTCAGTAGCGTTGCCGAAGTATGGCTCAATGAGATGACCCGGGAAGAGATTGAATGGTACGTTGATAATTATGAGCCTTATGATAAGGCTGGTGCTTACGCTATCCAAGAATGGGTAGGCTTAGCAAAGATTTACAAAATCGAAGGCACTTATCCTTGTGTTATGGGCTTACCCGTGGATTTGGTCTATGAGCATTTGTTGGCTTGGTAGCCTAAGCAATGGCTCATCCAACATGGCCCACTAGTACGCTGTCAATAATGACTTAACAAAGCACTAGATAATCTCTTACTTTATCAGTTCCGGTAATAGCTTGTCTACCTGTGCCTCGTTACTCATCCGGACCGATAGCTGAATGGCAATCTCTGCATAAGAAGAAGTGTTACGCAAATCAAGCAAGAGCGGAGCAAAGCTGTTTGCGTTAAGCCGTTTGATTTTTACTCCTAAAGGACCTAAGCCAAGTTTCGCTACCTGCCGGTTCCAGAAAAACTGATCAATAATGTGGGGAATAATGAGGCTGGGCCGGCCGTGTTTCGTTGCTGTATGAAGCGTCCCAGATCCGCCATGGTGAACGATAGAATGGACGCGCGGGAAAACCCACTCGTACGGAATATCGCTTACGAATAAAACGTGGCTCGGAGCTTCCTGTTCCAGCCGCTGTAAACCGCCCGAAGAAGTGTTGATGATGGCCGGAATCTGGTGGTCGCGGAGTACGGAAAGAATAGCTCTTGTAGTCATTTCCGGTGCAGCATTGACCATGCTGCCAAAGGTGATGAAGGTAATTTTCTCCGCATTAAATTGGGCCAAAAAATCAGTGAGATCGGGCGGCGGAGACCAATTGCCCATCTTTGGGCGCTCGAAATACCCCATCACTTTGGCGTGTTCGGGCCAGTGCTCGGGCGGTGGATACAGGGTAGGGGAGATGAGGTAGAGGGTTCGTTCCCACTTCAGCATATGTTGGTAAACTGAGCCGCTGCGAATATCCAGGCCGGGGAAATCCGCCGAATAAGGCTTTACGTATTTGACCACCATGCGCGCCGCAACCCTGTTGATGAGCGCAAAGGAGTGCCAGTTGGCCCAGCCTCCAAGCGGAGTGGTGATGCCGATGTGGGGATAGTTACGAACCGGATGCAGAATGTTGGGAACCGGACTGAGGCAAATGGCCCGCTCCGGAAACTGCATGCCCCATACTCTGGCTACCAGGCACTTGGGGTGGAAGATGACCCTGTCTGGTGTAAGCTCAACGAACAGATCGCGTTGCTCTTTAATCATGTTTTTCTGAACGGAAAGGGAGGTTTTTGCCAGCCTTGCCAGCTGAATTAATCGTTTGGGCCAGCTCCCCTTTTGGCCCATGAAATCTCGTGCCGTTTGCCCGTCGAGAATCTCGAGAAAACGCTCATCGAGTGGCGCAAAAGTCAGACTACTGTCTTCCGCAAGGTGCCGAAACTGGGCGGGTAGGGCGATGGTTACTTCGTGGCCGGCGCGTTGGAGTAGGTCACCTACGGCTAGGAAAGGTTCAGCATCGCCACGGGTGCCAATGGAGAGGAGGAGGAATTTCATTCTGGATCAATGCCTAAACGTAATCATCATCATTCAACCGACTTTGCTCCTGCGGCCGCGCCGAGTAATCATCCAGCGGCGGCAAATATTCACGGTCATCATAAGCCTGGCCACCAGGAGGGTTCGCCAGCAGCTTTTTACGTTGCGTTAGGTAGATGAGCGGACCGATGCCGCCCAGAAGTAGGCAGATGATCAGCCAGATAACCTTGTCGTTTTCCTTGCGAAATGGCTTGGTCGCAATTTCAATGACCGACCAGATCGTAAGGACGATGCTGGCAATGACAAAGAGGAAAAAGAACATTACAATTAGAGCTCCCATAAGGTGTTTTTTTCTATGATACCGAAAATCGGTTGAGTGTTTATTCTACTACCTCAATATCGACAAGGTAGCGGCTTTCATCGATGGAAACGTCCGTTGGGCTGAATCCCTTGCCCATCGGCTGCCATTTATCGGTTGGCTGAAGCCGAACAGGTTCCTTCCCGATTAAGACGCCCACCGGCATATTGAAACCTTCCGCCTGTACGCGCCAGCGGTATTCAATGGTTTTACCGTTTCTGCGAACCTCTAATACCGGCACGTCCGGATGCTGGAGGTACTGCTCAAAGAAAGGCTTTAGGTCTTGCTTGGCGTAACGGCTGAAATAATCAATCACCTGATTGGTATTGACGATGCTGAGCTTATTGTCCTGGTAAAAAGAGCGGAGCATGCCGAAAAACAGCGGGTCGTCGTTCATCGCATAGCGTAGGGTGTGGAGCATCCAGGCACCCTTATAATAGTGGTCTGAGCTGCCGAAGTCGTCGAAGTTCACGCCGAGTGGGCCCAGTACAGGTGATTGGTTTCGGATGAATTTACGTTGTGTTCCAATGTAGCGGCGGCCGTCTTTCTCGCCGTAGCGGTACTCAACGTAGAGGGTCTCCATGTAAGTCGTGAAGGCCTCATGGATCCACATCTCAGCGTGGTCGGCTACGCTGATGGAATTACCGAAATATTCATGTCCGGTTTCGTGGATGATGATGAAGTCCCAGTCCATATCGTCGGGTATCATACCACCCAGATAGCCCCGCATGAACTTATTGCCGTAGGCTATGCCGCTCTGATGTTCCATACCCAGGAAGGGGGTTTCAATCAGGGCGTAGCCGTCTTCCCAGAAAGGATATTTGCCGAAATAGTGCTCGTAGGCGGCAAGCATCTGATTGACTTGTTGGAACTGCTTGCGGGCCTTGTCTTCGTTGTAGTCGAGCACGTAATAGTCGAGCGCAAGCACTTCTCCGTCGACGGCTACGTAGGTACTGTCAAAGTGAATATAGCTACCTATGCCCAGCGAGATGTTGTAGTTGTTTATGGGGTAAGAGACGAACCAGTCGTAGCGTTTCTGGTACCTGTTCTCCAGCTCAACCTCTTCGCGCAGGTTGCCGTTGGAGGCAACGAATAGCCGTTTGGGTACGGTTACACTTACGAGCATGGAGTCGGGTTCATCGCTCAAGTGGTCTTTGTTTGGCCACCAAAGGCTGGCGCCGTCTCCTTCACAGGCGATGCCGATCCAGGTGCGGTCACGGTGATCGAGGCTCCAAACAAAACCACCGTCCCAGGGGGCATTCCTGGCAGAAACGGGTTTGCCACCGTACCAGATTTGCATGGTCCGGGTGGTGTTGCCGGGAATGGCCAAGCGGGGCAGGTCTACGAAGACAGCATTGGCCTCGCGGACAAACCGAAGGTGCCTGCCTCCTTGCTTGATGCTATCAATTGCGAGGTTTCGAAACAGGTCAATCTGCAGCCGGTTAGTAGGTTGCAGAACGCGGTAACTCATATTAACCAACCCCTCAATTTCGCGCTCGTTGGGGTTTACTTCCAGGTGGAGTTCGTAATAAGTAACATCAAAGCTGGTTCTCTCCGGCCGGAGACTTCCACGGAGGGTGTCAGCGCGGGTGAAATGCTTGTGCTTGAAGTAGTCGGCGTGCTCCTGAGCCAGGAGTAAAGGGCTGAGGGGAGAAGGGAGTAAAGGGCTAAGGGCAAAAAGAAGTAAAGGGACAAGGGCAAAACGTAATAAGTTGAGCCGTGAGCACCCTTTCCTCCTTTTTTCCTTTCTACCTTTTCTCAGGGCGCTGACGCAGGATGCAGGGAGAAGAGTGAAAGAGCAAAGTATGGTCATTGGGGGTGCAAGGTAAACATTGTCTCTAAAGGAGTTTAACCTTATGGGCAAAATCGCATGCCACTCTGAGGTTCTAACCGTGTCAGGAACATTCATAAATCCGTAGTTTTGCTTGCTCAGCTTTAAACTTCATTCAAAGCTTAGCGTCTATATCCCACACTCCTATTAAATGCGAACGCTACTTACCCTGCTCTTCATAAGCCTTCTCTGCACCAGCGCCCGCGCCCAAAACAGCGAAGGAAATGATTTTTGGTTCACTTTTTTAGAGCACCGAGACCCTGGTAATGTAAAGGTTGCTCTGATCTCGGCGCGGGAGGAGACAAGTGGTACCATCTCCATACCCGGTGCTGGTTTTAGTCAGTCTTTCACCGTTACGGCAAACACTGTTACCCAGGTTGTACTGCCTACGACGGCAGAAACCACGGGCTCCGAAGTGGTAACCCCTTCGGCTGTCCATATTGAGTCGGGTGGGGTAGTGTCAGTCTATATTCATCAGTACTTTAATCGCCGCTCGGAAGCCAGTTTGGTGCTGCCTACGTCCGTGCTCGGCACGGAATATTACGTGTTGGGGTATAGCGGGAAGGTGGACGAAGTGAACTATCCTTCCACCTTCGCAGTGGTGGCTACCGAAGACGAAACCTTGGTGGAAATAAGTGATCTGGCTGCAGATACGGAAGGTGGCCGAAGCGCCCAAAGCTCTATTCAGGTAACGTTGAACCAGGGCCAGGTCTATCAGGTTCGCGCCGCCAACGGCGCGCTGGACCTTACGGGTACGCGTGTAACCTCCTCCCTGCCGGTAGCGCTCTACAGTGGTGCTGCGTGGTCTGGTGTGCCCACGGAGGACTGCTTTGCGTACGATAACTTATTGGAAATCAACTACCCAGTAAGCCAATGGGGACTCAATTACCTGGGCGTGCCAACTTTCAATAATACGAACAACCTTTACCGTATTATCGCATCCGAGAACGATACCAGGGTAGTGCTTTCCGGTTCGGCAACGACCTCCTTCCAACTAAATGCGGGTGAATTTCGTGACTTCGAAGTGAAGAATGCCCTTGGCATCGAAAGCGATCGTCCAATTTTGGTAAGCCAGTACTTATTGGGGCGTAACTGTAATGGCCACCCCCGAGGACTGGGAGATCCTTCTTTTTTTCTGCTCAACGAGCTAACCCAGAGTAAAGACACGGTAACCGTTTACAATTCTAACCTGGAGGCGATTACCGAAAATTACCTGAATATTTTGTTCCGGGCCGGAGATGAGGTGGGGATAAAACTAGACGGTGCTCCGCTGGCAGGCCCAATTGAGTCTTCTCCGGACGGTGAATATTCCTACGCCCGAGTCCAGGTTACTACCGGCAGTCACACCGTTTCGTCCGCCGGCTGTGGAGTCATTGTAACGGCCTACGGCTACGGCGAAATTGAAAGCTATGCTTATGGCGGCGGTGCAGCCTTTCGCAATATTAACGTCAACCCAATTGCTGAAGGTGGCTGCTTGAACGACACCGTTTTCTTCGAAACGGGCCTCGATACCCTCCGCTTTCGTCATGAATGGATGCTGGAAGATGGCTCGGTGGAAACCCGCCCTAATTTCCCGCGCTTTTATGACCAACTCGGAGAATTTCCCGTCCGGCTGATCATCGAAGACTTATGCTTGGGTACCCTCGATACCAGTTTTCGTGATGTATCGATCTCCTTGCGGCAGGCGGTTACCGCCTCGCCTGACGTGCGCGTATGTGCCGGGGAAATGGTGGAGCTTGAAGCATTTGATCTAGCTGGCGCAAGTTATGAATGGGTAGGGCCGAATGGTTTTTTGGAAACGACTCAGCAAGTTTCGTTCTCCGAAACAACGCCCAGCGATGCTGGAATCTACGAAGTAGTTGGTAACATCAACGGTTGCAAAACCTTTCCGACGGAAGTGCGGGTGATGGTAGATACCTTACCCATTGTTGATCTTACTGGCGGGCTCAACTTTTGTGCCCGTCAGGGAGAGAACTCTCTGCTAAATGCCGGGGAATACCTTGCTTATGAATGGAGCACCGGAGCACGGTCTAATCCACTCCGAATAATTGAGGAAGGCAATTATACCGTTACCGTTACGGATGAAAACGGCTGTATGGCCTCCGATTCCATCTTCGTCGAAGAGTTTTGCCCAACGCGCTTTTTCATCCCGTCGGCCTTCAGTCCGAATGCTGATGGTATCAATGATCGCTTCGGAGTCTTTGCTGTAGATTTCACCTCTGTCCAACTCCTGGTCTACGACCGTTGGGGGGGGCTGGTTTTTTCTTCTACTTCCGAAACACCAGCATGGGACGGTCGCGTGAACGGCCAGGCCGCCACTGCTGGTACTTATCTATATTCGGCCGTAGTGGAAGGGACAGGGGACGATGGTTCGGCGCAAACGCGGGTGCAAAGTGGAGTTTTGATGTTGGTTCGTTGATTTTTAGGCTTGGTTTTAAAGCTGGAGACTAAAATCTCAAATCGGCGAATAATCTTTTACTCAGACCTGAAGGGATAGTTTCAGAACTTACCGTATCATAGCCCTTACAATGGACCTTCACCAAGATTTTCTATCCGACTCCGCAGCTTTCTCTCTTCCCGAGCGGGATATCCTCTACTGTCTTAACAAGAAGGACTACGCCAAAACATTGCAGCGCTTGCTGGAAGAGACAGATACCAAAGATAAAGACGAAATAAGGGTGTCTTCGCGCTTCGAAGCGGCGGTTGTTCAGCGGATATTTAAGGACGCGGGGCAGGCCCCGCCTAGCTTTGTTAACGCGATGGTAAGCCTGCCTCAATCTGTAGAGGAATATCGCCATCTGCCGCGCCTGCTGGCGCGGATGATTGAAAACGGGATAATGGGGGTTCAGGTAGCTGCTAGTGAAGAATGGGTGGCCGAAGGGGTAGAAATTGAAATGAAGCGTTTGCTAAAGGAGTCTGCCGAAACGTATTCGGAACAGGAGTTGTCTTTTTTCAGACTAAGGGCCAAAGGGAATTATTACTTCTATGCTAAAGCCTTTATATCATCCTGGGCTGCTTTTCAGGAGGCGGAAGAAATGCTACCTGGCCGACTGAAAGATTATCCGGTTAAAAAGCGTGCGGATATACTAATGCAAGGGGCCAGGTTAGGAATGATCCTCAGCAAGGAAAACCTTCATCAACTAACGGATGCTGAAGAAAGTGCTAGAGATGCGTATAGGACTCCGGAAGTAGTGCCACTACCTATACTTCAAAAAATGGAGGTAGCGCAACCGATTGGTCAATTAACAATACAAGCGCCCTACGGTGCGCTCATTGAAGATGGGGATCATGCCTTTCTAGAGGAAGCACTTGAAGGCCTGCCCGCCAAATCTGTTAAGCGAATAGAGCTCCGTTTTTGCAGGTTGAAGGAAGGTAAACTACCACGGATATTTTTCCGATTCCCTAACCTGACGCACCTGACCATCGATAGCTGTGGGCTGGCTCGACTGACCAACAACCTGTCAGGCTTCAAAAAACTTCGCCACCTAACCATTACCAATGCGCCTAAACTGAAAGACCTACCTTTAAAAATTGGAGGGCTGACCAAGCTAGAGACCTTGGTCATCGATCAAAGCGGATTAACGGATATTCCCTACTCCATCCTGGAGTGTAAGCGCTTACGGAAGCTTAGCCTAACCTCCTGCCGACTTACCTACGTGAATGGTTTTCTCGGCGAGTTGAAATTGTTGGGTCAGGTAGATTTTAGTCATAACCACATCGATGAAGTAGAAGAGGGATTTATGGACAGTATTCGCCTGCTGTCTCTCGATTTAAGCCATAACCGTTTGGAAGAGTTGCCGGATAATCTGCACGCTCTTTCCCGCCTGGAAAGCCTTAACCTGAGCCAGAACCCTCTCGTCAAAGTACCCGCCGGAATTATCTATATGAATGCCCTCAGGCTATTGAAAATCGATGCTAAGACGATTAATAGTTTGGATCAGTACCTCAGCTTCAAGAATGACCTGAAGGCAAAGATTACCGCAGGGGAACAATTTTGGGCTGAGGGGCAAGGCCTGTGGTAATACCTGCCAATCTTAATTCACTAATAAATCTCGGCAATTACCTCAATCTCTAGCGCTTTACCTCCCGGTAGGGAGCCCATACCAACAGCAGCGCGGGCGTGTTTGCCCCGCTCACCGAAAACTTCCACCATCAGGTCAGAGAAACCATTGATAACACTGGAGTGTTGGGCGAAGTCTGGGACTGCGTTGACCATGCCGTGGACCTTGACGATGCGCTTTACGTTACTTAAATCACCCAGCTCTTGCTTCAGCGCGGCGAGTTGAAGGATGCCAACTTGCCGGGCGGCGGCGTAGCCTTCCTCTACGGTTAGGTCCAGGCCGAGCTTTCCTATAACCCGGGCGCTATCCGCTGCGGGCGGGGTTTTTCCCGCAAGAAATACAAGCTTGCCAGAACGGACAGCATGGACATAGTTGGCCTTTGGAATACCTAGTTCTGGGAGCACTATGCCTAGCTCCTGTAGTTTGGCATCAATGTCTTCTGCGGAGGTTGCTTTGGCCGCTTCCGCGGCAGGCTCCACTTTAGGATTGCAGGCAAAAAGAACGAATACTGAAAGTAAGAGGAGAATCCTTTGCATTGGACAAAGATAGTAGCTAGTGGGCCAGCCAGTAAATACCGTCGCTACATGGCACGATATTTAATGCCTAGCCCACTAGTTCCCCAACCCCTAATTAACGCGCCCTGCTTCGTCACCCAGCCCTGTATCCCGCGTCCGCGCCTTCACCTTTTGATTGCCGAAATTGTAACTGAGCGATAGCGCTGCCCGGCGGCTGTCGTAATTGCCACTGCCGAAGCCTTGCTGCCCGTTGAAATCAGTTTTGCCGGACCAACCGACCTGGTAGAACAGGTCGTTGCCCGCCAGCTTCACGTTGAGCTGATCATTAAAGAATTTGCGCTGCAAGCCAAGGTTAAACGACCAACTTTCGTCGTATTCAAAGACTCCGCCCCAGATGCCGGGACCAGCGAAGAAGCCACCGATCTCTCCCATCAGCTTCCACGGCAACTTGAAGGTGTGCTGGGTGAAAAAGGTATAACTGAAAGCCTGAAGATCGATCACGGCCCCGTCGCCGTAGTCTGCCTGGTTATCGATATGGCTGGCACTGAGGTTGAAAAAGGCATCCCACTTTGGAGTGACGGTGAAGGGTAGGGCCGCGTTGAAGCTGATGACCGTATTCGTCGCCAGGTTGTCCCAGCTGATGAAGCCCGCCCGTGGATCGTTCGGGTCAGGACCGATAAGGCGGGTAATCTGGTCGCTGGTTTTGCTGTAAGCCACCTTGAAATTGTACCGGTAGGCGAGGGTGTATCCTAATTCCAGGTTGTCCACAATTTCGGGATTCAGGCCCGGGTTACCAAGCTCGAAACTGAGTTGACTCACCTGAATGCGGAAGGGGTTGAGGACGTTGTAATCCGGCCGGTTAATGCGGCGACCATAGTTAAGCGCAAGGCTATTGCCCTTCTGTTGGTTAAGCTGGTAGGTAATACCCGCAGAAGGGAATAAGCTTACGTAGTTAAGATCTACCGGCGGCTCGGCCTGGCCGTTGAAAGCGGTCAGAAGTCCGGTGGCATCGGTGATCTCCGTCCGTAAGCCGGCGGAGTAGCTCATCCGGTCGGAAAAACTTCCGGCGTAGCTGAGGTAGCCGGCGTAAACGTTTTCGTCGTAATTGAAAATATTGGACTGGTCGGTGTCAAAAGCCTCGTTGCCGCCCACTACGTTGAATAAGCGGAAAGTATTGTCGGTTCCTACCTGGCTAAGTTTGATGCCAGCGCCAAACTGCCCCTGGCCCAGTGGCTGTTCGTAATCAACCTTGAAGGTGTAAATACTGATGTCGGTTGGGGTGTCGAAGTTGTTGGTGATTTCGCTGAGTTCCGTCGTACGGTCGGGGGCAAAGTAGACGTTGGGTTGGCGGCGGAAGGCCCGGTTGCGAAAGGTGCCGTAGTCGAGGTCAACATTAAGGCTTTTGCCCTTTCCCGCATCAAAGCGATAATTGAGGTTGAAGGTAGCGCGGTCCTGGTCGTCGTCGGAGCGGGAGCGCGCCAGCAGAATACTATCGACGGGCTGATTGATCAGCGCGATCTCAATGTCGGACCGGTTGGTCTGGATACCGTGTTGACTTTGTGCGTCGATGAGAAACCCAATGGTATGTTTGTCGGAGAGAAAAAAGTCGGTGCCGAAGCGGCCGCTGATGTTGTTCCAGGTGAAGAAATTCCTGGTGTCTTCGAGGGTTTGCAGGCCATTCTGGAAAGTCAGGAAGTCAATTTGTGAAAACTGCCTACCGTCTAGCGCACCCAATTGGCCAAAGACGTTCAGGCGCTTGTTTCGGTAATTACCGCCTACGGAGCCGTTCATTTTCTGGTAGCGGCCCTGGCTGATGGTATAGTTCGCAGTTCCGTTAGCACCTTCGTTCTCGTTCTTTACCAGCCGAATATCAAGAATGCCTGCATTGCCTTCGGCTTCGTACTTCGCGCCGG
Organism: uncultured Lewinella sp.; assembly: GCA_964410795.1. Lineage (GTDB taxonomy): Bacteria > Bacteroidota > Bacteroidia > Chitinophagales > Saprospiraceae > Neolewinella. The sequence continues at coordinate 3,216 of CAYPIM010000038.1, read as the reverse complement.
GGTTGGTGATGATGTCTATACGGTCAATCTGTTCTGCGGTTAGGTTGCGGAGGTAAGCGGCCAGGTCTGCGCCGGCCAGAGGCAGGCGTTTGCCGTCTACGTAAACAAGCACGCCGGAACGGCTCAGTACGTTTATGTTGTCGTTGTTATCGATGGTGACACCTGGAGCCTTGCGCAGCAAGTCCAGTCCGTTTTCGCCGACGGCATTGATGGTTCCCTGAACGTTGAAAACGGTGCGGTCGGGCTTGATTTCTACCAGGGCGCGTTTTGCAGTTACGGTCGCGCCTTCCAGTTCAACGGCGGAAGGAGCCATGGTGAGAACGCCAAGGTCAAGGTCCTTACCCGCTACGGTCAGCTTACGTTCCAAATCTGGAGCTCCAAGGTAGGTTGCAATGAGGGTATAAGTGTCATCTTTTACGTTACGCATCACGAAGACGCCCGCGTCGTCGGTAGTCTCTACTTTCACGAGGTTGGAGTCGGCGTAGAGGGCAACGTTGGCGTAAGGCACCGCTTGCTGCCCGGCGTCTTGTAGCTGGCCCTTTATGATGTTTTGGGCGCTTGCGCAGGTGCAGAGAAGGGTGAAAAGCAAGGTTAGGAAGCAGGGTCTCATGCTGAAGGCTTGTTAGGGGACGGCAAAGGTCGGTATTTACGGTGGAATAGTATTGATCTTCCCTTACTCCATTTCAGTAGATCAAACAGTGTACTAGCGCCTCCTCATCTCGCCCTGGTAAACTCAATTGCCGATAAACGGATCGGTAATATCGCCTCCCAACAACAGGTCGTAATTTAGTTCTGTCATCCTCATCGTGGTGGCGGCTTGCGTCATCATGATTCCTTTGGCCAACTGGTACATTATTTTGGTGAATGCAGCTTCGTAAACTTTTACTTGTCCGGTGGGGCCAGCTGTACTTACCTGGTCCAGTTTTTTACCAAACGCATTAGTAGTAGTGATAATCCCTTCGCTAACTAAAATTGAAGCAATTCCGCCCCATTTTTCATAAATTTCTAAGGGCGTTTCCCGAATGGATATCCGGAAAACATCGGTCCCTTTCGCTTTACTGGAAGAGATGAATAAGTTTGCCTTCCTACCGTTGAGAACAGATTGCCCAACGGTAATAAAATGCTCCGAACCTAGCAGCTCCTTGCTCACCTTCATCCGGGTCAGGTCTAGATAGCGGGGAGACTTAACGCTCATCTCGCGCAGTGCCTTGTCTATTGCTTGTCTAGTTGACTTCGCTTGTTTGCCCGTCACGTTCAAACTGAAAAGACGGGGGGAGTTCGGATCATCGGTTCGGGCGTAAAGGCCATTTTTCTGGCCGGAATGCCAGTTGTTAGATAGCTCCTTCCCTCGTCGGTCCCGCTTTACCAGTAGCGGCGGATAATCCTTAGTAAGTAGCGGGCCGTTCCTATTTGTGGCAGCGACCACACCGGTGTTTTTTTCGGATAGAGGGTCGTCAAATAAGGCCTGCTCTCCACCAATCTTTCCGAAGTCTTCAGGATTGGTAACGACCACAAAAACCTTGCCGTCATTGCGTTGGGGTTGCAGGCGAGCAACGAAGTAGTTGAGCTTTTTACCCACTTGAGCTTCTCCCCACTCAACGAAGGCTGTGCCTTTTTTTGCGTTCTGGTTGACCTGGGCGTCCATCCCCATTATCTTATAGACGCGTGCGAGTTGGTCTCCCGGCGTACCTACGCCAGGAAAGGGGCCAGCACTGGTCTTGTTCAGCTCCGCGAAACTGAGGACAACTAGGCCGACATTAGCTACGGTTTTATGAGCGTAGAGTTCCCCAATGGTTTGATCAGGACCCTTGACCCACTCGTTTGTCTTGGACGTTTGGGAGCTGCATGAAGAAAACAGGAACAAACAAAAGACTATAATTGTGTATGATCGCATAGTGTTATGGGTTGGTTTAGGAGTGAAATTAATGTGTTGGTAAGGTTGGTTCCAAGATTCACAGAACATTAGAAGATGTTTAACCACATGACTATACATAAGCTATGAGAACGTTAATACGCATGCCTGGAGAATCTTCCGAATACTTAGATGGTTTTTTTAGGGGTTTAAGAATGTTTAAAGCTTTCTTCTGGAAGCCAGACGGATTGGCCTTCTTTTTATCTTTCATATCCTAAGTCGCCGATATCTGCAGATCGTACGTGGGGGTATATCTGTGTTGTTTGGTGCGTAGCTTTGAAGCTACTTATGTAGGTAAAATACCTTTTTAAGTCAAGTTTACTACCTAAATTCCTTAGAAGTGCACCAAATATTAACCACTCTTCTTACAATAGTTTTTTTCAGCTGTAACAGCCCTTCGGCAGAAGATCTTTCGCTGGAGGTAGTAGATAGCACTGCGGTGGCCTTAGATACCGTTCAGGCTGAGATTCTAGTTGATAGCAGTAGGCTAATTGATTTACAATACTTTAGGCTGCCAGGAGATAATGATTATGCGTCGGTAAAGCAATCAATTTCAGTAAGTCGAACGGAGCTACAATCATCGAATCCATTAGTAAAAGAAATGCAAGCTGCTTTCGAAAAAGCTTTATTGCACCGAATAATACCGTTTTGGGAAGGAACGAGTTGGACTTTCGAAGGGCATACTTCAAGGCCGCAGGTAGGTAGTATTGCGTGCGGATACTTTGTTTCCACCACCTTGAAGCATGCCAGGCTTGAAATCAATCGCTATAAACTGGCGCAGCAGAGCCCGATCAATGAAGCTCGAAGCCTTGCGTTGAAGTCGGAGATAATTGAGATTGCAGAGGGCTCCGTTATTAAAAACATAAAGGCCATTCAAGCTAAAATCCCGGCTGGAATCCATTTTATCGGCTTTGACCAAAACCATGTTGGCTACCTTTTGAAAAATGAGGACGGTCTATATTTAATTCACTCCAATTATGTGGAGATAAGAGGGGTAGAAATTGAGCAAATTGAAGCGTCCAGTGTTTTTCCCTTCTACGAGCGGTTTTACATCGTTCCACTCAGCACGAACGAAAACTTTTTGAAGGCTTGGCTCAGCGGTGAAGTAATAGATATTGTTACGGGGTAATTGAGGCTTCTCACTTTCTGACAATCCCGTACTTTAGCCCCGCTCAAACTACTAGACATTTTGCTTAGCGATTTCTTCGAGGTTTGGCTCCCTCTCAGTCAAGCCTTAGGCGAGACGTGTGGGAGAGGCAGAAAATCAAAAACGTATAGTGGTATGCCCCACCCGTAAAACACTG
>CAYPIM010000037.1:28590-37892 GCA_964410795.1 uncultured Lewinella sp. | reverse complement strand
AAAAGCCCCACGACCGAAGAACGGTCGTGGGGCTACAGGTGCCTTTTAATTTGGCTAGCTAGGCTTACACCAGGAAAGGCGCAATAACCAGTGACACAACTGCCATAAGCTTAAGCAGGATGTTGAGTGACGGGCCGGAAGTATCCTTAAATGGATCACCTACGGTGTCTCCTACGACAGCAGCTTTGTGCGGCTCAGAACCTTTGTGGAAGATGGTCCCCTGAACGTTGGCACCTTCTTCGAACATTTTCTTAGCGTTGTCCCAAGCACCTCCAGCATTGGACTGGAAGATGGCCATCATTACACCAGCAGAAGTTACGCCAGCGAGGAGGCCACCGAGCATTTCAGCACCACCGGCGAAGCCAACAACAACAGGGGTAATTACAGCAATCAGGCCTGGCATTACCATTTCACGGATGGAAGCCTGGGTAGAAATTTCTACACACTTTTCGTAGTCAGCCTTACCGTCAGCCGCATTGAAGGTAGCAAGGTCGGCCGCAGAATACTTTGAGGTATCATGACCGGCGCGGCGCATTACTTCGAGGGCAGCTTTCAGTTCAGGGATGTCATTGAACTGACGACGAACTTCCTGAATCATATCGTTCGCAGCGCGACCAACAGCTTCCATTGAGAAAGCGGAGAAAAGGAAAGGAAGCATTGCACCAAGGAAGAGACCAGCGGTTACGTACGGGTTGGCAATATCAATGGTAGTGATCTGTGCCGTAGTCATGAAGGCGGCGAAAAGGACGAGCGCGGTCAGGGCGGCAGAACCGATGGCGAAACCTTTACCGATAGCGGCGGTGGTGTTACCTACAGCATCGAGTTGGTCGGTTCGCTCACGGACTTCCTTGGGCAGACCGGCCATTTCGGCGATACCACCGGCGTTGTCACAGATAGGGCCGTAAGCATCGATAGCGAGTTGAATCCCAGTGTTAGCAAGCATTCCAACGGCAGCAATACCGATACCGTAAAGGCCGGCGAAGTAGAAAGACCCCATAATAGCGACACATAATACGATGATAGGGTAAGCGGTGGAACGCATACCTACGGCAAGACCGGCGATCAGGTTAGTCGCTGCCCCCGTCAGAGACTGGTCAACGATGCCCTGTACCGGCTTAGTGCCCGTACCGGTGTAGTACTCAGTGATGTAACCAATGCCAAGGCCTCCGGCCAAGCCGAGGATGATGGCGTACAGAACACCCCAGCGGGTGTAATCGACACCTCCGACCGCGTACTCGGCTGGGATCATGGTGTAAACGGCCCCGGCAGTACCTACGAGGAACAGAACAGCGGCAATAAGTTCGCCGGTGTTGAGTGCTTTTTGTGGATCACCGCCTTCTTTAACCCGTACGAAGAACGTACCGATAATGGAAGCCACGATGCCAATACCAGCGATAACGAGGGGTAGTAATACTGCACCGAGGCCGCTGAACTCACCTCCGGCGAAGCCGGTGATGGTCATGTAACCAGCACCGATTACCATCGTACCGATGATGGAGCCAACGTAAGATTCGAAGAGGTCTGCCCCCATACCGGCTACGTCACCAACGTTGTCACCAACGTTATCGGCGATGGTTGCGGGGTTCAGGGGGTGGTCTTCAGGGATACCTGCTTCTACCTTACCTACGAGGTCAGCGCCAACGTCTGCCGCCTTGGTGTAGATACCGCCGCCAACACGGGCGAACAGGGCAATGGAGGAAGCACCGAAGGAGAAGCCCGTCAGAACAGAAAGGACCTTGAGCACCTCTTCTTCGGTACCCATACCAAACTGGCTGGAGAACAGGAAGAAGAGCAGGCCGAGACCGAGCAGGCCGAGACCGACAACTCCGAGGCCCATAACCGCACCACCATCAAAGGCAACACCAAGAGCTTTACCGAGGCTGGTACGAGCGGCCTGAGTCGTACGAATATTGGCCTTGGTGGCTACGTTCATACCGATGAAGCCAGCGAGGGCGGAACAGATAGCACCGATGATGAAGCTCACGGAGATCATCCAGTGGGTGCCTTCGCTACTGTCCATCGCAGCAGAAATACCGAGGATGGCAGCTACGCAGACCACAAATATTGCGAGCACTTTGTACTCTGCCTTAAGGAAGGCCATTGCACCGTCAGCAATGTTCTTACCAATGCGCTGCATGAGTTCGTTGCCGGGGTCCAACTTGGACACGCCCGCAGACTTGACGAACATGAAGATTAAGGCGAGGATGCCCAATGCAGGGACCGCCAATAGAATAGTAGAAACCATAAATAAAAAGAGATTTACTTGTTTAAGAAGATTGTTAGTCTTCGAAGTACAAGCGATCTAGATGGCCGCAGGGATATGATTTAATAGCTAATGAGAGCATGATCCCGTACGCTTCAAAAGGTCGTTGACCCGAAATTCGACGCAAAAGTACCATTTACTTAGGTATTTGAGAAAAATCGGGGGTGGATCATAGATTTCAGAGGCTAGGATTCGGGTTTCAAAGTACATAAAGCTTGCTGAACCCTGCTCTCTGGCTATTGACTTCTTAATTCTGCCTCCTGTTCCCTACTTTGCGGCATGGAACCCATTTTCACCAACGACGCCATCGTCTTCGGCCTGCTCATGGTAACGCTCGCCGTAATCTTTACCACTTCGAACAGTAAGGCTTCCTTATGGAAGAAGTTTTACACTTATGTGCCTACGTTGCTGTTGTGCTACTTCGTGCCAGCACTGCTGCACTGGCCGCTGGGGTTGATTGCTTATGATTGGTACACGCCAGAAATAATGACTGCGCTCGCAGAAATAAATATTTCCATACCAGAGGGAGCTTCGTTTGGAGAGATCAACAAAATAATTGAAAATGCGGGGTACAGCCCCAAAGACTATGCAGAATTCAAAGGTCACAGCAACCTTTACTTTATGGCCAGCCGCTACCTGCTGCCTGCAAGTTTGATCCTGCTTTGTCTCAACATAGATATTAAAGGTATCATCAATCTTGGCCCGAAGGCGATCATTATGTTTCTCGCGGCTACGTTTTCGATCGTGATTGGCGGCCCGATTGCGCTGCTCATCATCACCTACCTGTTCCCCGACCTTATCGGTTTAAACCCAGACGAGCTCTGGCGGGGCTTGAGTACGATTGCTGGTTCGTGGATCGGTGGCGGAGCGAACCAGGCCGCGATGAAGGAAATCTTCGAAGTACCGACCGGCATTTTTGGCCAAATGATCATCGTTGACGTACTGGTGGCCAATATTTGGCTTGGCTTCCTGCTCTTCGGTGCCGGGCGGGCTGATAAGATAGACCGGATGCTTAAGGCGGATAACTCAGCCATCACTGAGCTAACGGAGAAAGTAGAGAACTACGCGGCTGAAGTAAAACGCGACCCTACCTCACTTTCCTCTTTTCAGATGATTGGTGTTGCTTTCGGAGGCGTAGCGCTGGCGCATTTGGGGTCCGATCTTTTAGCTCCCTTCTTTGCCCAGTTTACCGAAACGCTCGAAGCATGGCGATTGACAACACTTAAGAGCGGTTTCTTCTGGCTGGTGGTGATCGCTACTACGGTAGGTTTTCTGTTCAGCTTTACCCCTGCCCGCAAACTGGAAGGTGTTGGGGCGAGCCGTTGGGGCTCGGTTTGCATTTATATTTTGGTGGCCACCATCGGGATGCAGATGAACATTGGTGACATTTTTAGCAACCTCGGCCTATTTGCCATTGGCCTGATCTGGATGATCATCCACGTCCTTATATTATTGTTCGTGGCCTGGCTCATCAAAGCGCCATTCTTTTACGTTGCGGTTGGCTCGCAGGCAAACGTTGGTGGTGCCGCTTCGGCACCGGTGGTGGCCTCGGCTTTCAGCCCGGCGCTAGCGCCGGTAGGGGCGATTATGGCGGTAATTGGGTATGCGCTGGGTACTTACGGAGCCCTGGTTTGTGCTTATTTGATGGAGGTGGCGGCGGGGTAAATCAAAACACGCACAACTTCCCGTGGGCATCTGTATCGTAGAGGTAAAGTATCTCCCAATCCTCTGCTGATAAAATAAGCCAGTTTATCATCCCGCCATTCGAGGAAATTGTTCCGGTAGAAAAATTTTCCTGGGTAGAGATCAAAGCCGCGTTGCCAAAACACGAACTGGCAACCATGTAGGTGGCCAGCAAAAGCAAGGTGGCACATACCAATCAGCCGCTCCGGGTTTACTGGCTCATGTAATACAACGATAGAAAGGGTTTCAGCAGGAGGAGCAAAAGATGGAACATAACCACCGTGCAGACAAACATCAGTACCCATAACATCAATGATTACTGGTTCTTTCTTCAGCCAGACAGCTCCGTTAGAGCTGCACAGCTCCTTGATTCGATCAAGTCCATAAAACCGATCGTGATTTCCGCCAATAGCATAGGTAGGACAAAGTGCTGAACTTGCGCTCAATAACTTTGCAAAGTGTGGTTCTCCACTCCGGGTATCAAGGTAATCTCCCCCCAGTAAGATTAGATCCGGGATATCGCTTTTTAAATATCTAATAAGGTCATTCGCCATTTGCAGACTTCGCCCATTAAAGTGTAAGTCAGAGAGATAGCAGATCGCCAGAGGTGTTTTCAGGGGAGCCTCGTGTCTCAGTATTCGCACCAGAAATTCAGGCTTCATACTCAAAATTTTTGCTCACTTTCAGGTACCAAATCACGATAGCGAGACAACCTTCGTGCCAGCCCCGAAAAGGATCGTGGGAATTCGTCAAGCCAGCAAGCATTCTTACAGCGATAGGGATTACGTTGGTGATACAATGGAAAATTCCCACCCGCCAGCATAATCGGACAGCTGTTCGATAAGGCTTGACATGTCCTTCGGCAAGCAGTGGAAAGAGAAAAAGAAGATGAACTTCCACTAAGTAAAAAGCGAACACCACCAGGAAAGCTACGGCCGGCCCAATCTTGGCAAACAAAAGCAACGTCAACAATCCTGCGGTCAAGGCCGATCCATATTTGATCAGGCCAGCGGTACGATAATCCGGTTTTACTCCGGTTACCATGGAATTACTCGTACGACGATGGAGCTCTTCTGCCATCCACATCCCTCCCTTAACAAAATTTCGATACGGAAGCCGCCCAGCATCAAGCTCCTTTTTCGCTTGGCGAAGTAAACTCCGCCACCTCATACAAAGATGAAATGAAACCACGCCAGCCAAGCCGCGCCATTACCAAATACTAACATACGATGAAAGATAGTCTCCGTTTTTCCGCAGCGGTGGATATGAAATACAAACTCATCGTAACAAATAGCGGCAACCGTATAAAGTAACACCACAACTATAGGAACAAGGAACCACGTTGGGCGAGTACTTACCGTAGCAGCCATCATTAACAGTAACATTGGGACACCTCCAAAACCTAAAGCCTTAGCTTCTGCCTCTCGTTCTTTTTTAGATATTTTCAACTTCAGCGGGTCCCGGTGGTAGCGCCAGTCAAGCACGCCACCAACAGTACCGACAACTCCAAATAAACCAAGGAAGACAAACTGCCAAGGAAGAAACATAAGGTGTTCCTCAGGTACAACAACTTCACTCTTTATCAGGTACGTAAGAAACCCGGCAAAAGCTAAGGCAGGTAAGAAAAGAAGCACAAGTGAAAGGTAAAAGCGAATAGGGTTATGCATATGCAATTATACAAAGAACTTTATTATTCAAAGTATTATTTGTGCCACTTTTACCTCTTCCAGTCCGTCCAACCACCTCTTTAGCGTGCACGAACTGGCTAAAAACGAACACTAAGTGTTCAAAATCGAACACATTCAAAAAAAACTGACCTCGTAAAAACCTAACATTCAACGCTTTAATTTTTTGGCACGTTTCTAGCTAACCTTTCTGGCATGGATCGTAAAATTGACAAATCAGCCATTAACAAAAAGCGCAACGGGCGCATTCTAAAATGGGTCATCATTTGCCTTGCGGTACTGGCCCTTGTTTGGTTTGGCTTGCGGATGTTACGACCATCTGCAGACGAAGACAATCTTCGTTTCGCCGTTGTGGAAAAAGGTGATGTACTTAATAGCATCAATGCTACCGCGCTGGTACTACCTGCTTTTGAGGAGCAAGTGAACGCACCGGTAGCGACGACCATAAAAGAGGTGATTTTGACGGCGGGAACGCAGGTGCAAAGTGGAGATATTCTGCTTCGTCTTGACCGGGAATACGTAGGTCTTCAGCTTGATGGCCGCCGGGACCAGCTGGCACTTAAAGAAAACAGCATTGGCCTCTTACAGATGGAATATCAGCGCGACTTGAAAGAGTTGGGCTACGACGCCAAAATTAAAGAGCTGGAACTCGCCGCGGCTGAAGCCCGCCTCGGAGACGCCCGTCGCCTTCTGAAAGTAGGCGGTGCGACGGAAGAAGAAGTTGAAGCCGCCGAGCTGGCCGTAAAGATTACTAAGCTGGAGACCGACAAACTCAACAACCAACTCTCTTACAGCCGCAACAGCCTTGCCGGCCGTGAGCGAAAGCTGCAACTGGAAGTAGGGATGGAAGAAAAGGAAGTACAGCAACTAAGCCGGAAGCTTCGTGAAACGGACGTCCGCGCGCCCCGCTCCGGTGTAGTAACCTGGGTAAACGAGAACCTGGGGCAACAAGTAGCGGAAGGCGCGCCGCTGGCGCGCATCGCTAACCTGGGCCGCTACAAGATCGAGGGTACTTGTTCTGACCGCTACGCAGAACAACTCATCGTCGGGATGCCCATTGAGCTCCGCCTGCCGAAGGCTCGCCTCTCTGGCACCCTGACCGACATCCTGCCTGAAGTCACGGGAAACACCATCCGTTTCCGCGTAGAACTGGACAACTCTTCTGACGAAAATCTGCGCCCTAACCTACGGGCTGAACTTTACGTAATCACCAGCAAACGCGAGAACGTGCTCCGGGTAAAGAACGGGCCTGCTTTCAGAGGAGGGAAACGCCAATCCGTATTTGTCGTACGCGATGGAGAAGCCCTCCGTACCGAAATCCGCACCGGCGCTCGTAACGGTGACTTCATTGAGATTGAAGGCGGGCTAAAAGTTGGAGATAAAATTGTGATCTCCGACACAGAGGAATACGAACAGATGAGTAGCCTGCAGCTAAGTGATTAGTATTTCACAGCCGTGTCCGTTCCTCTACCAAAAGCAAAAAGCGATGATTCTTAGATTAATTCCCCTGCTCCTTTTAACCCTTCATTGCACCTGCGCCCGCGCCCAGGAAAGCATAACCCTGGAGATGCTACAGGAGCAAGCCGCGACATCTGCGATCGATGTGCTTACCGCTCAACAACAACTCGACGCCGCAAAGCTTGAGTTCGACGCCTTCGGTGCCAGCCTAAAGCCGCGCCTGGATCTGGTGGCCAACTTCCCGAACTACTTCCGCACCAGTAGTGAAGTAACTCAGGATGACGGTACAGTAGCCTTCCGCGAAATCGAACTCAACAACTCTTTCGTTGGGCTATTTGCCAGCCAGCGAATTGCCTCCACGGGCGGCACAATAAGCCTGGAGAGTCGGCTGCAGCGCACTGATAATTTTGTACAGGACAATAAGTTTTACAACGGCTCCCCTTTACGTCTTACCTACCGCCAGCCCATTCTAGCATTCAATGCCCTGAAGTGGGATCGTAAGCTGCTCCCGATGCAAATCACCATTAATCAACGTACACTCACCGCCGCCCGCGCCGGCGCGGCTCTTGAAGCAACCGATCGCTTCTTCGATCTGGTTTCCGCCGATCAGGAGCGCCGAATCGCCGAAGTAAACAAGGCCGCCAACGAACAACTCTACACCGTTGCTCAGGAGCGCTTTGACCTGGGTAAGATCAACCGGGGTGACCTGGTACAATTGCAGCTTGAACTTACCAGTGCTGAACAAAACCTGCTGCGTGCCCGACGCTTGGTCGGTGCTGCCTCCGCAGCCATTTACCGACTCTTAGGCAAGGCGTACGATATGATTTTGCTGCGCCCTGAGCTGCCCGAAACAGAGGTTAAGACCGACATAGACACGGAACGTGCAATTAGCCTGATGCAGCAGCGCCGTCCGGAGATTCTGGCAGCTCAGCAGCGTGCGCTGGAGGCAGAACGGGAAGAAGACCGGGTAAAGCGTGACCTCGGGCCCCGAATTGATATAGAGGCAGGTTTCGGGTTTGTCCGTAACGATGAGAACCTTTCTCCAATTTACGCTGACCCCAGAAATGAACGCATCCTAAGTGTCAACCTAGCGCTTCCGATCCTGGACTGGGGCCAGCGCAAAGCACTGACGAAGCGTGCCGCTTCCACCCGCGAACTGGCCGAAGAGGTAGCTCGCCGTACCGAACTAGAACTAGGCACCGAGCTCCTACAATTGCTTGAACAGTGGAAGACCGTACAAGAAGAACTTCGGCTCGCTACCGAGATCAAAGACCTGGCCAACGAGCGCTTTGCCATCAGTAAGGAAAGTTACGAGCTTGGTGCGATACCACTATCTCAACTTACCCTTGCCCAACAGGCCCGGGACCAGAATACGAGGGCGTACGCCAGTACGCTACGGGCTTACTGGTTCACCTACGCACGACTTGCCCGGCTTACGCTCTGGGACTTTATTAATGATAAACCCCTTGGGTAAGCACTAATTCCCTAAGCCATACAGATGGGGCATAAGCTGTCCTCAACCGTAACCTCCATTAAAAAACCTTCATCCATCCAACCATGATAGAAATTCAAAACGTCTCCAAAGCCTACCGCACTGACACCATCGAGACCATTGCGCTCCACAATATGAACCTTTCCGTCCCGAGTGGAGAGTTCCTTAGCATCATGGGTCCGTCTGGCTGTGGCAAGTCCACTCTCCTAAATATCATGGGCCTGATAGATGAGCCAACCGAAGGCACCGTTAGCCTGGCGGGCAAGCCCATCACGGGCTACAACGGAAAACAGATCGCCCGTTTCCGCAACGAGCAATTGGGGTTCATCTTCCAGAGTTTTCACCTTATCAACGACCTCTCGGTGGTGGACAATGTGGAGCTCCCACTCCTGTACCGTAAAGTTGGTGGAAAAGAGCGCCGTCGTTTAGCGCTGGAAGCGCTGGCTCATGTAGGTCTTAGTAATCGGGCAACCCACTTCCCTAACCAACTCTCCGGCGGGCAGAAGCAACGCGTTGCCATTGCCCGGGCCATTGTGGGCCGACCGAACATCATTCTTGCGGATGAACCAACGGGCAACCTGGACAGCCATATGGGCAACGAGATCATGGACATTCTCCTGAAGCTCAATTCTGATCTCGGCACCACTATAGTAATGGTGACACACGATGAGCGGATGGCCAAGAAGACCCACCGACTGGTACGGCTTAGTGACGGAGAAAG
>CAYPIM010000037.1:27056-28490 GCA_964410795.1 uncultured Lewinella sp. | reverse complement strand
TCCCTAAAGGTGTTGAAGCGAAAGCCATTTTACACCTTCATCAGCCTGTTTGGCATCAGCTTTACGTTGATGATTTTGATGCTCCTAACGTCCTTATTCGACGCGACCCTGGGAGATAACCAGCCGCTTACGCACCGCGACCGAATGGTAATTCTTCCCATGCTGGAACGCACCCGAACGGAGACAGACACGATTATGAAGATCGATACTATTGGCAACGACCCAGCAACCGTTCGGTACGACACTTCCTATACCTACGAAGACAATGTAGTTTCTAACTCTAACGGTCCGATGAGTTATAAATTCGTGACGGAGAACCTGACAAATCTGGAAGAAGCAGAACGTTATGGATTCTGGAACGACAACTCTCAGATTGACGGCTATCTGGACGGAAGAAAGTTCTCTTTTGGCGCCTATTACGTCAATGCTGATTACTGGAATGTTTTCGACTTCAACTTCTTGCACGGAGACCGCCTCAACGTCCAGGACGATGAAGAGACGAATAAAGTTGTGGTAATTACGGACAGGACGGCAAAAAGCTACTTCGGAGAAGTCAGTGCAAGTGTAATTGGGCGAGAAATGGTTCTCGGCCCGGAAACCTTCCGGGTAAGGGGAATCGTTGCACGGCCGCTTTCTGACAGCCCCATGTTTGGGGGGGATATCTATTTCCCCATTACCGCCATAGATCCACGGGCCCTGGCCAGCGTTGGAGTCAGCGGAGGATTCGGCGCAGCCTTTCTTACTTCCAGTTCGGACCGAAGAGAGGCCTTAAAGAGTGAAATAACCTTTTTGGGTGAAAACTTTGACATGTCTGCAGAGGATTATTACGATAATTTAAAACTATACAACGCTACGTTTTTTGAAGGATACGCTCAGGGAATCTTGCAGGAACAAGACGGAGATAAAGCCCTTCGCCTGTTGTTCATTCCTGTCATTTTGCTCATCATGTTGTTTGTAGCTCTTCCTTTGATCAACCTGATAAATCTCAATATTAGTCGGGTATATGAGCGCAAGGGGGAAATTGGAGTACGGAAAGCCTTCGGCGCCAACGGTAGTGATATTCTTTACCAGTTCATTTTCGAGAACCTGGTCTTGACTATTATCGGAGGAGTAATTGGGATTGTCCTGGCCGTTGGGCTAATTTCCTACGTAAACGCCAACGATTTACTCGGCATCGCCCGCCTTTCTTACTCCTACAAAGTTTTTGGCTACTTCCTGATTGTGATTGTGGTCTTTGGCTTCCTTTCCGGGATTCTGCCCGCTTACCGAATGAGCAGAACTAACGTAGCGGACTCCCTCCGGTAGGAACAAGAACGCTAGATACCAGAAGCTAGCCTTCTAACTTCTAACCCATACTAATGGACATTTTGGGTTTTCTGCCTCTCCCACACGTCTCGCCTGAGGCTCGACGGAGAGGGAGCCAAACCTCAGAAG
>CAYPIM010000037.1:0-26956 GCA_964410795.1 uncultured Lewinella sp. | reverse complement strand
CCTCTCCCACACGTCTCGCCTGAGGCTCGACGGAGAGGGAGCCAAACCTCAGAAGCCTTGAATCGAAATGTCCCACAGTCTGCTCCTAGCCCTCTAATTTCCAGCTCTTACTAACGATATAAAAATACCCTTCCTATGTTTCGTCACCTCTTAAAACTAATGTGGAATAAGCGCCGTGCCAACAGCATGATCTTCCTTGAGATATTGCTAGCATTCGTAGTGCTATTCGGTGTCTTTGCCTTTATATTTTACAACGTAGACCGTTACCGCTCACCTCTTGGGTTCAACTACGAGCAAACCATTGGGGTTCGGGTTGATTTTAACGACGAACTGGATTCTCTGGAAGTACTCGAACTTCAAGACCGTATTCACGGGGAGTTAATGGCTATGCCAAACATAGAGGCAGCCACCTTCATTGGCCCGGTCAACCCTTTCGGTGGAAATACCTGGCAAACAGGAACTAGTATAAACGGCCAGCCAATACAAACCCAAATGCTTTTTGCTGATTATCGATTTGGCGAAGCAGCGGAGGTAGAGATGACGGACGGGCGTTGGTACAACGAAGACGACTTGAAAGGGAAGTATACCCCTATGGTTGTCAATTCAGAATTTAAGCAAAGGTATTTTCCTAATGTGGAGAGTATTGTAGACTCCGTATTTGACATAAGCGGAGAACACATAATTGTTGGCGTAAGCGGAGATTTTAAATACAAGAGCAATTTTGCGGAGAACTTTCCGCTCTCCTTTTACCCACAGGTAGACCGCATGAAAAACAAGGATCCTTTTGAAATGATGATCATCCGACTGCGCCCCAACACCCTTGCCGAAACAGAAGAAGACATCTTCAACCTGTTGGTAGACAATACCAAAAACACCGAAGTGGTGATCTGGGACATGGCCAAAGACCGACGCAAAGCCAACCGATCTATTGTTATTCCGATGGTGATTCTGCTGGTCATTTCTGGCTTTTTGCTCATCAACATCGCACTTGGCCTATTTGGCGTACTCTTTACACAAATCAACCGGCGACGGGCAGAGATCGGGTTACGTAAAGCAATGGGCGCTACACCAGGACAGGTTACGACTCAGTTCGTTTTAGAGATCGTCATTGTATCCATTATGGCTTTATTGCTTGGCACCTTCTTCGCCGTTCAAGTCCCGCTGTTAGAGCTAATCCCAATCCCCGGTTCATTCTTCTATTATGGTATTCTTGCGGCCGTTGCCGTCATTCTTACCATCGTACTACTCTGCTCCTTCTTGCCAAGCCGCCAAGCGGCTGGCCTACACCCCGCTAATGTCCTGCACGAAGAATAAGGGGCACCGTTTAAATTTTATGCAACCTTTTTTATTAACCATCAGACCTTATAATTATGAAGTACTTACTCTTCTTCGCTCTGGCAATAACGAGTGTTACACTCTCCGCCCAAAACAGAACAACCAGCACAACTACGTCCTCCCAAACCTCTGTTTCGGAATCAGGAACCAACGATAGTTATACCTTCAAGCTCAAAGTAGATCGCCAGCAAATGGATATGGTTGTTGCCGCCTACATCAAATTTGCGAAGATTACCGGCATTTCAAAAATTGTTGGCGTATCTTCATTTACAACGGACAACGGAGCGGTGATGATGCTGAACACAAAAAAGCGGACCTTACGTATCTATAGTGATGAAGACCGGCCCGCCAGCATGGCCGATGCTCGTGGGCTTGCCGACCAGGTTCGTGAAGAACTTGAGCTTGCGCCCGCGCCGCCTCGTTATTAGTAAAAAGCGATCAGCGATCAGTATTAAGGCAAAACTGCTCTGAATACTGATCGCTGAAATTCTTACCCGCCACTACAAAACATGGCAATTCATTCCAATAACTCGGGATGACTCACGTATACTCGCCGAAGGACCGCCAACTACCTTCTACAAACACCCATTGGAACATGCCCCATAACATCCTCATCATCGACGACGACACCATGGTTTCCACCAGCCTGGAGTTGTTACTGAAGCGGGCGGGCTACGGAACCAAGAGCGTTTCACGACCAGCAGAAGCACTACCTACCATAGTGGAGCATCGGCCGTCCCTGGTCTTACTTGACATGAACTTCACGATTGACACGAGTGGGAAAGATGGCATGGGTTTATTAAAACGGATCCTTGGTCAATACCCCAATCTTCCGGTCATTCAAATGACGGGATGGGCTACGGTACAGCTCGCAGTAGAGGGCATGAAGGCTGGGGCACGCGACTTCATCGCCAAGCCCTGGGACAACCGGGAACTCCTTAATGCCGTAGCGATCCAACTCGATAAATACCCGGTTTGGCATGATTTTTTGGGCGCGGACGCAGGTACAGGGAACGTTAAAGAGAGCAATGCTCCCTTCGCTGGAATCATCGGTGAATCTGTGGCCCTGACTTCCGTTCTAGAGCAAGCCAAGCGGGTTGCCGCAACCCAGGCATCCGTTCTAATTACCGGAGAAAGTGGCACGGGCAAAGAGCTCGTGGCGGAGGCCATACACTTGGCTTCTAAGCGGGCGGATAAGCCCTTCGTCGCCGTCAATCTCGGCGGTGTACCGCAGGGCCTGTTTGAAAGTGAGCTCTTTGGGCATAAAGCCGGAGCTTTCACCGATGCCCGATCTGACCGAAAAGGCCGCTTCGAACTCGCCGAGGGAGGCACCCTGTTTCTGGACGAAATCGGAGATCTCGACTCCGCCGCACAAGTAAAGTTGCTGCGGGTTCTGCAGGAGCGACAGTACGAGCGGTTGGGTGAAAGCAAGGCGCGCAAGACCGATGTCCGCATTCTTTCGGCCACCAGCCGGGATTTACAGAGTATGGTTGCCGCCGGCACCTTCCGGGAAGACCTACTCTACCGCATCAACCTGATCCACCTGCATCTTCCGCCGCTCCGAGAGCGGCCGGACGATATTGTCCCACTAGCGGAACACTTTCTCTCCGGCGCAAAAAAACGATACGAACGGCCAAAACTCGAGCTGGGTCGCGACGCAAAATCCTGGCTCCGCCGCCAACCTTTCCCGGGCAATATTCGTCAGTTACAAAACCTGGTGGAACGGACGGCAATTCTGGCGCCAGCCACCGTTGTCCAGGTAGAAGATATGGACCGGGGCCAGACGATGGCTTCCGACAAAGCGTTCGCTCCCGGTGGGATGACGCTGGAAGAGATGGAGATCAAGATGATCAAAGTAGCCCTAAGTCGCAATGGCGGAGAAATAGCCGCTACTGCCCGAGAATTGGGGCTTACACGAGCCGCACTTTATCGGCGGATTGAGAAGCATGGAATAGCATAATATACTTTAGCCTACGTACATTGTAGGCTAAGGATTCTCCAAACCATCTTAAAGCTTCTTTTGTCCTCCTCTATAAAATACATACTCTACATCGCGGCCCTTCACGTCTCTCTTGCCGTGCTGGCCTTCTACCAGTTTGTAGGCAGTCGTGGTTACTTGCTCCTGGCGGAGGTGCTGTTGCTGGTTTCAGCCTACATCGCACTACGGATATACCGCTCGTTGATCTCGCCTCTACAATTGCTCGGTCGGGGAGCTGCAGCGCTGGAAGACAAAGATTTCTCCGTTAAGTTAATGCCTACCGGAAGCTTCGAGATGGACCGCATCGTGAAGGTGTACAATAATATGATCGACCAGTTACGGGAGGAACGCATCAGTGGCCGGCAACAAGAAGAATTTCTGGACCGCCTCTTAGGAGCAGCAGAGCTTGGTGTAGTAGTACTCGACTACGACGGAAAAGTAACCAGCATGAACCCCTGGATGGAAGCACATTGCAAAGACCCCGCCTTTCGTTCTACCATTCTTGAGCCCGCGTTGCAACCGCGTACGCGCCCTGACAGAAAAGAAGAAGGGGAAGAAATTGAGAATAAAACGAACAGCTCCGTTCTCACCGGCCCCGGCAATCGCCGTTACCACGTGGAGCGCGCGGGTTTTATTGACCGCGGATTTGAACGTGGCTTTCTGATTGTGCAGGACGTAACGACGGACTTGCTGATAGCTGAAAAAGAAGCCTACGGAAAGATTATCCGGATGATGGCCCATGAAGTCAATAATTCCAACGCTGCAATCATCTCCGTACTACGGAGTCTATTGGAAGCCGCAGTTGAAGGTGACGAGACCCTGCCCCAACTAAGCAAAGATTACCTACCCGCTGTAGTTGGGCGGGCAGAAAACATGACCAGCTTCATGCGCAACTTTGCCCGTGTAGTTCGCCTGCCCGCGCCCACTCGCACCCGGGTGAACCTAAATGATCTTTTACACCGAACCGGAGACGTAATGGCGCCAATCCTCCGCGAGAACGACATTGCCCTTCGTTTCGAACTGGCTCCTAATAAGGTTATCATCAGTGCCGATGCTGCTCAGTTGGAACAGGTCGTCGTGAATGCGCTAACCAACGCTCGGGAGAGCATCGGTTCTGGCGGAACGATTATTATTTCTTCGACTACCTTCCCGGCAGGATTCGTAATTGCCGACGATGGCCCGGGTATTCCGGAAAGCGCGGCTGGAGACATCTTCACCCCTTTCTTCAGTACCAAGCCTACCGGACAAGGTGTGGGGCTCACGCTTACCCGAGAAATCCTGGAAGCACATGAAGCTAAGTATGAATTGGTGACGGAAGCGGATGGATGGACAAAGCTGAAAGTCGATTTTTGAATTATTTCAAAAAACTTAATCCCCTATATACAAGACACTTGGACTAATTTAAACTTGAAATAATCAGTATTTCACTATTGATTTGTTTTTTGCTCGTTAGGAATTTCCACCCACCTTGGGTTCAGGTTAAAAACAATCCCATCATGATATTTCGGAAATACTTCCTGCTCCCTATTCTTATTTTATTTTGTGGCTTCACGTTATTTGCGCAGAACTTCATTACGGTCACGGACGCTGATTTGATCGGAGACTCCAGCTATACCTGGACTGCTAACAACCAGTACCTATTAGATGGGATAGTAATACTGGAAGCGGGCAGCTCACTTACCATTGAGCCTGGTACGGTGATTCGCGGTAAAGAAGTTCCATCGGACGCTCTCATGTATTCCTCGTTTCTCATCATCGAAGCAGAGGCTCAACTCATCGCCGATGGCACTCCGGAGCAACCTATTGTTTTCACTTCAGAGAACGATAATCTGCTCATAACCGAAATCCCCTTAGCCTTCTTTTCTGGCCCGGGCAATTGGGGAGGGCTGATCATTGCCGGCCGAGCTCCTGTTTCCGGAACGTCCGATCGGCGCAGGCAACGGACCAGGTTCATCAGAGACCTCGAAGAACAAACTGGCCGGGTCTTAAATTATGCCGGGGAAGACGAGGAAGACAATTCAGGCATCATTCGTTACGTATCAGTACGAAATGCAGGACGAGGCACCGCAGAAAGGCAAAGCAATCCAGGAGTAATATTGATGGGCTTGGGCCGTGGAACAACCGTAGATCACCTAGAAGTACACAACCCAAGTCTCTTCGGCCTACAGCTATTTGGCGGAACGGTAGATCTTTACCATCTTCTATCTTCCTACAACCAGTATCCGTTTTCTCTGGAGTGGGGCTATAAAGGGCGTGGTCAGTTTTGGTTCGGGCTCGGTAGCAGTAACTTACTGCTCGTCGGAGAGGAATCCCAAGACAACCCAGACGACGACACTTCGCCAAACCTGGCAAACCTCACTCTTCTTAGTAATACTAGCAGCTTCCTTGGCACATTCGGACTGGTCTCATTTGAGGGTAAAAGCCGTGGAAAACTCAAGAGAAGCGTCGTTAGCGAAAACAGGTTTTTCAATAGTATTAGTATTGACAACCTTCAAAGAGACGGCACCGACACCAGCCTCGATCGTTTTCGGCGAGGAGGAATAATAATTGAAGATAATATTTTCATCTCCAGGGATGAAGGAGACACTTGGGACGATCAGGTTGGTTTAAACACACTAAACAATGGGTCGACCTCTCCTGCTCCCGATAGCGTGATCAACGCTATTGCAGCACTGAACAGCCTTTCTTTCGACACTCTCCTTCGGTCATCAGCCATAAGGCGTCCCATTTCCCTTAATCCTACCCCAAAGCCGAATACGCCCATTTTCTTCAACGATGGTTTCCCGGTGCCAGAAGAAGGCTTTACACCCGTTGATTATAAAGGTGCTTTTGGTCTGGATGATGACTGGTGGCACTGGACTTACCTCTACCAGGTAGCTGGCAACCGAAACGTAAGTGGCCAGGTACTTCAGGCCAATCCGGATTGTACGCTTAGTGACAATCCAATACCCGCCGCAGGAGTAATTGTTCAATTACAAAGAGAAGGAGAAGATTACTTTGCTACTACCGATGCAGAAGGCTTCTATTCCTCTGATATACCCGAAGGCCCAACTACAGTGGCAGTACTCGCTCCTAACGACTCCTGGTTTGCCTGCCCAGGTCCGGAGGCCTTTAGCCTCGATAGGAACGCCGACACCATTCTTAATTTAGCACTCGCTCCAGTACAGGAATGCGCGGTACCTAGCGTAGCCATTGGCACGCCGTTCTTGCGGCGTGGATTTGACAATCGGTACACGATTACCTATTCCAATACCGGTACCGTAACGGCAACTAACCCAGAGCTCAAAATTTTACTGGATACCAGCTTCATTTATCTCAATACAGATTTCCCAGCAAATGAAATATCATTCAGTGATGACACCATTATTTTCCAACTTCCCGATCTGGAGCCACTTGCTCCGGTCCAAAGCTTCTGGATCGATGTAAATGTGTCAATCGAAAGTGAGTTAGGACAGGAGCACTGCACTTACGCCCAGATCACAGCAGACAATGCCTGTGAAATACAAGGCCTACGTGTAGATGCGGATTGTCTTGGGGATTCCGTTCGCTTCCGAGTACAAAACACCCTATCAACGGATCTCCCCGGGCCGGTTCCTTTTGTTGTTATTGAAGACGAAGTAATGCTGAGGCAAGGTTCACTTGAGTTGATGGCCAACGCGGCCCAGTCTTTCACTTTTCCTGCAGCCGATGCAACAACTTATCACTTTTCCACCATTTCCGGCGACGTAAACTTAAGGACAGCTGCAACCCTGATTTGTGGTAACAACCCAGGCCTACCAGCCATCACTTTCCCGCTGGTGGACGGTGCACCAGATGTGGCCATCGATTGCCAGATCAATATAGGAGCTTATGACCCTAACGACAAATCAGCGGTCCCCTTGGGCTTGAGTCAGGACAAAATAATTCCTGAACAATCCGAAATAGACTACCGCATCCGTTTTCAGAACACCGGAACCGACACCGCCTTTCAGGTCATCGTAATCGACACCCTTCCTGAAGCCCTTGACCCAGCAACAATTCAGATGGGCGCAATGAGTCACTCCGGAACTTGGACACTAGAAGGAGAACGAATCCTTAAGGTAATCTTTGACAATATCATGCTGCCCGATAGCAATGTGAACGAACCTGCCTCGAATGGCTTCTTTAAGTTCAGAATTTCTGCCAGAGAAGAAGCCGGGGCTGGTACAGAGGTGGTGAATGAGGCCGATATTTATTTCGATTTCAACTTACCGATACGAACAAATTTTACCTTCCACCAAATTGGCGATTTTAGAGACGAAACGTCATCCTCCTCATCTCCCGAGAACAATTCGAATCAATTCAGTCTTTACCCGCAGCCAGCAGAGGATATTGTCACGATTAAGCTTTCCGACGGAGCTAGTACAGGAAGAAGTTGGGCGGCATACGCCATCGACGGGCGCCTTGTTGCGGACGGGCGCGTACTTAATCAGCTACAACAGATTACGGTCTCCGCATGGTCTCGCGGTTCCTACATCATTGTTTTGCGAGACAAGAACCATCGGGTCGTCGGTGTCAAAAAATTATTGCTCCAATAATTATCAAACCTAAACCCTTCCTGAGTTTTACTTACACCAAAACCTATAATATTAGAGCGTGGCCGAATTCCGGTCACGCTTTTTCTATTTTCGCTAGTAACCAGGCCCGCTCGGTCAAGAACTCTTCCGTCTTGATTTTTTCTTCCAGCTTCTCGCGTTCATCGGGGCGCGGCCGCAGGTGCAAAATTCGTTTAAGGAGCGCAATGAAATTAGCATAGTTCTTATGATGATAGCTGTCTCCCTTTCGGCGGAGATAGATGTACATTTTATCCAGATGAGCACTCAGGAGGTCGTAGGCATCGGTTTCGTAATAGATCTTTGCCCGCAGGGTATCCATGGTTAAGGTGAACAGGATGTCTTTTGACTGGACGTAGCGAAGCTCCGTAAGCGCATTCTCAGGTTCTCCAACAGCAAACGCGAGACGGGCATGGTTGTAGGCGACCAGCTCTTCCCGTTGCTCGGGGGCAAGGGCCGAAGCGTAGGTCTCAATAAAGTCTTTGGCCCAATCGTAATCCCTGATCTTAAGCGCCAGGGCTACCGCGTTGCGGTAGGTGTAGGACGTAAGCCGACCGCTCTCCAGCAGGGAGCCGTTGTTGAGGCCTTCCTGGTAGAGCCTCAACGCTTCGCGGGCCATAGCCTGATCTCCCTGGTTTGCTCTCCGGATGCAAAAATTGATGCCCAGTAGGTAGAGGTCCCGGCGCTCTTCCTCGCTAAGGGTGGCGGGTAAATCAGGCAACAACGCTTGAAAATTGGGAAAGTGACCTCCCCGTTCCGGAAAGCGCAGACAATGGTAAATATGGTAATACACGCCAATGACTGGCCGAACATAAAGTTTGCGGGCTTCTACGTGGGCGAGGGCCGCAGCCAATAACCCTTGATCGTACTCAATGGCAAAAACGTTCTCGTGGCTGCGCATAAGGCAGGCTTGGCGGAGTTTGCGGTGCAGGTAGTCCAGGTCGAGGCTATCGTTGATTTCCTGAAGATTATTGCCTTCCGTACGGCTGCCACGTCGGGTGGTTGCATAAATTGCGGACTCCAGTCGGTAAGCTGCACCGAAGTCCTGTTCGCGCTTTTGCATTTGCTTGCGCAGGCGATCACGGTGATGATCCAGCCCACGCCTGTTCAGCTCACGGAGCAAGGGGGTGTCATCACCCAACCCAGCGTAGTGTCGCTCTAGTAAAAACGCGCGCGCCTCCGAATACAGCCAGTTCGCTGCCTGGTTAATTCGCTGAGTAGTAAACGGTTTCTGGGAAAACAGCTTCTTATGAACAGTGCCAGCGTCTATCCCCGGTTGCTTTTTCAACAGGACGTACAAATCACGCACAATAGCGCGCACCTTCCGCTCAGGACGAGTGAGGAACAAAGCGAAGGCGCTATGTTCAGCTTTGGTGAAGGTGGCCAACAGGGTAGTGATCAGGCTGTTTCTCATTAGACGGGTAAATTAAGGAACGCCTCATAAATAACTGTCCGATTTGCAGCTTGGTATCGCGGCACTGCTCTTCATATCTCGAAAACCACCGTAGCTATGGCTATGCTGGATTTCGAGCTATTCGATCAGCACCACGATACCTACGCTTCAACCAGGACAGTTATTTATGAAGCGTTCCTAAGTGCTTTTCAGGACCAACATCAAGGATACATTGTTACTCGTAAAACCATTTTTGCATCCTGCGTCCGCGCCACCAAAGCGTGCGCTGAAATGTTAAATACTAATGCATTAGTTGCAACTACGAATGCATTAGTATATCTTTGTACTAACAGATTAGTATTTCACCGTCCCAACCGCCTCCCTACCATGAAAACAATATTCTCCATTTGGCTTTTTCTCCTTCTGCCCGTGTTGCTTTCTGGGCAGCTTGAAAAGGAAATAGAAGCTTACCTGACCGAAGTCAATCGGATCAACGAGATTCCTGGAAGTGCCGTTGCTGTCCTTAAAGGAGACAAGGTAATCTATGAAGGTTACTTCGGTCTGGCGGAAATGAACCACCGTATTCCCGTAACTAAGCAAACCATGTTCCGGGTCTACTCTTCTACCAAACTGGTCATATCCGTAGCCGTTTTTCAGCTCATAGAAGCAGGTAAAGTTTCCTTAAAAAACCCTATCGGCACCTATCTTAATGACATTCCGGAAGCATGGAAGGACCGCACTGTTGCGGACCTACTGGCACATGCGTCCGGCCTTCCCGACTTTGTTTATTTCGACGGAGAAACGAAGGAAGTCGAGCTCATGGCCAAACTTGCAGAACAAGAATTATACTTTCCTGCCGGCTCAGCTTTTAATTACAACCAGACCAATTACTGGATGCTTGCCCGGATCATAGAAAAGGCTAGTGAAATGCCGCTGGAAGCATTCGTAAAGAAGGGGCAATTCTCGGAAAATGCTGACAAGATTGCCTTTTCTTCCAACGCCCTGAAGGTCATTCCAAATCGAACCGGTCAGTACATTTACAACCAAAGCGGCTGGGAATTATCCGGTGACAAAGCGGGCAGGTATGGGCATGCCGGCAACGGGCTTGCGAGTACTTTACCGGCGCTGACTGCTTGGGCCAAGAAGCTGCAGAGAAATGAACTTTTGGGCGCTGACGCAGGTGCATTGATGGTTAGTGATTATAAGTTTTCCAACGACAAAGACAAGTTCCAACACGGATGGGCCCCTTATCCTGTTAATGATCAGCCTTCTTACGGCTTTACGGGTGGAGGAGTAAGTGGTATTCGTGTTTTCCCGGAACAGGAACTAACCATTATCTTCCTTAGCAATGGTTACCGGTACTTCCCCGTCCACAATAAAGTCATCGATCGCCTGGCAGGAATGGTTGAAGAAGTACTACACGATGCTGAAAGCATCAGTGCGGATAAATTAACAGCTTCCTTACTGGATTCTGGCAATACTGAACTGGTCACTACTTTTTCAAGCTGGCGGAGTATGCACCCCCACGTAGCCGTAGAAGCTACGCTGAACAACATCGGCTACGCACTCGCTCGTGACGGAAGAATAGAAGATGCGATTAGTATATTCGACCTCAACGCCAAAGAATACCCTAAAGCCTGGAACGTCTGGGACAGTCTTGGGGAGGGGTATGAAATGTCAGGGGACCATTCTAAGGCCCTCAAATACTACAAGCGTTCCGTGGAGATTAACCCAGAAAATCAACACGGGATTGATAAAATCAAAGAACTCACTAAGTAAAATTCACGATGCAAAAACTAGCCAAACGCGAAGCCCAGATCATGCAAGCCATCTGGAACCTCGGCCACGCCTTCATCAAAGATGTCGTAGAGGAAATGCCGGATCCAAAGCCTCACTACAATTCCGTCTCCACCATGGTGAAGCTGCTCGAAAAGAAAGGATTCGTAAGTCATGAGAAGCACGGCAATGCTCACCGCTACTTTGCCGTAGTGAAGAAAGAAGACTACCAGGAAGGAGTAGTAGATGAAGTCGTGAAAGGCTTTTTTGACGACTCTCCGATGAAGCTTGTCAACTATTTCGCCAAAGAGCAAAAGCTCAACGAAGACGACGTTGAACGTCTCCTAAAAATGATCAAAGACCAGAAAAAATGATGTACCTAATTCACGCCGGACTCTTGCTTTCCGCCTGCTTCCTGTACTACTGGTTGTTGCTACGTAATGAGACCCACTTCGCCCTCAATCGCTGGATTTTGCTCGGCTGCCTGGCGGGCTCACTCTTGCTGCCATTGGTTACGGTGCCCGCAGGCTGGTCATTAAAGGAAGCCCTTACCATTGAGGAAACAACTCCTCTTCCTGAAGCAGCGCCAACAGCTGCCATCACATCTAAGTCTGATCCAATTCCTTCCGTCAAGGCCACACCAAAAGAGGACCTGAAAGCCGAGATCAAGGGAGAGGCAAAAGCTAGCCCGGAGTTACTCGATGAATCTGCTCGCTCCGGCACTGAAGCGCCTGCGGTGGCCAATACAGCTGCCCCCACAAGTAAAGTTGATTGGTTTCGCCTGCTTTGGTGGGTTTACCTCGGCGGCGTAGCCATCTTTGGCATTCACTTCCTCGTCCAGTTTGGCTATCTCATCAGGAAAGTGATCCGCCATCCGGGTTTCGATGCCGGTGGCTTTCACCTCGTAGAATTGCGAGAAGACGCCGCTCCTTATTCTTTTTGGAACCGAGTATTCCTAAACCCAGACCGCTACGACCCTGAGACTTACCACCAGATCGTGCAACATGAAGCCGTCCATGTTCGCCAACGCCATAGCCTGGACTTACTCCTTGCAGAGCTGGTCGTAGTTGTTCAATGGTGCAACCCCTTCGCCTGGCTCTATCGCCGGGCTATAGAAAACAACCTTGAATTTTTGACTGATGCGGAAGTTCTTCGCCAGGGCGAAGACCCCGTCGGTTACCAAATGAGCCTCGTCCGTGTGGCCGTCCCCAATTTCCCCCTTGGTCTCACCACCAGTTATAACCAAAGCCTTCTTGAAAAACGTATTGCCATGATGAAAACTAAAAAATCCTCCCTCGCTTCCGGCTGGAAGTACCTAACAATCGCCCCCCTGCTTTTGCTTTCAATGTTGCAGTTTAACGCCGTAGCGCAAGTCTCGCCATCGGCTCCCACTGCTTCCGTAGCAACGCCCGGCACTCAGGATATGAACGCGGTTCCAACACCTAACCCGGCACCTGCGACCGCGCCTGAAGTTGTTATCGATAATCAACGAATCCCCAACGCTACCAGCACAACGGGAACCGAGATTGTTTCAAACAACGTTTCAAACAGCATAAATAGGTCCGTTAACGCAAATGTACAAGCCAACGTTGTTGAGCCCAACAGTCACACCAAGACAGTAGACCTCCCCTCCGTAGAACCGGTAATGGACGTGACCAACGCAGACTTCGAAAAGGCCCGCCGCAGCTGGACCGCAGAAATTGACGGCAATGAGGTTTGCTTTACCTTCATTGTTACGCAGGACAACCGCCAACACCTTTCCACCAACAGCCGTTGCTTCCCGCGCACTGCGCTGGGTACATTACCCACCGGCCAAATGGGAGACTTCTCACTCAAACGTGAATCGGGCACCATTACCTTTAATGGTGTTTTCAACGGCGACGAAGGCCTCGGGAGTTTCAACTATGTGCCCGACCCCGCCTTCAAAAGAATGCTGGCAGCAAAGGGTTATGAAGAGTACGAAGACATGGAGCTCCTCCACTTCTTTTTCATCGACTTTACCTCCGGCTACCTCGATTACCTAAACCGCGAAGGCTACAAACCCAGCCAACGCGAACTGTTCAAGCTGGCTATTTTCGGCTTCAGCGAACGGGAGTTCCGTACAACGCTTGCTGGCTACAAGGCTGCTGGCTACGGTAAACCCGGTATGGATAAGATGATCAAGCTGCGCATCCACGGTGTCAGTAATGAATACATCAAGGAAGTATCCGATCTTGGTTTTAAAGGACTGAGCCTCGACGAAATCACCAAAGCCAAGATCCATGGCCTCAGCGCGGAGTTTGTTCAGGATATGAGCAAGGCGGGCTTCCGAAACCTGGAATTCGACGAAGTTATCAACATGTCCATCCACGGTGTCTCCAGCGAATACGTGACCGAGTTGAAAAACCTTGGTTACGACAACCTCACGGCAGAAGAGGTAGTAGGTGCTCGCATCCATGGTGTACGCACCGAAAGCATCAGGAAACTACGTGAACTGGGCCTGGGGAATCTTTCACTCGAAGAAGCCCGTAATGCTTCCATCCATGGTGTCACCGAGTCCTACGTCAGGGAGCTGTCTGACCTCGGTTATACCGACCTGAACGTTGAGGAGGTCATTTCCGCCAAAATCCATGGTGTAAGTAAGCGTAAGATTGGCGACCTAAATAAAGCAGGCATGGGGAAACTTTCACTTGAAGAAGCTCGTAATGCTTCCATCCACGGAGTCACAGAGTCGTACGTCAGGGAGCTGTCCGATCTCGGTTACACCGACCTAAACATCGAGGAAGTGGTCTCCGCCAAAATCCATGGCGTAAGTAAGCATAAGATTGGCGATCTAAACAAAGCGGGCCTTACCAATCTTACGCTCAAAGAAGCCCGCAATGCTGCTGTCCATGGCGTGAACGCCAGCCAGGTAGAGGCACTGCGCGAGATGGGATACACGGAACTGGAATTCAAGGATTTTGTCAACGCCCGCATCCATGGTATATCTCCCCGCTTCGTAAGGTCTTATCAGGACCTGGGCTATGGTAAAATTCCGTTCAAACAGCTGATGAAGCTAAAAATCCATGGCGTAAGTGCTAACTATATCAGGAAGTACCGGCGCGATGGAGACAGTATCGATGATATGATCAACGATAAAATTCACGGACGGCACCGGAGATAGTAGGGAGTTTGATAGTGGGTAGTGCTACCGCACGAGCATATGTTCGCCGCAGCACTACCCACTACCAGACTACCTACTACCCGCTAAATTTCTAGTTGTTGAGTTTTAATTATCGCGGCCCGGGAACGTAATTGTTCCCGGGCCGCGCTTTTTTTGCGGGTACTGACTTTGGTCTGACAACCACCCGTCTTGTTAATCGTTTTGAACCAAAACCCCTGAGACCTGCCTCATTTATCCCATCTTTGCCGTCATGAATAGTCGCTTCCTCCTCTATCTCCTTGCCTTCGTCTTGCTCAGTGCCGTAGGCGGATATTTTTTGCTTTCCGGAACGGAAGGAACTGGCAGCCTGGCCAGCATAGAATCTTCCGACCAGCACCCTTTCTACGCCCGCCATCCGAAAGACCCCGCGACGGGTAAGTTCCTCGAAACCGAACTCGGTTACCCAGGCAACCACCCAACCGACCCGGCAACCGGAGAGATTACCCCCGAGCCGGTTCGCGATTGGAACTACATCGATCAGTTAAAGCGTCCTTTCGGCTCCGACAGTCTGCGCGGTAAGGTCTACGTGGCTGAGTTTTTCTTCATGTCCTGCCCTACAATCTGCCCCAAGGTGAAAGGACAGATGCTTCGGCTAGAGGAAGAATTCGCCAATGAAGAAGACTTCCGCCTCGTCTCTTTTACCGTAGACCCTAAGCGGGATGTACCGGATTCCATGAAAGCCTATGCCGAGAAACTTGGCACCAAGAGTATGGACCGCTGGCGCTACATCCACGGAGACAAATTCGAAATTCATGGCGAACTCGACGCCGACTACCTCAGCATTGCTGAAGAGAACGCCGATGCACCCGGAGGCTTTGATCATAGCGGTTACATCGTCTTGGTGGATCGTAAAGGCTTCGTCCGTTCTTACGCCAGCGGGCTCAAACCGGAAGAGGTTGACTTTCTAATGAAGGACATCCGCCTGCTCCTGGACAATCCGGATATGTAATGGGCCTTACACTCTTCTACCTCCTACTCTTCACAACCCATTAAGTTCTCTCTCCAGATTTGTCCGGGCGGGCGTTTCCCACAGCCCGCGGGCAATTTCTCCGTGGAAGATGTAAGGCTTTTCCAGGAAGTGGCGCAGGGCCTTCTTGCGCCCCGGACGGTACAGAAAATCAGGGAAAAGGCGAAATTCTTTGCGCACGTTTTCAGCGTAAAGATCATAGCCGGTGGGGGCGCGCGCAAGTACGGCCAGGTCAAGATCAACCAGAACGGCCTCTTCTTCGGTGGCGGCGTCGTGCGTTTTGGTTGCCAAGATTAGCTGGCGGCAACAGGTTTGATCAGCTTCGCTTACGCCGGCTTTCTGCAAAAATACTACTGCTTGATCTGCGCTGCGGGCTTCATTGTCCTTCCTTCCGGCACGGTAGACGATGTCGTGATAAATCAAGGCGATGCCAAATATGGGCGCGGCCGCAGGTGCAAAGGAGGTTGAAAGGCGGGGTAGGTGCACCAGCATCTCCTCCAGATGATTAAGGTTGTGGTAGGCCCTGCCTTTATAAGCCTTTGCAATAGACTCCCATTCCGAAGGAAGCTCCGGGTTCAGGACTTTAAGACAAGCCTTATAATAATTTGCTGGTTTCATGCCTTTAAAACGACTAACTTTGCGGCTCAAAATAAGAAAATATGTCAGCGACTCCCATGACCGAATCCCTACGCCAGCGCATTCTCCAATTTATCAACGAGGCGTTGGCCGAAGATGTGGGCCCAGGTGACTATACCAGTGAAGCGACCATCCCTGCGGCTAATCGTGATACGGCACGCTTGCTGGTGAAAGATGTCGGCGTTCTGGCTGGTGTGGAAGTTGCCAAGATGGTTTTCCTCGCTGTAGACCCCACAGCGGAGTTCGAGCAAAAAATGGAAGACGGTGACCTGATGCACCCCGGAGATGAAGCCTTCTTCGTTACCTGCAACTCCCGCGCGCTGCTCCAGGCCGAACGTCTTGTGCTGAATACCATGCAACGGATGAGCGGCATCGCGACCCTCTCCAACCGCTACGCGTTTGAGGTAGAAGACTTACCCGTCACCGTACTTGACACCCGTAAAACAACTCCGAATCTCCGCTTTCTGGAAAAGTGGGCCGTGCGCCTTGGCGGTTGCAGCAACTACCGCGATGGGCTCTACGACCGGATCATGATCAAAGACAACCACATCGACGCAGCGGGGTCCATCACCGCCGCCATCGAAGGCGTTCAGACGTTCTTCAAAGAAAACAATATGACCCTACCCATCACCGTCGAGGTGCGTAACCTCGTTGAGCTGATGGAAGTGCTAAAGGTTGGCCAGGTAAACCGCATCATGCTCGACAACTTCGAGGTGCCAATTATGAAAGAAGCCATCGCGCACATTGGTGACCGGTTTGAGACCGAAGCCAGCGGAGGCATCACCATTAAGAGCATCCGGAAGATTGCGCAAACGGGGGTGAACTTTATTTCGGTAGGCGCGCTTACGCACTCGGCTACTAGCTTGGATTTGAGCCTTAAGGTGGTGAAGTAGGCCCGGCTTTAGCCGGAGCCTTTCTCTTTATAATTTTTCGTAATAATTTAGGTTACCCAAGAAACGAACACTCGGAGAATGCAATCACCTAAATTGCTCCGCAATCTAGCAACTGCGACACTCTGTGGTACTCAGTCAAGCACAAAATGAATGACCTCGAAGCGTTCCTGACGTAGTCGGAACCTCCGAGTTAGGGTGTCCGTTTCTCCTGGCGACCTAGGTAATTATAATTTTTCAAGGCTCCGGCTAAAGCCGGGCCTACAATAGGACTCGGTGCAATTCCTCTCCATTGTTCCGCACATTCCCCACCAGCGAAGAAACGGGATAGTATTCGAGTGTTCCGTTCGGCGGGGTTTTAAGCAAGTCTAGTATCTGGGGAAGCGGTGTTTCCTGCGCGAGCCAATCGTTCTGTGCTTCTTCGGTGGTCAGCAGCATCGGCATCCGGTCATGAATGGGATCCATTTCTTCGTTCGGGGCACCAGTAATGATAGAATAGGTAAAGACGGGTTTAGCGTCGGGCTGGTCTTTGGGCTGCCATTGTTCCCAGATGCCTGCCATAACGAGCAGGTCCCCATTGGTGGGTTTGATGCGGTAAGGCTGCTTTTTGCCGTCAAGGCGTTGCCACTCATAAAAACTATCGGCCAGCACCAGGCAGCGGCGTTCACGGATAGGCTTGCGGAAGCTCGGTTTGTTCTCAATTCCTTCGCTGCGGGCGTTGATCATGCGGGCGCCAATTTTCAGATCTTTGGCCCAGAACGGGACAAGGCCCCAACGGAAGGCCGCGAGTTGGTCAGGGGCCTGATTGGTCAGCACCAGTCCGTTTTGGGTAGGGGCGTGATTATAGTTCTTCGCCAAACCGCCGACGGGCAGTTTAAGTTGGCGGGAGAATTGTTTCCGGAGTTGCTCTTCGGTGATGACGATGCTGTAGCGGCCGCACATAATGGATTGATAGAAGTGATGGATTGATAAAGCTACCATACAAAGGGGGCTTTAGTTCATTTTTTAGCGCGTTTAACGATCGTAGACTTATAGCCCTTGACCGGTGCTTTTACCTAAACATGGCACCTGCGGCCGCGCCCGAAGAAACATTCGGCCTAGAAAAACCTTTTACCACAATAATAAAGCACCAAGATGTCTACCAACCCGCAACCCGCCTTCCCCGACTTCAAGTACGAACGCCCCGACCTGGACCAAGCCGAAAAGGCCTTCCGCACCGTGCTGGCCGAGCTAAACAGTGCTGATTCCACCAACGCTGCTATTGCCGCTGTAGAGCAGATTGATAGTATCCGCGCGGGTATATCTACGATGCAAAATATCGGCTACATTCGCTACAGCATCGATACACGCGATGAATTTTACAAAGCCGAAAAAGCCTGGTTCGACGAGCACCTGCCCGCTACCCAGGGCTGGCGTATGGATTACTACCGCGCCCTCATCAACAGTGACCACCGCGATGCGCTGGAACAAAATTTCGGTAGCCAACTCTTCAAGACCGCCGAGTTGAGCATCAAGACCTTTCAGCCCGAGATCATTGAAGATCTCCAAGCCGCCAATAAGGGGTACAGCGAATACACCCAATTAAAAGGTGGCGCGGAAATAAAACTGGACGGCAAAACCTACAACCTGAGCAGCATCGTGCCGCTGGAGCAAGTAGCTGACCGGGACGCTCGCCACCGCGCCAGCAAAGCTAAATGGGACTGGATGGGCGAAAATTCCGAACGCTTTGAGACCATTTACCACGATCTGGTACAAGTCCGGCACAGGATGGCAAAAAAACTGGGCTACGACAACTACGTCGGCCTTGGCTACGCCAATATGAACCGAACGGATTATGGTCCAGAACACGTCGCTAACTTCCGCCGCCAGGTGAAAGAGCACATCGTGCCTATTGCTTCGAAGCTCGCTAAAGCCCAGGCCGACCGCATCGGTGTAGACCGGCTGACTTACTACGACGTAAACTTTCGTTTTCCTGACGGCAACCCGAAACCAGTAGGCAAGATGGCTGACACCGTCGCCGCCGCCCGCAAACTCTACGATGATCTTAGCGAGGAGACCGGCGACTTCTTCCGTCTCCTTGAAGACCGCCAACTAATGGACCTGGAAACCAAGGACGGAAAAGCCACCGGCGGATACTGCACCTACATTAACGACTACGGAGCCCCTTACATCTTCAGTAATTTTAATCGAACCAGCCATGATGTAGACGTGCTCACACATGAGTTTGGCCACGCCTTCCAGGTCTACTCCAGTCGCCATCAGAAGCCGATGGAGTATAACTGGCCCACCTACGACGCAGCAGAAATCCACAGTATGAGTATGGAATTTTTTGCTTATCCCGGCGTACCCGATTTCTTCGGCGAGGATGCCAAAAAATATTTCTACGGTCACCTGGAAAGTGCCATGCGCTTCCTTCCCTACGGCTGTGCGGTGGATGAATTTCAGCACCTTGTCTATGAGAATCCAAACTGGACGCCTGCCGAGCGCAATGCTGCCTGGAAAAGCTTGGAAGCAACGTACATTCCTCACCTCGACTACTCCGACCATCCGGCACTGGACCGTGGTATTTACTGGCAAAGCCAGCTCCATATTTTCGGCATGCCGTTCTATTATATCGATTATTGCCTGGCGCAAATCTGTGCCTTCCAGTTTTGGCTCAAAGACGAGGCCGACCACGCGGGTGCCTGGGCGGATTACGTAGAGCTTTGCAAAGCTGGTGGCTCCAAATCCTTCCTCGATCTGGTGGCTCTCGCCAGCCTGGAGAATCCGTTTGAAGACGGGGTGATGGAGAAGATTGCGGCTAAGGTCACGAAGCGGCTGGGGGAATTGAGTTAGCCAGTCGAGGCTACTGTTTACGGCCGTACCTTTGTGCTTTAACCCCAATGACCAGTTATGCCCTTCGCTGAAAAAAACAACGCCTTACAGGCAGCGTTTAAGTTCCAAGACTTTCGTCAGGCCTTCGCCTTCATGACGGAAGTGGCATTTGCTGCAGAAGCCGCTGGTCATCATCCCGATTGGAGCAATGTCTATAATACCGTCTTCGTTAAACTAACGACCCACAACGCCGGTAATACGGTGACGCAAAAAGACCACGACCTCGCTTTCGCCATTTCCAAGATTTACGGCAAGTATGCTTAGAGCTTTATTATTTACGCTAACAGTGCTACTATCGGTAATCGATGTTTCAGCAGCTACCTGGTCAGTTGCGGATAGCGCAACGCCTGTCACTTCTTATTTCTCCGCGATAGAGGGGGCGAAGGAAATGGTTTCTTCCGATCGCCATTACACCCTAACGCCCCAGGCTAAAGCCATTTACAACCGTATTCTTGCGATGGAACTCGACGGTGCACAGACGGACCTTAACGAGTTTAGAAAGCGCTACCCCACTAATTTAGCGGCGGAGCACCTGGAGAGTTATCTCGATTTTTTCTACCTCTATTTAAGTGGGGATGAACGGATAGATGAGCGGTTATCCGCCCGCTTTGATCGTCGGATAGACGCACTGGAAGATGGAGAAAAGAGCTCCCCTTACTATCGCTACGCCCTGGCGGAGGCACGTTTGCACCGCAGCCTTATTCACCTTCGCTTCGAGCGGCACCTTTCGGCCTTCCGGGAGTTGAATAAAGCACACAAGCTGTTGCGCAACAACGCAAAAATCCACCCAGATTTCCTGCTGACGTACAAAGACCTCGGCTTACTTCACGCTGCTGTTGGCAGCATTCCGCCACAGTATAAATGGGGAGTGGAATTGTTTAGTTCTCTGAACGGAACCATTGCAGAGGGTCGGGATGAAATTGCGCTGGCCCTATCCGACAAGAGCAACCCTTTCTTATTGGAAACCCAAGTCTTGTCTGCCTTTTTGGAGCTTCACCTGGCGGGAGAGCCGGAGGCTGCTTTCCGGAAAATCAACAATCTTGGCCTTACACCAAAAACCAATGCGCTTCACTGCTTCATCCTTGCTAACTTGGCGATGCGTAGTGGCCGGAATGATCTTGCCTTACAAACGCTGGAAAACCAGCCCCGGGGCGGAGCGGCAGAAGACTTCCCTTACCTTGACTTCATGCTCGGCCTAGCGAAGCTGCGCTCTTTGGACCCCTCGGCGCGGCTCTACTTTCAGTCGTTCAACGTGCGCTATGCCGGGCGCCACTTCAAGGAAGAAGCGCAGCAAAAAATCGCCTGGGCTTATTTGCTCGGTGGAGACGAAGCGGGCTATCACAAAGCAATGTCTCGCATCGGAGGAGGTAGTAAGGCTGGTGGCGATCAGAACGCAGCCATGGAAGCGGCGCGGCAGCGGCCGCCCCAACCGGGCCTACTAAAAGCACGGCTTCTCTTTGACGGCAACTATTGCACCCGCGCCCGCGCCCAACTAGAGAAGATCGACATATCGACCCTTAACGAAAATGAGCAGCTCGAATATTATTACCGTACCGGCCGTGTGTTAGACGGGCTAAACGAATACGATGGCGCCATTTCGTTTTACCTCCAAACCGTAAGAACCGGCCGAAACAACCCCGCCTTCTACGCTTGTAAATCCGCCCTTCAGGCCGGAATAATAGAGGAGAAACGCGGTAATAAAGCACTCGCACGCAAATACTACGCTGACTGCCTGGACATCTCTCCGGCAGAGTATAAAACGGGCTTACACATTCTAGCTAAATCCGGACTGGACCGGGTCCAGTAACGAGTTTTCATCGTTCTTTCCAGTGTCGCGCCGCAGACGTACGGCTAGCAAAAGGAAAAATAGCCTTATCTTTTCAGGGCTTTTCTTTTTCACTAGTATCACATCAACATGCGTTCCCTTCTTTTAACCCTGCTCGTACTTTGCCTATGCCTACCCTCGCTTGAAGCGCAAAAAAAGAGCTCAGACCAAGTCGTATTCAAAGACGGCACTATCAAAAAAGGAACCATCCGTAAGGATGGTGTCTCTGGCTATAGTCGGGCCATTCGATTTACAGAGCGAGGGGAGGAAGAAGCCACACGGCTAAACCCCATCAGCGTTTTTGAATTCACTACCAGCAACAATAACCGTACTTATCGCTCCGTCACCGCCGAGATCCCGGACCCTAAGCAAGGCGGACGAAAAGTGTTGCAGCAGCGCTTCGGCGAAGTTCTCATTGACGGAGAGATGCAACTCCTCCGGGTTAATCTTGACGGCAACGAATTTGACTCAAAAGCCCTCGGGACGGAAGACTATTTTTACCTGCTCCGCCAAGATGATGTTGAACTGATACTTGAACTTACTACCATCGTGGTGTACGACCGGCTACACGCCAACCCCAGTCGTTTCCGTAACAAACTCAAGTTTTTCGTCCGTGGCTGCGAAGATGTTGTCGAGCAAGCACGACGGGCAGATTTCAACGACGCATCCATCATGCGCATTTTGCGCAACTACGGCGAATGCCAGGAGTTCCAAGAAATGGAGATGAACGCTGGTCGTATCCCCAGTCGTATTCGTTACCGCCATTCCTTAGTGGCCTCCAACCTGAACATGCGGGATATGAATTACGATGAGAACCAGTTCTCTTTCGGCATAAACTACGAAATAGAAGCCGCAGCAACCCAAAGGCTGAAGTGGTTCGGAATGATATTCTCCGCTGGGTATGTTTACAACACCTTCCGTTGGGAAGAGCAATTTAACGTAGCTCAATCAATGATCAAAGGCAACATCTCCTTTGCTTTTGCCCCGGTCCATAAAGAGAATTTCTCGGTACAGCTGACGGCAGGAATGAGCAACTATAACGCCTTCGACTCCAGCTTCAACAGCTTTTTTTCCAACAACTATTTCCTGATCAGCTCTGGCTTACGGGTGCGCCATAACAACATCTCAGCTCACCTCACCTATGAGCACATGCCGAACCAAATCATAGAGCAACCAGGGAATATTCTGGTTATGGGCGTTGGGTATAAGCTTCCATTTTAAGTCAGTTGTCAGTTGTCAGTTGTCGGTTGTCTTGATAACTGACAACCGACAATGGGTGACGGATAATTTTCACACTTAGTTTTGTTTTTAAACTAACTGGGTCTTATCTTTGCCATAACCAAATGCAACCGTTATGAACATTGCCCTTGCTCAAATCAACGTTCACGTAGGAAATTTCGATGCCAACCTAGTGAAAATGCTGGAGTATACGGCTAAAGCAAAAGCACAAGGTGCAGATGTTGTTGTTTTTCCTGAGCTGGCTACTGTCGGCTATCCGCCGCGGGATTTTCTTGAATTTGATGATTTTGTAGAGAAGGCAGAAGCTGTTATTCAGGAGTTGGCAAAGGCTGCCGATGGCATTGCCATCGTTGTCGGCTCCATCACCCGCAACCCGGTGGTGGAAGGAAAAGACCTCTACAATAGTGCTTACTTCCTGGCGCAGGGCCGGATACAAAATGTACAGCATAAGACCCTGCTCCCGACCTACGATATCTTTGATGAATACCGCTACTTTGAGCCTGCACATGAATGGGGCGTGGTACGCTATATGGATAAGACCATCGCTCTTGTTGTCTGTGAAGACAGCTGGAATGTAGGCAACGAGAACCCGCTCTATAAGATTAATCCGATGGACCAGATGATGGAGCACAAGCCGGACCTGATCATCAACGTATCGGCCAGTCCTTTCGCCTACGACCACGCCGCTAACCGCATTGAGGTGATGCAGACCAACTGTAAGCTGTACAACCTACCGATGTACTACGTCAACCACGTTGGTGCGCAGACGGAGGTCTTGTTCGACGGTGCATCCCTAGTACTACACGCCGACGGTACGGTGATTGACGAGATGCCCTACTTCGAGGAAAGCATGCGGATCTACAACACCGACGAAGTGGACGGCAAAAGCAACGTCTCCGGTGAAGAGCCAAAAGATAAGATGACGCTGATTCATGATGGCATCGTGATGGGCATCAAGAACTACTTCGGCAAACTGGGTTTCAGGCGTGCCATTCTTGGTTTGAGCGGAGGGATTGACTCTGCGCTCGTAGCGGTGCTGGCCGCCCGTGCCCTCGGCCCCGAAAACGTTCGTTGCATCCTGCTGCCGAGCCAGTACAGCTCCGATCACTCCGTAAACGACGCCCGCGCCCTGGCCCAAAACCTCGGTTGCCAGTACGACATCATTCCCATTGAAGGGATTTATGATGCGTATATGGGTGCATTAAAGCCCCATTTCTGGGCCAAAGAAGAAGGTCTTGCCGAAGAGAACCTCCAGGCCCGCGCCCGGGGCATGCTCCTCATGGCCTTCAGCAATAAATTCGGCAACATCCTATTAAACACCTCCAATAAATCTGAAATGGCCGTCGGCTACGGCACCCTCTACGGCGATATGTGCGGCGGCCTCAGCGTAATCGGCGACGTCTACAAGACGGAGTGTTTCGAGCTGGCTCGCTACATCAATAAAGACGGAGAAGTAATTCCCGATAACATCATCACCAAGCCCCCGAGCGCAGAGCTCAAACCCGATCAATTCGACTCCGATTCCCTTCCGCCCTACGACCAACTCGATGCCGTGCTCTACCAGTACATCGAGTGTACAAAAAGCCCACAGGACATCATCGAAATGGGCTTCGACGAAGCACTCGTAAAACGAACCCTCCGCCTGGTAAACATCAACGAATTTAAGCGCTACCAGACCGCGCCGGTGCTGCGGGTGAGTAGTAAAAGCTTTGGGATGGGTAGGCGGATGCCTATTGTGGCTAAGTATTTGAATTGACAAACTACCAATATATTAGCAATATCGTTCATTTTTTCGTATTTTTACCAAAATACGGGTAATTATGACACCATACAGTTCGATCCGAACTCCTCGCCGTGTGATGAAAGAGCTTGGTCAAAAACTTAAAGCGATTCGCAAGCAAAAGAAGTATTCTCAGGTCAAATTATCGAGGCTTAGTGGCGTTTCGCTGAGTAGCTTACGTCGTTTTGAGCAGACTGGCCAAACTTCACTTGAGAATCTTTTACAACTGTCCTATTCACTTGGCCACCTTGAAGATTTTGACAAGGTGTTGCAGCCGATTGACGACCTGGCAGAAATCGAAAAATTATTTGATAAACCAATATGATAGAGCGCCTTCGCGTAGAGATTGACTTTTCGGGGCAACCGCTGGTGGTTGGTCAACTCGCTATACGCGACCGAATCGTTTATTTTAGGTACGCGGATGATTTTTTGCAGCGCGGTCTTCATCTCTCTCCATTTTACCTTCCGCTTAAACCAGGGGCTAAGCGAATCTCAACTACTATTTTTGATGGCCTTCCCGGAGTGTTTGCCGATTCGCTCCCTGATGGCTGGGGTCGACTCTTATTAGATCGTGCATTAGTGGGTAAGGGAAAAAATCTAGACGAGATAACTGTACTTGATCGGCTAGCATACGTGGGAAATAATGGCCCAGGGGCATTAAAATACTACCCTGTTCATGACGAGCTCGGCAACAGCACAAGCAAAGTTGACCTTGACCTAATCGCTAACGCTGCTACGGTGCTACTTAAGGGGGGAGAGATTGAATACATAGATCAGCTTGTTCAGTTAGGCGGTTCGTCTGGCGGTGCCCGCCCGAAGGTCGTAGTAGGGTATGCACCTGGCACGGGGCGGTTAATCGGTGACGCGCGTGAGCTACCGGCTGGCTATGAACACTGGCTAATTAAATTTCCAGCAAGCGCTGACCCGTCAGACATTGCAAAAATTGAAATAGCTTACCATGAAATGGCACTGGCTGCGGGTTTGCGTATGCAGCCCTGTCGACTCTTTACCGGACAATCAGGTCAGACTTATTTCGGAACGAAACGCTTTGACCGAACGCCAGAAGGAGATCGTCTCCATTTGCATTCAGCCGCTGGGCTGATGTACGACAACTTCCGCCTGTGTAACATGGACTATGGAAATGTGATGGATGCAATTGTTAAACTAAACATTGACGGTTCTAACCTAAGAGAAGTACTTCGGTTGGCCGCCTTCAACGTATTCTCCCACAATCTGGATGACCATAGTAAGAATATTTCCTTTTTAATGGACAGCAAGGGAAAATGGCAGTTAGCTCCAGCTTACGACCTTACTTTTTCCTACTCCTCCCATGGCTACCAGAGTATGATGGTGGCAAGAGAAAGCCATTCACCGGGAGAAGCCAACTTACTCGAGCTGGCTGATGTGTTTAGAGTAGACAACCCGAGGATCGTCTTAGAAGAAGTCAGAGAAGCCGTTAAGCAGTGGCCTGTTTTTGCGGCAAAGTATGGAGTTACGCAAGCTAGTATTAAACGTATCAAAAGTGTCATTTGTCCTTAAGTCCCCCGCATATGAACCCCATCACCACCGCCCTACTAGGCCTCTCCGTAGCCGACGCAATCGGCGTACCCGTTGAATTTCAGACCCGGAGCGAGCTCGATAAAAATCCCGTGACCGACATCCGTGGCTACGGCACGTACAACCAGCCTCCGGGGTATTTCTCCGACGACAGTTCTTTGGCCTTTGGCCTGGCGGAGAGTTTGGCTACGGGGGAATTTAACCTTGTTGATCAGTCTAAACGCTTGATTAATTATAAACACCTCGGTTACTGGACCCCCGAAGACAAGATTTTTGATATCGGGATGACCACAAGCCAAGCTATAGATAAACTTGCCATACTCCTACGCGGAGGGGAAGATGCCAAGCTTTCCCGTCTCAACGAATCTGCAAAAGAAAAAGACAACGGCAACGGCGCACTGATGCGCATTTTCCCGCTCTATGCTTACCTCCGCGATAAGCCAGTGGCGGAGTGGATCGCGCCCATCTGGCAGCACTCAGCGCTCACCCACGGCCATATTCGCTCAGCTTGCTGCTGCTTTTTATACCTCCGCTTTTGCCACCATATCATTGAAAAAGAGGCGAAGGAGAAAGCATTGGAACTGGCGCGCCGTGAGCTGCTGGATTTTCTGATGGCCGCCAACTTATCGATTGAAGAGCTCGATACACTGGCCACGCTCATCAAGGCGGACTTTGGCAATATGGCGCGGACGCAGGTGCGAGGTAGTGGTTATGTGGTGCAATGTTTGGAAGCCGCACTTTGGTCCATCTTCAATGCTGATAACTACCGGGACATCGTTCTCAACGCCGTGAACCTTGGCGAAGATACCGACACGACCGCCTGCGTAGCCGGAGCACCCGCCGCCCTGCTCTACGGTGTGGAGGCCATCCCTGACAACTGGCTCGAGGCCCTGGCCCGCCGGGAGGAGATTATTGATCTAGGCGATCGACTAAATAAGGCTTACAGGTAAGTCT
>CAYPIM010000036.1:4978-38722 GCA_964410795.1 uncultured Lewinella sp. | reverse complement strand
AGGAGTCAGGAGTCAGGAGTCAGGAGTCAGGAGTCAGGAGTCAGGAGTCAGGAGTCAAAATGTTTGAATAAAGAATCATTTGACACAAATTTAAACATATTTGTTTACAAAACAACATTTCCGGGTAAAAATGTTTGTTTTCATATGTTTTAATTGGTGCCTGCTTCCGAAAAGATGCTGTCTTTGTAGGTACTTCGATACCAGGAACTTTCTTTGCACCTGCGTCTGCGCCGTATACTTAGTGTAAATTATACACTACCTTCGTTGGGCCAAAACACCCACTATATGTTATTGATTGCGGACTCTGGGTCCACTAAGGCCGATTGGGCCTGGGTGGCCAAAGACGGCGAGACTTCCTACGTACACACAGCGGGCTACAACCCCGTTGTACACCCCAAAGAATTATTCTATGGGGAGATGGATAAATTGACCCATGAGCTACTTCCGGGTTTAAGGCCCAAAGAGGTTCATTATTATGGTGCTGGTTGCTGGGACTACAAACGCAAGCAAGTAATCCAGGATCGGATCCAGCAAACTTGGCCTGAAGCTAAAGTATTGGTGATGCACGACTTACTAGGTGCGGCCCGCGCGGCCTGTGGCCGAAACCCCGGCATTGCCTGTATTCTCGGTACAGGTTCCAACACCTGCTCTTACGATGGTGACGACGTTACCGATAATGTGACCAACCTCGGCTTCATGCTAGGCGATGAGGGCTCGGGTTCTCATCTTGGCAAGGCCTTGCTACGGTCTTACTTCTACCGCGAGCTCGACGACGACCTAACGGATGCCTTAGAACAGTTTTCTAAAATCGACAAATCGGCAGTTTTGGACAAGGTTTATGAATCT
The DNA here is from genome assembly GCA_964410795.1 of uncultured Lewinella sp. Lineage (GTDB taxonomy): Bacteria > Bacteroidota > Bacteroidia > Chitinophagales > Saprospiraceae > Neolewinella. The sequence goes on along the minus strand of CAYPIM010000036.1, from coordinate 37,876 downwards.
GATATACCTAACACCTACCTTGCCAGTTTTACCCGCTTCATGGGTGAGCACCAGGCACATCCCTTGATTCAAAAAATCGTTTTTACCAGTTTTGCAGAATTCCTGGACCGTCATGTCCGTAAATACCGCGGCCATCTTGATGTCCCGGTCAGTTTCATCGGATCCATTGCCTTTCACTTCAAACCGATATTGCTGGCCGCAATGCACGAACGTGACCTGAAAGTTGGTCGGTTTGTCCATAAGCCAATTGAAGCATTGGCTGACTTTCACCGCACTACTGTGGGGCTGAGCCTATGATTTATCGACTCATTAACTTGCCAAGTTGTAGTTTTGCGGCGCCCCAACCGCCACCCCCCAAGAAAACATAAATGAAAAGAGAAAATATCCGCCGAATAGCTGTATTCACCTCCGGAGGAGACGCACCGGGCATGAACGCCGCCATTCGCGCTGTAGTCCGAACTGCAGCCTGGAATAAACTCCACGTTTACGGAATCGAGCGCGGTTACGAAGGTATGATAGACGGGCACTTCAAACGGATGGAACGCCGGGATGTGGCCAATATCATTCAGCGTGGAGGTACCGTTTTACGTACTGCCCGCTCCATGCGCTTCATGACTCCTGATGGCAGGGCCCAGGCAGCAGAACACCTCAAAGCTTACGACATTGATGCCTGCATTGCCATTGGCGGCAACGGTACTTTCACCGGAGCTAAGGTTTTCAGTGAAGAGCACGACATTCCGTTTATTGGCGTACCCGGCACCATTGACAACGATTTGTACGGAACCGATTACACCATTGGTTTCGATACTGCCGTAAACACCGCAATTGAGGCCGTAGACAAAATTCGTGACACGGCGGATAGCCACAACCGACTGTTCTTTGTAGAAGTGATGGGCCGTCATTCCGGTTACATCGCCCTCCATACCGCGATTGGTTCTGGCGCGAGCTCAGTTCTGATCCCCGAAGCGGAGACGAACCTTGAAGATCTTAAAACGGTATTGCGCAAAAACAAGGCGCGTGGAAAGCTCTTCAGTGTGGTTGTCGTTGCCGAAGGCCATCATATGGGCGGCGCTGCGGGCGTAGCTGCCATGATTAAGGACGAGCTTGCAAGTATGGAGCCTAAGGTAACCGTCATCGGACACCTTCAGCGTGGAGGAGCGCCAACAGCTATGGACAGGGTCCTGGCTAGTCGTTTGGGCCATCACGCCGTAAATCGCTTATTAGAAGGCGAGGAGAACGTGGCCATCGGTGTTGTAAACAGCAACATCTTCACCTGCCCCTTCAAAGAATCAATCACGATGCAGAAACAGCCACGGGAAGCTTTGATTCGGATGGCTTCTATTCTTGCTATTTAGGAAACAGGTTATAAGTTGCAGGTTGCAGGTTGCAGGTTGCAGGTTTGGTAAGATTTCGTCCGGGTTGAAGGAGTTGTGTTAACTCAATATGAAGAATCGTCTGATTTTATGATTCTAAACCAGTGTAATCCGCAACCTGCACTTACAACCTGTAACTTGCAACCTGCAACCTGCTCACTCAAAACGCGGACAAGAAATGGACCCCACCTTACTCATCATGTGGATTGGTTTTATCCTCGCCGGCTACGCCGTTGTCGGAAACGACTCAATCCAGACCCTTGGAACATTTTTATCCTCAAACGAGGAAAAGCCATGGTACGTACTCTGGGGTTTTGCGGGCTCCATTCTAGCGGCTACGCTAATCTATGGTTGGTTTACTTACGGAGGAGATGTTAGCTACGGCCGTCTGGAAAAGTACGCCTTCGTGGAAAACATGACCTGGCCCTACCTGCTACCACCACTCGTGCTGATGCTCTTGACGCGGACGGGCATCCCGGTAAGTACAAGTTTCCTTGTCCTTACCTTCTTTAAACCCAAAGGGCTTTGGAGCATGACGGAGAAATCCATCCTCGGTTATGCCCTTGCTTTCTGTGTAGCCATCATTGTATGGCAGCTGGTCACCAAAATGCTGGACAAGCGCTTCATTGACAATAAAATCAGCGCTACCCAGAAGCGAAACTGGACGATTCTACAGTGGTGTTCTACCGGTTTCCTGTGGGGCCAATGGCTCATTCAGGACTTCGCCAACATCTATGTTTACTTACCCCGGGCACTTACCGGTATGGAGATCGCGCTGTCCCTCTTTGTGCTGCTGGCCATGCTCGCTTTCATCTTCTACAGCAAGGGAGGCAACATCCAGAAGATCGTCAAGGAAAAAACAAATACAACCGACATACGCTCGGCCACAATAGTTGACTTCATCTACGGTATTCTCCTACTGTTCTTCAAAGAATTCAGCAATGTCCCCATGTCCACAACCTGGGTATTTTTGGGCCTCCTTGCGGGCCGTGAGATCGCCATCCGTTATACCATCGAGTTGATTAAGGAGCCTTCGGACGTAAAAAAAGCACCGCTCTGGCATTACGCTGGAATTGTCTTAAACGTAATTATCCTGCTGCTCATCGGCTACGTCGTCTACTTAAAGGACAAGGCCACTGACATCGACTGGATCATCCCTACCATGGCTGCAGCAATGATTAGCCGGGCCTTCGTCGCCTACATGGAAACCATCCCCGGCAGGCTGAACCTCAACGCTGCCTTCAAGGATGTTGGTCGGGATCTGGCAAAGGTCTCCTTTGGCCTCCTGATCAGCGTTGCGCTGGTTTACTTGATGCGTTATTTGGTGCCCGGGCTTGAGGTCGGTTGAGAAGTTTCACTCTACGGTGAGCACACATCTTTACATTTTACCCAAAACCCTCTCCCCACAGAGAGTTTGTGAAATGGGTACTACTCATTTCGCTTCGAGGTTTGATTTTATGCCTCTCCCCCCGCCCTCTCCCGCATGTCTCGCCTGAGGCTCGACGGAGAGGGAGCCAAAAAGTGTCCAGTAGTAGTGGTTAATGGATAGTAATAACAGACTTTGTCAATAAATAGTAACAATAGTAGTTGCTAGCCATCTAGCGAAGGCGCCAGTCGCAGCGGTGTTTCCTCCCCTCTCTCTTGGACCTCGTAAGGAACGCGAAGCAGGTCCTGTAGAAGCCGCGAAGCGAAAGGGGTCGGGGGTGAGGTTACGAGCGAAGCGAGCTGTCTAAATCCCCCCCTACAAAATGCGGCAGCGCTACCAACTACCAACTTTCTAACCCGCAATCATCCGTTTAATCACCTTACTGCCCGAAGAGAAGAACCAAGCCAACACTACCGTAAGCACACACCCGATGAGGTTGAGCCACAAGTAGGCCAGTTCGAACATTTCGAGGTAGGTAGCGATGAAGGTCAGCACCACAAAAGTTTCGGCAATGAGCGCTCCGCTTAGAACCGACTTGCTGCCAATACTCTTGAAGAAAAAGGCCACAACAAAGACGCCAAGAATGACCCCGTAAAACAACGAACCAATGATGTTTACCGCCTGGATCAAGTTATCAAACAGGTTGGCAACCGCAGCAAAGCCGAGGGCAACACAGCCCCACATGATGGTCAGAGCTTTGCTCGCTTTTAAGTAGTGATCGTCAGGCTTATCCTTCACCAGGCTACGACGGTATATATCGACAAGCGTGGTAGTTGCCAGCGCATTCAGCTCAGAACTTGTACTGGACATAGCCGCCGAGAAAATTACCGCCAGCAAAAGCCCGACAAGGCCAATGGGAAGATAATTAATAATGAAGGTGATGAAGACGTAATCGCGGTCCTCAGTGATGGCCTCTGAATCGACGCTCTTAATGAGCACGTCTACTCTTTCCGCCACTTGGTCGCGGTTAGAGACAGCTTCCGCTAAGGCGGTTTTGGCCGCACTGGAACGGGGCATATCGTCTGAACGGAGTGCTTCTACCAAAGCAGTAGAGGCTGCAGAAGTAGTCGCGCTTAGTTGGTTATACTCCTCCTCCAGGCCAGCAAGTTCAGTGGCGTATTCCGACTGGCGAACCTTCTCCAGGTTAGCAGTATTAAAGTGCACCGGTGGTGCAGCGAAAAGGAAAAAGACGAAAACCATGATGCCGACAAACAACACCAGGAACTGCATCGGGACCTTGAATATACCATTGAACAGCAGGCCAAGACGGCTTTCTGCCAAGCTTTTACCAGAAAGATATCGTTGTACCTGGCTCTGATCCGTACCAAAATAACTAAGAAACAGAAAGGTTCCTCCAAGCATGGCAGACCAGATGTTGTAGCGGTCGTTGAGGTCGAACTTGAAGTCAATCACCTCCAGTTTGCCAAGAGAACCGGCAACGTTGAGGGCATCCCCCATGCCTACCCCATCGGGTAACTTGGACACCACCACCACACCTGCAGCAACCATGCCCAGCAAGATGACGATCATTTGCTGCCGTTGGGTCACCGAGACCGCCTTCGTGCCGCCCATTACGGTGTAAAAGATGACAACAATGCCGATGAGAAAAATCGTCAGCCCTAAGGACCAGCCCAGGATACTGGACAAAATAATGGCAGGTGCATAGATGGTGATACCAGCGGCCAGGCCACGTTGAATAAGGAACAGCAACGCCGTCATGGTTCGGACCCGCACATCAAACCTGCCTTCCAGGTATTCGTAGGCGGTGTATACCTGTAGCCGGTAGTAAATCGGCAGCACAAACACACAGAGAATGACCATCGCAATGGGCAAACCGAAGTAAAACTGTGCAAAACCAAGGCCACTGTTGTAGGCTTGGCCAGGCGTACTGAGAAAAGTAATAGCGCTGGCCTGGGTGGCCATAACGGAGAGCCCGATGGTCCACCATTTCAGGTCACGATCACCGAGGAGGTAGCTCTTTACGTTGTCTACAGAACGCGTTTTCAACACACCGTAGATAACGATGGTCGCGAGGGTGCCGGTCATTACCAGCCAGTCAATAGTGCTCATGCGTAAGCGTTGCTAAAGAGATAAAACAGAATGATGAGCACAACGTGGAGCACGAGCACCACGGTGTAAATATTCTTCCAGCTGCCGAGGATCGGCGGCGTTTCGTCATCGGGATTTGTAAGTTCGGGTTCTGACATGGGCGCAAGGTAATTGTTTGCTGGCTTATGTTGTACTACAAATGTAGTTAATGTTTTTGGGCGGGGCCGCAGGTGCAGGGAAAAGGTTTTGGGAAATCGGCTTAAAACCGCAATTTACCCCACTGCCCACACCAGAGCTAAACATATCCTTGCTCCTAAACATATGTCTCATTTCTCACTCCGGTAGAGACCTTCTAGGTCGAGTTCTCCTTAGGTTACCAAGAAACAGGGTTCTTCCTACAAGACTGAGACTCGGCTTGGAAAGCCTCGACCCGGACTTGTCTATCAACCAAGCATGCGTTAAAACCTGTTTCCCGCGAAATACCAATTCCATCTTGTTGGTTCACATCATCGCGCAACTTTATGTAAATGCCGTAACTTTAGCATCCAACACCCACCACACACAACCCAACATCCATGAGATTACTGTTTACCCTTTGCTTCCTTACCCTTCTCTGCACCTGCGTCATCGCCCAAAATGACGTTCGCATTTCGGAATCCGTTTACTTCGCCTCCGCAGGCCACGAACCCAGCGAAGCAGAACTGGAAAAACTGGCCGACTTCGCTACGACCCTAAGCAGCTACGCCAGCTACACCCTAAAGATCGAAGCTTTTACCGACGAAAAAGGAACCGAAACCTATAATGAAGCCCTGGCCAAACGCCGCGCCGCCGCCATCACCGCCGCCCTCGCACGACAAAGCGTAGTACCCACAACCTCGGAAGTACTCAGCTACGGTGAACAGCGCGCGCGCCAAAACACGACCGACGACTCGGAACGCCAGAACGACCGCCGCGTCGATCTGGTTGCGACCGTTACCCACTGGGAAAGCGCTGACATGGCCATCAAGCAAGCCCGCGCAGAGCAATTGCAGTCGTTTACTATTGATGATCCGACTGTACGACAAACTGTGCGTGGAGATCAAGGAGGTGTCTTCATCATTGATCCCAACAGCCTCGTTGGTCCCGACGGTAAGCTAGTAAACGGCCCGGTCACCATCGAACTTATCGAGGCTTACGACCTCTCCGATATGCTCATTGCTGGTCTCACCACAACCTCCGGAAACCGCCCCCTCGAAACCGGAGGAATGATCAAACTAACCGCCACCGACGCTGCTGGCCGCGAACTACAACTCAAAGAAGGCGCAAAACTGGCCTCTTCCATCCCCACACAAAATTTTAACGAACAAATGAAACTCTTCGTCGGCGCGGGCCACGACGAGGCAGGCACTCCAACCGATTGGACGCTTACCGGCCGCGGATTGCAGTCATCAGCAACCAGGCTTTTTCCACTCCCAGCAAGCACCAAGACGTACGAAGAATTCCAAAAAGAGGTAAAAGGACAAGTTGATTACCTGGCGGAAGTTGTTGATAGAACAGACCTCCGCCCAGACATCCTCAAGCACAGGGCAGGGATTAACTACCTCTCCTGGTTAAGATCGAACCCGAGGCCCAAAACGCCAGAATACCAAGACCCTGCCACCTATCGATTACGTAAAAAACCAGAACTGATTGACACCTCTGAAATTGTCTACAAGCCGCGTGGAAGTGAAAAGATATTCATGTCCGCCAAACGCCGGGCAGCCCTTACTCACCAACAAAGGCTACAAGCACAAAAACGTTATGATCGTCAGCAAAAACACTACTTAAACTCCGTTACTTACCGGGATAACCTCCCCGCGCTAAACGAGAAAAAGAGACTTGACTTCGAAGCCAAATCTGCTGAATTTGAAGGAGAACTTCAACGCCAAAAAGAGATCGTTATGGGCCAGGTCAGCCGGGAGATGTTCGCTATCTTCGAAGCCCGCCGAAAGGCTTACGAGAAGTACCGGAGTATGAAGATGAAAGAACTCGAAGAAAGTCTCGTAAGTGCAAACGACCTTACGGGGCAAGAGTCTGGTTTACAACGCTATTTCTTCAACCTCACCAACCTGGGCTGGGCCAACTGCGATATGTTTTACGATGAAGAAGAACTTGTACAAGTACTGGCCAGCCTTCCGGAAAGCGACCAAAAGGCGCAAGTCATGCTTCTACCGGATGACCGCCGCTCCGTTATACCTTATGGGTACCGCGAAGGTGGCACCTGGGTCAACCCCGGCATACCCCGCGACCTCAGCTATCAAGTAATTGCTTACCAGGTTCGTAACGGACAACTAGTGATGGCCCATAAAAAAGTCGGAGCAGCTCAGGCCGAGTCCGCAGAAATTTTGGAGTATAAGCCAGTGGCGGTTGCTGAACTACGGGCACGATTGGCGGAACTGGTTGGTAGTTAAAACCAACCGTAACCATCCGGTAATTCCTTTTGTTTCCCTAAATATGGAACTCCACAAAATAGCTCTCGGTGGCGGTTGCCACTGGTGCACCGAAGGTGTCTTCGTTTCCCTCCGAGGCGTAGAACGAGTGGAGCAGGGCTGGGTAGCTTCTACCCCACCCCACGATGCATTTTCCGAGGCGGTGATTGTACACTACAACCCGATCGTGATAGCCGCTGAAGACCTCATCGGCGTTCATCTGGAAACGCACGCCGCGACGAAGAACCACGGCCTGCGGCACCGCTACCGCTCGGCGGTGTACGCTTTTTCGTCCGAAGATGGAGGTCGTTTCGAAGAAATACTGACCAGGCTGGCGGCAGACATCGCGGAGCCGTTGGTTACCCAGGTTTACCCTTTTGCAGACTTCAAGCCCTCTTTACCCCAGCACCAGGACTATTACCGAACGAACCCCGAGCGACCATTTTGCCAGCGGTTTATTGCGCCTAAGCTCGCTGCTTTGCGAGCGGCAAGGCCAGGCCTCTTGGAGTGAGCTGCCTCCGGCAGCGAGACTGGCCTAAATCACCTCCGGTGATGCAGCTCTCTTTGTTAACAATAGCAGCAATAGTTGTGCTCAGCATGAACTGGTTGTAAACCATGGTTCTCAACTCTGTGAGGTTCTACTGCTGCTCGAAGTATAAAGTCTACTCTTTGCCGGAGGCAAATCGGACCGGTCTCGCTGCCGGAGGCAGTTCGCTCCGGGGCTAATCCAAAAGATACTCCAACTCAGCCTTGTCAAAGTCCAGCCCACCGCCGGCACCAATGATGTCCTCAGCCAGCTGCTTTTTGCGTTGCTGCAGCTTATTGATCTTCTCCTCGATGGTGTCCTTGCTCAGGAACTTACGGGCGAAGACGTTGCCCGTACGCCCGATCCGGTGGGCGCGGGCGATGGCTTGGTCTTCAATGGTTGGGTTCCACCAGGGGTCGAGGATGAAGACGTAATCAGCAGCAGTAAGGTTAAGACCCGTTCCGCCCGCCTTGATGGAGATAAAGAAGGTCTGCACCGTGGGGTCTTCCTGGAAGCGCTTTACCTCGTTGGCGCGGGTTTTAGCGTTAACCGATCCCGTGATCCAGGCGTGGGGTTCGTTGGCGGCCAGCAGTTTTTCCCGGAAGAGTTCGAGGTGCTTAACCATACTGGAGAAGATGAGCACTTTGTTTCCGGCACGGCGAACAGTATCCCACTGTTCGTAAACCTCGCCAAATTTCCCGGAATCTTTGTCGTACTGCGCGTCCATCATCACCGGATGGTTTGCGAGCTGGCGGAGACGGGTTAGGGTCTGGACGACGCGGATTTTGTACTGCCCGTCGTTCGGGGCGAAGCTGCCGAGCAGGGCGTTGCGTGCGGCTGACTTTTCCTGTTCGTAAGCCTTCCGTTGCGCTTTCGTCATTTCGCAATAGAATACCTGAACGTCAAGGTCGGGGAGGTCCGGGGCGACCTGTTCTTTGGTCCGGCGGAGCAGGTGCGGGGTAACCAGCTTTCGGAGCTGTTCCTTCTTCTTCTCATCGTCGTGTACCTCGATGGGGGTGATGAAGGCCTTCTTGAAGAAAGCGAAGTTGCGCAGCAGACCGGGGTTGATGAACTGCATCTGGCTCCAGAGGTCGGAAAGAGAGTTCTCAATCGGCGTACCGGAGAGGCTGATGCGGTGCTTGGCGTTCAGCTCGTTGAGGGCCTTGAAGACCTTGCTCTGGCGGTTCTTGATCTGCTGGCTCTCGTCCAGAACGATGTACTCCCAATCGATTTCCTCCAGGATTTTGACATCGCGCAGGGCGGTCTGGTAGGTTGTCAGTAGTACATCAAAGCGGCGCAGGATGCGCGCGTCTTTGGTTCGGTTTTGCCCCGTATGCGCTTCAACGGTGAGGCTAGGGGCAAAGCGATCCAGCTCGTTGCGCCAGTTGAATACCAGGGAGCTGGGGAGTACAATGAGGGCTTTGAGCGGTTGGAGGAATTCTTCATCGGCAGCGGGGGCGGCGAATAGATCTAGCTGCGGAGCCGGTTCATTGCTACTAAAACCTTCCCCTGCACCTGCGGCCGCGCCTGCTAAACGCTCTTTCGCGTACAGCAGCACGGCGATGGTCTGCAGTGTTTTACCCAGTCCCATATCGTCGGCCAGGCAAGCGCCCAGCAGCTCGTGGTAGTGGCGAACGAGCCAACGAGCGCCTTCCAACTGATACGGCCGTAAAGTCGCTTTGAGTTTCGGGCTGGGGCTAAACGCCTCGGCCATCGCATCGGCGTGGCCGGCATCTCCTACTTCCAGGCCGAGCGGTGCCAGCAAGGGTGCCTGAGAACGGGCCATTTTCACCTTCTTGCCTTCCACCTTGGCAAACTGAAGACCGGGCCGGTAGCGCGCAAACCACTCCTCCGGAATCAGGAATATATCGCCGTCTGGAAGTGGAAATTTGCGTTCTTCCTTCTGGATAAAACGTACCAGCTTGGCAAACGGTATTTCGTGTGGCCCTACCACCACTATGCCCTTCAGGTCAAGCCAGTCATTATCTTCGGCTACCTCCAGGCTCACCGTGCCTTCGTGGACGCTAAAGCGATTGCCCGCCTCCTCCGGTGGAACAATTTCGATGCCCATTGCCCGAAGATCACTTTCCTTTTGCAATAGCCAGCGAAGGGCAGCAAACACGTCCTCGCTTTCTGTTTTCAGGGCGTTATTGCCCGGAATACGCGTCAGGTCGAGGTCAAGCAGAGGTTGCAAAAGTTCACGCTCCTGCTCAGGATCGCGAACGATCCGCGTAAGACGAAACGGCGGCTTAGTGTTATGGTCTACCGCAGTAGTCCGTGGATCCCCTAGCGGGAAGAACTTACGACCATAGACGAATTCTGGATATAAATAATAATTCCCTTCAAAGGGATGTGGACGCACAGCAATACGAAGTTTTTCCGGCGTATGGACCTCTCCGTACTGAAAGCCTTCGGCTTCAATGCTGTTGCGTTCCGCCAGACGAACAACAAATTCCCGCCAGTATTTTTCCATTTTCTCCGGTGGCACCTGAACGCCGTCGCGGGTTAGAAATGGTTTGATCTGATCACCGTTAAGTTCGCCGATTTGGACGAACTCTTTATCGAGCGCCAGCCAGCCGGGCGTCGGGTGATTGGTAATCACGCGGATATCGTGAAAGCGCAGTGGAGAGGTCTTACCCTCTGCATCAAGCAGGCGAAACTGGTAATTGATACCGTCCTCATCGATGATGAATTTAAGCTGCGGCCTGGGCGCTTTCTTGGCGAAAGGCACCAGGTAATCCTGTGGTTCTTTGCGGGGCGGCAAGCTAATGGCCACCGCGTAGCCGTGCATTCGGCAAAGCTCCAGCAGCTCCGCCGAGCGGTGATGGATGTAGCGGACGACGAGGTTGCGGTCTTTATTCTTGTCCGAGAGCAAGCCCGGAAGCGTCGGCACCTTTTTAGCGCCCTTGCGGTGGGTTTCAGCTATATTTTTCTCCCGCAGGCTTTCAGCGAGGGCCAGGGCACGTTCCAACGGGGCCGTCAGTTGAATATTATGGATGCCCAAGCCGGAGGCTTTGGCCGCCTGGTGCACCTTTGTCAACCTTCCGGCCGTATTACGGCCAGCAACTAAGGCTTTCGGCAAGTAGATGCCGTTGCGGAACTCGAAGTTGAAAAGTATCTCAGCGGTAAAAGACAAGACTTGGTTTTTTCTTTAGAGGTTGGTTTAAGGCGGCGAAGGTAGGCTTCAATTCTCGATTCTCGATGGGCGATTCTCGATTCTTGATTCAGCTGAGTACTTTTTGTGCGCGGCCGCAGGTGCAAGGGGAGGTTTCTGGCGGGGCTCCTACGGGCGAGGGGTTGCGGGCGGGCGAGGGGCGACAGGCGGCCTAGCGAGGGGTTGCGGCGGGACCTACGGCCCCAGCCTCCACCCCTCGCTAGGCTAGGCGACCCTCCGGGTCTTTGACGTACTCCTAACATTACTTCCTTCGCCCCACCCTACCTTCGCCCCATGATTAGTAACATCATCCTGATCGCCAAGACCCTCCACGTCGTTGGCTTCATTTCCTGGTTTGCGGGCTTGTTCTACCTCGGCCGGGTACTCGTGAACCATGCCGACACCGAGAACATCGAACCCGTTGCGGGTGATGGCCCCGATGCCGTCCGCAACCGGCTGAAGAAAGAGATTCTGCACGAAGAATACGCCGCGACTGCCGCCAGGGTCTACCGCATCATCGTCAATCCGGCGATGATGATTACCTGGGTTGCGGGGCTGACGATGATTGCGTTTAATCCGGGCTACCTGCAAAGTGGGACGCCAGGCTGGCTACACGTTAAATTGCTCTTCGTCGTATTAATACTAGTGTACCAACTCTACACCAAGAAAAAACTGATGCTTCCCATGGCGGCCGGTGCCCGGCCGTGGTCAGACTGGCAACTCCGCCTCTGGAATGAAGTACCAACTTTTTTCCTCGTCAGCGTACCCTTTCTGGCGGTATTCGGGAAGACGGGGCAATTGAATTACCTCTACCTGACGATCGGGGTGGCCGCGTTTTGCTTTTTAGTTTGGCGAGGGGCCGTTGGGTACCGGAAGCGAAGGCTAGCGGAAGAAGCTGGCTAAATCAAACCACTTCCCCACTTAACCGTAGTCCCTTCAACCGCCACCCGCTCTCCACTGTGTGGGTCCAAAAAAACAATCCGAACCGCCCGTAAGCAAATACACTCCGGCAAATACGCCCGCTCGGAGCCGTAGGCGACGTCGCCAACGATGGGGGCTCCGGCGGTAGCAAGCTGGACCCGGATCTGGTGAAAACGGCCGGTGATCGGCTTAATTTCGTAGAGATAGTCTTCTTCAACACGACCAACTAGTTGGTAGCGCAGCAACGATTCTTTAGCTCCGGCGAGTGGGCGTTTGGAGGCGACCGCTCGCCGCCCCATGCGGTCGCGGGCGAGGTAATGTTTCAGGCTGCCTTTCTCGGAAGGGAGCGGAGCAGCGGTTCGAGCCAGGTAAGTTTTGTCCACCTTCTTTTCTTCGAAGGCTTTGTTCAGCAAGCGAAGGGTGGATTTATTCTTCGCGACCATCAGACAGCCGGAGACCGGCCGGTCCAGGCGGTGAACGATGCCAACGAAGGGAAGTTTCGTGCTCCTCGGTCTTCTCCACTGCACCAGCGCCCGCGCCTCCACGGTATCGTTGTTGAAGTTCTTTTCTACGGCGATGCCCGCTGGTTTGTCGAGCACGACGTAGCCCTGGCCTTCGTGGAGGATGGTTAATTGCATGGCCGCAAGATAAGTCCCTCCGGTCGATGCGCACTCCGTGCGCGAGCGGTCCGCGCATTCTCTGAATGCGCGCGCTAGGGATGCCGTGAAAATAACTTACTGGTTTCGCTTCGCGGCTACTTCGTGGTATGACCTGGCGCTTTTGTTCTCATCGCACTTAAAAATTCTTTGCATAGCCATAGCTACGGAAAGAATTTTTAAGTGCGATGAGGGCAAAATAAGACGGTCAAAAAGCGTAAGTTATTTTCACGGCATCCCTTAATCTCCTTCCAGGTGGCTTTTCACCAACCAAACAGGGGATACCAGCGCACTCGGAGCGTGCTCAGACCGCTCACTGCCGGAAGCAGTATCGGCCGGGGAGCGCTAGTTCTTAACCGCCGGAGTAGGATGCTTAGGCCGCGTAGCTGGATTAACCTTTAGTCCTTTCAGTGCCTCCATCAGTTCTTTTACGCCGCGCTCCAGCTGCGGGTCTTTGCCCGCCGCGAGGGCTTTGGCATCCTGACGCACAGCGATGTCTGGTGCAATACCGGTATTCTCACCGATGTACTTGCCTGCTACGGGGTCAAAAACGGCATTGTCGGGCGCGGTAAGTGCACCACCATCCACCAGGCCGTAGTGGACGGATGATTTTACGAGACCGCCCCAAGTGGTTGCCCCAATCAGTTTCCCTGCTTTTTGCTGACGGAAAACCCAAGGGAAGAAATCGCCGCCGGAGCCCGCCCGTTCGTTGATGAGCAGCACTTTCGGGCCGAGGATGCCGGCTGGTAGGCGGAAAGACTTACCCCCCGCAACTTCGTTGGTGATCGCGGCGCGGAGCGAGCGGGTCATGAGGTCAACCATATAATCATCCAGCAGGCCACCTCCGTTGAAGCGTTCGTCAATTACGGCCCCCAGCTTGTCCTGCTGGGCAAAGTAGTAACGGTTGAAATTCACAAAACCGGAACCGGAGGTATTCGGCACCCAAATGTAGGCGAGTTTTCCGTCGGAGAGCTCGTCCACCATGCGGCGGTTGTCTTCTACCCAGGCGCGCTGGCGGAGGGCGTTTTCGGAGCGAATGGGTTCAACGACCACTTCCTTATTGTCCGCAAAAGCGGGAGCATCATTAACGTGGAGTACCGTTTGCTCACCGCGCGTTCCATCCATAAACTCGTAAGGATTGTCTTCGGCGGTAAGCTCACGACCGTTGACACCGACAAGGTAAGTACCCGCCTTCACCTTGAGGCCGGGGCGATCCAACGGGCTGCTCAGGCCAGGGTTCCAACTCTCCGAGTTGTAGATACGGGTGATGCGCCAGCGGCCGTTCTCCACCGCCAGGTCAGCTCCGAGGAGGCCAACGCGGGAAGGCTCGGTACTGGGGAAATCTCCACCAAAGACGAAGCTGTGGCCTACTGAAAGCTCACCGTTCACCTGATCGAGGATATAGCTAAGGTCAGCACGGTGGCGGATGTGTGGCACCAGCGGAGCGTAGCGTTCGTACACCTTGTTCCAGTCGCGGCCATGCAGTTCCGGGTCGTAGAAGTAATCGCGTTCGTAGCGCCAGGCTTCCTCGAACATTTGTTTCCACTCTGCCATACGGTCGAGTTTCATCATCAGTTTAGGTCGTAGGGATTTTCCGCTCTTGGCGTTGGGGCCACCCGTTCCGGCAACCTTCCAGCTGCCACTGGCGTTGACCAGGATCTTTTTACCATCGGCAGAGACAGAAAAGCTGTAGACGCCGGAGGCAAACTCTTTGGCTTCCCGTTTTTTGAGGGTGAACTTCATCAGGGCGTTACCGGGGCTGTCTTCCCGGGCGAGGGCGAGGAAGAGGGTTCCTGCGGGTCCAGCTTCAGTGCCGACGTAATTACCACGCTTCACTGGCAGGGAAATGATGCGGCGCTCGAGGCCGTCGAAGTCGATGCGAACGCCTTCGTCTTTCTTCTCTTTGGCTTTACTCTCCTTATCGTCCTTTGCTTCTTTACCTTTTTCTGCACCTGCGGCCGCGCCCTTTTCGTCTTTCTTTTCTTCCCCTTTTTCTTCCTTATCCCCTTCTTCTTTTTCCTCCTTTACTTTCTCTTCATCGCTTTCGGGAATGAAGGGGGATTCTTCGTCGTTACGGAGCACCATCACGTAGGCGGCGTAGCTCGGTTCGGCCTGCATGGAGCTGGTATTGGCCCAGCCGGAGCCAAGGGCGGTATTGGTACTAGCCAGGAAGTAGAGGTGCTTTTTGTCACGGTCCCACGCTGGGCTAAAGGCGTCAGCGAAGGTATTGGTTAGGGCTTTGATCTCTCCGTTTTCGCTGTTCCAGCTCATGAGTTGGCGGAAGTTATTGGAGGCGGATTTCACGTAAGCGAGGTAGCGAGAATCCGGGCTCCAGACGGGCGCGGTGCGCCAGCGGTCGAGGTTAGACGTACCCGTATCGGCAGTTTTTATTGTTCCGGCTTTTACGTCAACCACCCGCAGGCGAATATCGTCATCTACGAAAGCGATCATCTTTCCGTCAGGGCTCCAGGCGGGTGTCCAGGCCATTTTAGATTCACCGATACTGATTTTTCGGCGGTCGCCTCTGCCGGTTTGATCGGTGAGGTAAAGGGCATAGCCCGTACCGTCATCATCTGAGAACCAAGCGAGTTTATCGCCCTTTGGCGACCAAAGTGGCGCGCGATCAGCAGCGCCAGAACTTTGGGTCAGGTTACGAGCATCGCCTTTTTCGATGGGTACGGTGAAGATGTCTCCGCGCGCGCCCATTACAGCGCGTTTGCCGGTAGGCGAAAGGGAAATGGAACTCGCTCGGCGGGAGACGTCCTCCCAACCAGTAGCTGCCCAGGGGAAATCGCCAACGACATTGATGGAGAGTTTTTTCGCCTTACCCGTTTCTGGGTTAACCATATGAAGGTAGCCGGCTTGCTCTACGATCAGTTGGCCATCGCGCGCATCTAACCATTTAGCATCTGTTTCTTTGAATTTGGTCACCTGGCGCACTGCTTTGGTCTTCACGTTATAGGCCCAGACGTTCATCGTCCAATCGCGGTCAGACAGGAAGAAAACCTCACCGCCCATCCAGTTGGGTTGCACATCGGTAGTTTTATCATGAGGTAATAAAGTTTCCGCTCCGGTGGCGGGGTCGAGGATGATCAGGGGTGTATTCTGACCTCCTTTATAATTGCGCCATTCGCCATCCCAACGGGACATTTTATCGAGAGCGATCAACTTGCCATTACCGCTAAAGGAGCCGTCGTAGCCCCACTGTTCGTGCAGTAATTCAGGGGTTCCGCCGGAGGCGGAGACCGTGTAAAGGCGATTGTAAGGCACCGGTGCTGTATTACGGCTGCTGGCGATAAGGATGCGATCGCCGTCGGGATGCCAGCCACGAACGGAGGCACCAGAAGGGTGCCATGTAAGCTTTTTGGGCATGCCGCCCATGGCAGCAACCACGTAGACGGCCGTGCCGCCCGCGCGGTTGGAGGTAAAGGCGAGCCACTTACCGTCGGGGCTGAAGTGAGGTCGATTTTCTACGGCGGGGGTACTGGTGACGCGTCGCACGTCTTTGCCATCAGTGGCTGCGGTCCATACGTCGCCGCCATGGACAAAGGCGATGCGGTCCGGCCCAAGGTTCGGCTGGCGGAGCAAGCGGGCCTCCTGAGCCTGGAGTAAGGAGGTAAAAGTAGAAGGGAGTAAAGGGGTGAAGGCGAGAATGGCAAGTGCCATCATCATTTTCAGGCGCGGACGCAGGTACATAGTGGTGGATTTTAAGAATGGGTAAGTTAAGGACTATGGATTTATCGAAGTGGTTGCTTTAAAAACAATTGCCTCCTAATTTTTTGGATAAAAAAGTGAATGCTAGCTTTACGTTAGGCAAGCGGATGCTCTAGAAACATTCCCTATACTTTGGGGCAACTCATATTCCCTCTCGCCCGAACGAATTCCGGGTTCATCGCGTTGGAATAAGTATACTGATTACGCAAAAAACCTTCTTTTGCCGTTCTAAAACCTCCCCGCCATGCCCGATAATACCCACCCAGAAGGCCACCCAGAAAAACCAGGCGAAGTCTTAGCCGATCGGGCAAAATCTGCCTACAAGTGGTGGAACAACCTTTCCACTATCAACGCCGAAGACCCCTTTTGGGTAGGTGCGGCTAAGATACTGGTGCGAGTAATCGGTATACTGGTATTACTGGCGATGTCTCCCCTTATACTGTTGGGGCTATTCTTCGCTTTTCTTGCCGTTGCCTGATGGAAACTTTATCACGTCCCGGATGGTATATTGCCTTTGCGATATTCGCTCTTCACCAGCTTGTACAGTATGGCCTGGGTTGGCATACTCCCTACGTTGATGCTTACCTCGACCCCGTTCTTTGTTTACCCGTAATTCTGGGTTTATGGATGGCAGAAGCCGAATACATTTATGGGGTTGAACGGCTCGGGGTGCTAGAGGTCGTTGTGGCCGGAACAGTACTGTCCATCCTTTTCGAAGAAGGTTTCCCCCGTTGGCAACCTGCCTTTGTTCGGGATTGGTGGGACTATCTCGCTTACGCCCTCGGGGGGCTTTGGTTTTGGTGGTGGATTAACCCTGAGCCAGAGGATTAATTCCGACTCTGATTTCACCGTTCTCAACTGCTTACTTTGTATACTACGCCCAAAGCATAAAGCAAATGATTCTACACACGCCCCTTTCTCTTGAAGCCTTCAGGCAGATGGACTACTACGCTGTCGAAGAATATCACCTTCCCATTGCGTTAATGATGGAGAATGCGGGCCTGCAACTTGCGCGCCTCGTCGCCAGATCTGCCAATCCAGGCGCTACAATTCTTATCGGTTGCGGAAACGGAAACAACGGTGGCGGGGGGCTTGTCTGCGCTCGTCGGCTCGCCGCATGGGGCTATCACGTTCGGCTCGATCTACCTACTGACATCACCAAAGCGCTGCCTGTTTCCCAGCTGGAACGCGCCCGGGCCTTTGGGGCCAGTTATGGCTGCCCAAAATCCCCCGACGTATGGGTAGATGCTTACTTAGGGTTCTCCCAAAAGCTACCACTACGACGCAATTTCCAATTGGCCATTCACCAAGCCAATAAGTCATCAGCTTTTAAAATATCATTAGATATTCCTACTGGCGTTACCAGCTCGAACCCAGCAGATATCTTTCAGGCCGATCAGGTACTGGCCCTGGCTGCCCACAAAAAGGTGTTGATTGATCTTCCAGCGACTACAGAAATCTACCTCGGTGACCTCGGTATCCCGAAAGCGGTATATGACAAATTTGAGGCCTTAATGCCTGACTTCGCAAAAGACCAATTGATCAAAGTTGACAGGTCTTAAAGGGCCACCAAATAAGTCAGGCCCAGACCACCAGCACAGCGATCGCGGTCGGTTGCGCCGTAGTAACGCATCCGGGTATAGCCGAGGGCCAGGTTGCGCCAGCCGATCTCGGCCTTGGTCCCAAAGGAGGGGTCGTAGTCCAGGTCCGCCCCTAACCCATCACCTCGGAAACGGACATTACGGTCGGTCAGCACTCCCAGGCCCACCCTAAGGTTGTCGTTTAGCCAGTAGTGCGCCGTCAGGTGCAGTGGTATCCGTGTCATGCGGACGTGCGCCCCGTCCGTGAAGGTGCGCCAGTATTTGTAGCCGACGGTGGCGTGTACCATAATCCGATCCATAGCTTTCGGCCGAAACTGAATACCGGTAGTAAGCGAAACACCCTGCGCTCCGCGAATGATGTCAAATTCGTGTTTGTCGTTTTTTACCCAACCGGTGCGGTCTCCGCCCAGTTCTAATGCTCCGCCGACCAAGAGTTTTACGGGTGAAGGTTGCGCTTTCTTTTGTGCAGAAAGTGGATTTACGAGAAGAACAAAAAGGAGCAACAAGAAAGATAGGAACTTCATTTGGGAGCTTTGAAAGCGATAATACTTGATGGGGGCTAGGTCAGACAGCCCTTCGATAGTTTTGCTTTCAAAAATACAAGGTTTTGAGGAGAAACACAAGGTTTAACGACAAGTTACATTAAAGGAAATGGTCAGAATACTGCGCTTCAAGGGAGAACTTTTCTCTACTATTTTTGCTTATTTTCAATTTCAAGGAGCTTGGATCTGAGTCCTGCATTCGTCGCTTCAAGCATTTCTAACCTATTTTCAAGCTTGCTGATTTTGTCCGTCGTTTGCTGAACTTCAGTTTCAAGTTTTTGGATCCGGGCCTCTTTGCTGGGATTCATATTGCACGAAAACAGGAATAGTGCACATCCCAGAAGTAAAAATATCTTTTTCATATTGTTTTCTTTTGAACGTAAAACATGGCAGGCTACTGGGCATTTCGCTTCTCGGCTTCTTAGAGGTTTGAATTTCTGCCTCTCCCCTCCTCCTCTCCTACACGTCTCGCCCAAGGCTCGACGGAGAAGGAGCCAAAATGTCCAATGATGTGAGAATATGGATCTGTATTCGACGGGTAAAGCTTTTTCGACCAATACCTACAAAATAAATATTAATGCATAAGACATTTGCTTAGCCCTCAATAATAGAGATCGAATTAAAGTCTTCATCCTCTCACTGCACCTGCGGCCGCGCCCTATACGCCTTCTCTTCTACCCAACTTCTCTACCTTTTTCAGCTGGGCTGATCGCCACTTGTCGGTCGAGAGTCTTACGGGTCCAATGGTCGTGTTCTTCACCTTTCGCACACCGGTAAAGTTCATTGTCATTTTTTTCATAGCGTGGTAGCTGGGGCGACCATTAACTAAGCGATAGTACCAAACAGGTTGATCCAGCGTACTGATCAGCCGGGCCGTTTTCCCCTTGAGCAGTTTATCCCACGTTGTCTTGGAATTTTCGTGTTTCCGAAATACTAAGCCCGGTAAAAATACTCGGTCAATAAACCCTTTCATGATGGCTGGAACGGAGCCCCACCAAACGGGATAAATCCAGACGAGGTGATCGGCCCATTTGATGTCTTCCCAAGCCGCCAACAGGTCTGGCTCCAGTTCGGTACGTTTCCCGTAGCCAAATTCCAGATTGGGGTTAAAGTTGAGATCACGGATGTTTATTCGGCGTACTTCGGCGCCTCCGGCGATCTTTGCGCCACGCTCGTAAGCATCTGCCAGGGCAAAATTGAAGGATTCGGCGTCAGGGTGTCCAACCAGGAGAAGAACCTTATTCATCGGGTAAGTTTCTCCTAAGATGTGCTGAGAGATGAAAGGGTTGGGAAAGTTACTTTATCCAACTCCTTCCAGCCGGTACTTAATTCCCATCCGCTCGATTTCCTTCACGAAGTCGGTATCCGGCTGAACGGTCCGTTTAAGTGAGAACATCTTGAGTTTGGAGTCGTCTTCCCGGTCGTAAAAGACCATGCGCAGCTTAGCGTCTCCCTGGAACCGCTGGCAGAGGTCATCCAGCTGGACGACCTTGGCTTCGGTCAATTCTTCTAACGGCATTTTCAGGACGATGGCGGAGGTGAGCGCCTCTCCTACTCCTTCGAGGAGTTTGATCTCTGAGATTTTCAGTTCCAGTTCATCACTCTGCCACTTCTTCTGGAAGGTAGCGGTTAGGAATAGTGCCGTACCGTGATTAAGCACGTGCTTGAACTTAAGGTAGTCTTCGCCGAATAGTTTGAACTCAATGGTTTCATCATAGTCTCCTAACTCGAAGATGCCCCAACCATTACCGTTCTTACTTACCAGGTGACGGCCGCCAACAATCATTCCGGCCAGTTTGACCGTGCTGCGACCGTACTTCTGTGGGTTGAGTTCCCCTAGTGAGCAAGTGACGTAGTTGTCGATCTCCATCTTATAACCATCTAGTGGGTGGCCGGAGACGTAAATGCCGGTCACCTCCTTCTCGCGGTTGAGTTTCTCGGGCAGCAAGAAGGGTTTTGCCTCGGGCGGGATTGGCGGGTCTACCCGGATTTCGTCCTGCACGGCGGCGAAGAGCGAACTGGCCGCCTCCGCCTGGCGGGCGATGGTTCCGTTGGCTGTTTTCACCGCGTCTTCCAGATAGGAATCAAACTTTGGCGTCGGAGCGTAGTACTGGGCGCGGTGCATTTCTTCGAAACAGTCAAAACCACCAGCATCTACCAGCGCTTCCAACACCCGCTTGTTCACCGTTCCGGGCTCGATCCGCAGCAGCATATCAAACATGCTCTCAAAGTCTCCCTCCTTGCGGGCCTCCAAAATGGCTTCAACGGGGCCTTCTCCAACGCCCTTGAGTGCCGTCATACCAATACGGATGGCGCCGTCTTTATTCACCGCAAACTCTCCCTTGCTTTCGTTCACACTAGGGCCAAGTACGGGAACCCCAAGACTGCGGCATTCGCGCAAAAAGAAGCTCATTTTGGTCTGATCAGACTTATTGTGCGTAAGCACCGAAGCCATATACTCCGCCGGGTAGTGAGCCTTAAGGTAGGCCGTATGGTAGGCCACTAGCGCGTAGCAGGTAGAGTGGGATTTGTTGAAGGCATAGGAGGCGAAGGCTTCCCAGTCTTTCCAGATCTTACCAAGCTTTTCTTCGGGGTGGCCGTTAGCGGTACCTCCCTCTACGAATTTGGGGTACATCTTATCGAGTACGTCCTTTTTCTTCTTACCCATCGCCTTACGCAGTACATCTGCCTCACCTTTAGAGAAATTGGCAATGGACTGAGAAAGGAGCATGATCTGCTCTTGATAAACGTAAATCCCGAAGGTTTCCTTCAAGTACTGCTCTTCGGCGTCAAGCGTGTACACAATCGGGCTCCGACCGTGCTTACGCTCAATAAACTCCGGGATATACTCCAACGGGCCGGGGCGGTAGAGTGCGTTCATGGCGATCAAGTCGTCGAATGTTGTCGGCTTGAGGTTCTTCATGTGCTTCTGCATCCCACCAGACTCATACTGGAAGATGCCGTTGGTTTCTCCACGCTGGAAGAGCTCGTAGGTTTTGAGGTCATCGAGCGGGAGTTCGTCCACGTCAATGTGGACATCATGGTTCTCCTTGATCATCCGGAGCGCGTCCTTGATGATGGTCAGGGTTTTTAGCCCCAGAAAGTCCATCTTCAGCAGTCCGGCGTCTTCGGCGACGGAGTTGTCGAACTGGCTGATGTACATCCCAGTTTCTTTGTCCGCCGTAACGGGCACGTAGTCCGTCACATCGTCCGGGGTGATCACAACACCACAGGCGTGGATGCCGGTGTTACGGATCGAACCTTCCAGTTTCTTGGCCATACGGA
This sequence comes from uncultured Lewinella sp., assembly GCA_964410795.1. Classification (GTDB taxonomy): domain Bacteria; phylum Bacteroidota; class Bacteroidia; order Chitinophagales; family Saprospiraceae; genus Neolewinella. Next base: position 16,182 of record CAYPIM010000036.1, on the reverse strand, counting down.
TCATTTCACCGATCTGGTCATTCTGTTGGGCGAGGTCACGGAAAGCGTAGGCTTTGTCAACATCTTCACCGTTCATTTTGCCTTTCAACTTAGGGTGGATGTCTCCATCGGCCAGCACGTGGTTCAGACTGGCGCCTAATTGCTGTGGAAATGATTTGGCTACGCGGTCTACTTCGCTCAGCGGAACGTCCATTACCCGACCTACATCGCGGAGGCTGGATTTGGCGGCCATCGTACCGTAGGTGATGATCTGAGCTACCTGTTCCTGGCCGTACTTATCGATTACGTAGTCAATTACCTTCTGGCGGCCGACGTCGTCAAAATCAATATCAATATCGGGCATTGACACCCGCTCAGGGTTCAGGAATCGCTCGAAGAGGAGGTCGTACTTGATGGGATCAACGTTAGTAATCCCGACGCAATAAGCGACGGCGGAGCCGGCGGCGGAGCCCCGGCCCGGACCTACACTCACGCCCATCTCCCGGGCCGCAGTGGTAAAGTCTTGCACGATGAGGAAATACCCCGGATAACCAGAGGCTTTGATAACGTCCAGCTCAAAGTCAAGCCGTTCGCGGGTTACTTCATTGATTTCCCCATAGCGTTTCATCGCCCCTTCATAAGTGAGGTGACGGAGGTAATCATCCTGGGTTTTGAACTCCGCAGGCATGGGAAAGTTGGGCAGTAGTACGTCCTGCGCCAGCGTAAGTACTTCAATCTTATCGTAGACCTCCATCGTATTGGCTACACTCTCCGGATGATCGTGGAAGAGGTTGGCCATCTCCATCTGCTTCTTGAAGTAGAAGTCCGAACTGGGAAAGCTAAAACGCTTGGGGTCTTCCTTCAGGGAGCCTGTATTTACGCAGAGCAGAAGATCATGTGGTTGGTAGTCTTCTTCCTCAACGTAGTGGCTGTCGTTAGTACAGATCACCTTCACGTTATGCTTCATGGCCAGGGCCATTAGTTTCACGTTGATGTCTTCCTGGCTTTTGCCGGAATAGATCGTACGGCCTTCGCGGTCTTTACCGAGGTCGATATCGTCGATGCCCCGGTGGCGCTGAATTTCGATGTAGTAATCGTCTTCAAAGATATTGAGCCACCATTTCAGGGCTTCTTCTGCTTCTTCATCTTTTCCGGCGATCAGCAGTTGCGGAATTTCCGCGCCAATGCAACAGCTCGTTACGATCAGCCCTTCGTGGTACTTTTCGATCAGTTCTTTATCGATTCGGGGGTACTTGCCGTAAAGCCCCTCGATGTAACCGATAGAACAAAGCTTACAGAGGTTCTGGTATCCCTTTTTGTTCTTGGCCAGCATCAGCTGGTGGTAGCGTTTATCTTTCTCTCCCGCTGCGCGGCTAAAGGCCTTCTTGTGGCGGTCTTTTACCAGGTAAAATTCACAACCGATCATCGGTTTGATGTTCCGTTTGCGGGCTTCGTTGACGAACTTGAAGGCGCCGAACATATTACCGTGATCAGTCAGTGCTACGCCCTTCATACCGTCAGCAACCGCCTTGTCCATCATCGTACCGATCTCAGATGCACCGTCGAGGAGGGAGTACTGGGTGTGGCAGTGGAGGTGGCAGAATTCCATTTAGGTAGATTAATAGCTGTGATAGTGGGCAGAATGATAGGGCTACCGCACGTTGGAGATGACTCTGTAAGCCGTTTGCACAAGGTACGAAGGAGACGTCTTTTTCCAACAAATAGTTTTCCACAGGGGCTTAGAATTGATAGGCACCGTATTAGGCAGATTTATAGCGCTACCGCACGCTGGAGCCTATTACGCTATTACGGCTATAAATCCATCACCATTAAGTAGCAGAGTAGCTCATCTAAAAAGGGCGCGGCCGCAGGTGCAATGTGGGTTAAGCCGTAGTTCTTCCAGCGTTAACGTATTGAAATACAAGCGGTATAGAATTTATTTCCAGAATTAATCCGAAGAAAGTAGAGACCTGGAGCTAACCTTGGGTTTATTTCCAAAATGGTACGTCCACCGTCGGAAGCTGAACGCCATACTTCTCTACCAGCAGTATTGTACAACTGTAGTGTGGCCGGTTCGTCCGTTGGCAAAGCAACGGAAAAACGGCCATGACTGGGATTAGGTACGACCTTTAACACAGCTTCTATTTCCCGCTCAATAGAAATGAGGGGACTAAAGACGAAGCTACCATCCAGATCTACCATACGAAGCCGATATATGGTTTTCTGAGCGGGGGCTCTGTCAATAGCAGCGTACCGTACTTCATCGGCGCCTTGCTCCGCATTAACCTCCTCTGCACCTGCGGCCGCGCCTACAATCCTTTCTACTTCATTCCAGCTTGCTCCTTCATCCACAGAACGCTCCAGGGCGAAAAAACCAAGATTCGTTTCGTTGGTTACCGTCCAGCTTAGTTCGTTTACTTTACCAGAAGCATAGCCTTCAAAATGCAGTAAATCAACGGGCAGCGGAAGGTTTCCCTCACAAGCAAGCTCCACCTGCACGGCACTCTCGCAACCGTAGCCGTTGTTTTGGAAAAACAGGACGGAAGGGTCATCCGGGTCATAGCCCTGACAAACTGGCGGCACGGCACAGATGGTCAGGTTAGGATTATTGGAAATCGCCACTCGATCTATACGCCCGGCTTCATCAAAACCATTAAGGTTACGCAATTCCGGGTTGTTGACAATAAGCAGGTTCTCAATGTGAAGAAGGGCTAGGTCCCGGAAGTAATCTACGTGTTCCAGCAGGTCATTGTTATAAATCTGGAATGTATTGACCTCCCGGATGTTAAGGTATCCGGGACCGTCGAAGGTGGTCATAGCATCTAAATCCCTGAGTTGGAGCAAGTCGGGAACAAAACTGAGGTTACCAAAAGACTGCAGCGAGGTGAGCTGAGGCAAATTGTCCGCAACAAAGTCTTCCCCGACCCTTCTTAAGGCGGAGAACTCAGCGGAAAATCCATTTCCGGATAGATTCGGAAGGTTCCTTAAGACAAGGCTTCCCCCTACTTCCGAAATAGCTTTTAACGGGCGGATACTGGTGAGGCTGGCGTTGCGCACCACCCAGTCTCCGGCAACATCCGTTACGGTATTCAGGCCTTCTAAGTCAGCGATGTCAGTGTCTTCAATTATCAGATTGCCTCCAATAGAGTTCAGCGTACCAAGGCCGCGCAAATCGCTTACTTCGTTGCCGCTTACGACAAGGTTGCCCGCCAGGTCCGTGCAATTCGGGTAAATGGCCCGGTAATCATGCATGATGGAATCATGGGTAATGAGGAGTTCTTCCGGACAGGGTGGACAGCTTTCTCCATCCTCGCAAAACTGACCGGCGAAGAACCAGTCGGCACCATTGCTGGGCAGGCCAGCATTTCCAACGAAGGCAGGTGGGTTATTACCACAGAAGGGCTGCAGGCCATCTGGATAACAACCGCTTAGCTGATTGAACCCCAAGTCCAGGGTAACACCAGCTAAGCTCGCGAGCCAAACTGGCACGGGGCCATTCAGCTGGCAGAAGCGGACATCTAGCAGTTCCAAATCCGGCAAATTCGCCCGGTTCCAGCTTTCAGGTATTCGGCCAGAAAACTCATTTCTCTGCATACTTATTTCGCGCAGATTGTTCATCCCCGTAAGACTTGGCGGTGGCCCCGTAAAGTTATTTACATCCAGATAGAGCTTTCTGAGTTGTGGGTGTACCGAAAAGTCCGGAATGGAGCCAGTTATTTCGTTGTAAGCGAGGTTTAGTTCACGTAGCAACTCAAATCCCAGCAAAAACTCAGGAAAAGGCCCCGCATAATTAACTTGGTATAGGTTTAGAAACTCTATACCCGACAGGCCTTCTAATGCCTGAATACTCCCACCAATATTGGCCCGCTGCAGGTTAAGATTTGACAGCTCGGTGAGGTCACTGATACTTTCCGGCAAGGTGCCCCGCAGTCGGTTATCAGGCAGAACAAGCCGCACCACGCGCTGGTCGGCATTACAAGACACCCCTAGCCAGTTACAGTAATCACAGTCCAACCCAAGATCGCCAAGTTGCCAGCCCGTTGCGTTGAGCCAATTTGAGCCTTCGGTGCTTCGAAACAGGTCCAGAAGGGGCTGAAGGTCAGGGCCCGCATTTTCACACTGGCTTAGTAGCGGAGCAGAAAAAAGGGATAATAAGACAAACAAGATGCGAAGCATAACGGAGCGGTTTTACCCTGGCAAAAGTATCCTCCTGCTCCCCCTCTACCCCCGCCCGAACGGGCGGGAAAGCAGGGTAGAATACGGGTGGGAAGCACCGGATTCCCCTGAGGCATGCCCATTCCTTTCCATGAAAAGCTAAAGCCCGGCACCAATGGCACCGGGCTTCCCCAAAATGTTTTTGTTCGTTGTAGTCCTTAGAGCGCGAAGGTGAAGCCCGCGCCAAAGTTCAAGCCCTTAAAGCCCGTTTTTGCGGCGGCCAACGGTACATCATAAGGCTCCGTCAGGCTCTGCTCAAAACGGCCTTCGATAAAGGCTCCGAAGGCAGGAGATAGTGCAACCTTTGCGCCAAGCCCGCCAACAGCAGCAACGTGAAAGCGCTCGTAGTTGATGCTCTCCAGATCAATATCCGTAGACATGAGGTTGAATTCAATAATTGCCGTGGCCGTAGTCCTAAGATTACCACCAGTAGCGTAGCCGAGGCTGGCGCCGGCGAAAGCGTAAGGTTGAATGGCGCCAGTAGTTGGCACCTTTGCCTGGATCAGTAGCGGAACATCCACATAGGTGAAGCGCGTTTTCGCCTGAGCGCCCAGGGGGACGTTAATTCCAAAAACGTCCTGGTCAGCATCAATATTGAGCACCGTACCGCGGCGGTTAATTTCTACGCCCGGGCGTAAGCTGATAATGTTGCCGAAAGGGATGTCTACAAAAGCGCCGAAAGACAGAGCGGAAGTACTCTCGAAGCGGTCACTTACCGCATCAAATTCACTGTCCGTACGAATATCAGAATTACCATACCCAGCGCGAAGGCCAAGTGTTATTTTAGAAGGTGTTGCGGCTTCTGTTTGGGCGTAAACAAAAGTACTGACGAGGGCAAAAACGAGGGTGGTGAGAATAGTGCGCATAGAAAAGTTAGTTTGGTAGTTTGATTCGTTGGTTTGGGGGCTATAACGCATAAGACGAACAATGTTGCGCAAGGGAATGGTTAAGAATTCTTAAGGACTGTTAAGCCCCACAGGCAGGAATTTGGCGGCAGTTTGCATCCGCTACATTTTCAGGCAGAACGAGACCTTGGTCTCAGAATAAGCGCCCGTAAGAAGGCCCGCACATGAAATTTTCCCGCACGGGAAAAAAGTTGAAAAATTTTTGCCTTTTGCTTAAAACAAAACTCTTCTCGCCACACTCACCCCCTACAACCCTTCTCCGCACCTGCGGCCGCGCCAAAAAACAGCACCGGAAAACACACCGAAAGTCTTTATCTTACCTACTAAACTGGTTTACTAAGACATTTTTAATGGCAAGATTATTACTCTTTCTTTTAGCCTTACCCGCCCTATGCGCCGCCCAGGCCGCTGAAACTATTCTTCTGCCCGGAACGGAGGTAAGTTTCACTATGGTCCAACTAGAAGGTGGCTCCTTTAACATGGGCAAAACCAAGCAAAAAGTAACCTTGTCTCCCTTTTCCATTGGCACCCATGAAGTGACCTTTGATGCCTACCGTCTTTTCGCCCGCCGCGACAACGACACCGACGAAAGCACAAACCAAACCTACAGTGCCGATGCCATCAGCCGCCCCTCACCGCCCTACCTCGACTTTACCTACGGAATGGGAACCCGCGGCGGTTTCCCGCAAGTGAACGTTACCCAGCAAGCTGCCCTTCGCTACTGCGAATGGCTCTACCAAAAGACCGGCCGCTTCTTCCGCCTGCCCACCGAAGCAGAATGGGAATACGCCTGCATGGCCGGAGCAACCGAAGACAGAACTCCAGCACAAGATCAAGCCTGGCTTTCCGAAAACGGTGAAGAGGTTTTTCATAAAACCGGCCTCAAAAAGCCCAACGCCTGGGGCCTCTACGACATGATCGGTAATGTTTCAGAATGGACACTGGACGACTACAAATCAGATTACTTTACGCAGGTCCAAGCCTTCATTCAAGACCCCTGGCTAGTGCCCACCCGCAAACACTCCCGCACCGTCCGCGGTGGCCACTTCGACACTTATACCGAAGCGGCCGGCTGCCGTACTCGCGAAAAGTCAAGTGCCAAATGGCAGGCTCGCGACCCTCAAATCCCCAAAAGCAAATGGTGGAATGTAGACTCCGAATTCCTCGGTTTCCGCATTGTCTCCCCCTTGGAGCAACCAAACAAAGAACAAGTAACCATTTTTTTCACCAAAGCCATCGTCGATTAGGGCTCAGCGTTTAGGCCACTCCTCCCCCTGAACGCTACTCCCTGAATCCTGAACGCTGAATCTTGAATACGATCCTTCATGCCAACCACCAGAAGAACCTTCCTCCGCAATACCACCGCCCTAGCCGGTGGCCTTGCTCTTAGCTCACAATTATCCGCAGGCGTCCATAATTCAGTGGACGACATCATTCGCATAGGCCTCATCGGCTGTGGCGGGCGCGGAACCGGAGCGGCTGTACAAGCACTCTCAACGGAGCAAAACGTCCAACTCGTTGCCATGTGTGATGCCTTTCGGGACCGGCTCGACAAGAGCTACGACAACATCAAGAACCAGCTCTTAGATAACGACCTGGACGCAAAGCGGCTGATGGTAGACGACGACCATAAATTTACTGGTTTCGACGCCTACAAAAAAGTGATCGCAGCTTGCGACGTGGTGCTGATCGCAACACCTCCCGGTTTTCGCCCCATACACTTTGAGGCCGCTGTAGAAGCCGACAAGCATGTATTTATGGAGAAACCACTCGCAGTAGATGCCCCCGGGGTTCGACGCGTGATGAAATCAGCGGAGAAAGCAAAGGAGAAAAAGCTAAATGTAGTAGTAGGTCTCCAGCGCCACTACCAAAAGGTCTACACCGAAGGCTGGGTAGACATGATGCAAAACGGTGTAATTGGCGACATCACCGCTAGTTATGTTTACTGGAACAGTGGCGGTGTTTGGGTACGGCCGCGTCAGGCCGGACAAACTGAAATGGAATACCAGATGCGCAACTGGTACTACTTTAATTGGCTTTGCGGCGACCACATCAATGAGCAGCACATCCACAATCTCGACGTCGGGAACTGGGTAAAGCAGGATGTCCCCGTCAAGGCTGAAGGTTTCGGCGGCCGTCATACCCGCAAGGGCAAGGACCACGGCGAAATTTTTGATCACCACGCCGTTCAGTATACCTACGCTGATGGGTCAGTGATGAACAGCCAATGTCGCCATTGGAAAGGCACGGCCAATAAGGTTACCGAAGTATTTCATGGCACCAACGGCAGCGCGCCTGCTCGCGGCAAACTCCTTACCCCGGGTGGCTACGCTATCCTGGACCACAACGACCGTAAAGACCCTAACCCCTATCAGGTAGAGCACGACCTGTTGTTCAAAGCCGTTGCCAAAGGCGAATACAAGTTTGCTGATGCCGAAAACGGAGCCAACGCTACCATGACTGCCATCCTTGGCCGTATGGCAACCTACTCCGGGCAGATCGTGAAGTGGGACGATGCGCTTGCTTCCGAACTAGATCTCTCTCCGGCCAAGTATGATTTTGATGCGCCACCGCCGGTGTTACCGCTGGAAGACGGGTTTTACCCCGTTCCGGTTCCCGGAGAGACTAAGGTTTGGTAGAGGAATGCAATATGCGATAAGTGGTCAGCAATATTCGCTTTGTTCTAAGCGATCAAGTTTGGCTGTACTATCTCTATATTTTCTGGCCGCAGCGAGCTGCCTTAATGCTCAGTCTTATCAAGTTTTCTCTCACCCAGCCATGGGTACCAAATTCCGCATCATGATAAGTGTAGCGGATACTAGCGGTTTGAAGCATACCATCGATTCTGCTTGGCAGCGAGTAGATGCTTTGGAATATATGATGTCAGACTACCGGGAGGACAGCGAACTGAACCAGCTAAAAGGCTCGACCGATTGGCAAAGGGTTTCACCGGACCTATACAAAGTACTTGCCTTCAGCCGGTTGCTAGCGAAGCGGACCGCCGGAACGTTTGACCCCACGATTGGCCCGCTGACGAAGCTCTGGCGGCGGGCTTTCCGACAGCAGGACTTCCCTTCGGAAGAGCAAGTTCAAGCGGCGCGGGCGCGGGTGCATTGGAAAGACCTCCGAGTAGCAAGGCGCGGGAAAGTACGTTTGCGGCGCAGGGAGATGTCGCTTGACCTGGGTGGTGTAGCGAAGGGCTATGCACTAGACGAAGTAGGAGCATTGCTGCATAAAGCTGGTTTTACGGCTTATCTCATCGATGGCGGAGGCGATCTTTTGCTGGGTGATGCTCCGCTAGGCGCTGCGGGCTGGTCCGTAGGCTTCCTAGGAAATGACAGCCTACATCAATTCTCCAATACAGCCATCACTACTTCGGGAGATACCTACAAGTATATGGAATGGGATGGCACTCGATACAGCCATATTATTGATCCTCGTTCCGGCTACGGGACCACTCACAGGAGGGAAGTGACCGTTTTGGGGCTCTCAGCAATGGTAGCGGACGGGCTGGCTTCTGCTTATTTACTGAACGGAGTTCCCGCTGGTTTCCCAGGCTATACCTACTGGCTATGAACTTACCGTCCAGTTCGAAGCGTTTAAATAACAAATCTGGGGTCAAGCCTTTGCCCCAAGGGTGGTCGAGGAGTTGTACTCTACGGTTTACAAACGCCCAAAGAGACTCAATTCCAGCGATAAAATAATAACATTTACCTTAGCCCATATGTCTGACCACCCCACCCCACCGCCCTGGCTTTCTGTTGTTGGCTGGCTGCCAGTAGCCGCTTACTTCATCATTAAATACATGATCGTAGGCCGGGAGAACATGACGGCTAAACAATCCTACCTGCTCATTGGCTTTGTAATCTTGGCAGAGATTGCGCTGTGGCAGTACCGTAAAAAATTCCGTCCTAAAAAAACCGACGAAAATGGAATCGACTGAAAAGAAAAAACCATCCATTGGCCTCTTCCTTTTGATGTCAGCCGTTTACTTCGGTGCTTACTTCGGTCTTAAATATGGAGTATTTGGCGGGGCCATGCCTTGGTACTATAATCTGGCGCTAATTGCTGGCTGCTTGTTACTGGCCATTGCGCTGAAAAATCGTTTTCAACCTTGAAATGGAGAATTACCCCGATACTTATTGTGGGTGCTGCAGGTATTGCCTGGTTGGTTTACTCCGTATTCAGTGCACTACACCTACAAGAATTTAAGACCTTCGGGGTGTTACTCGCAGGAGCAGGAATACCAGCAATCATTATCGTACTAACACTTTTACTCGAACAGGCGATGGTGGATCATACGAAGCCGACGCCAGCAAAGTTACTTTTGATAGAAGGTATAATCCTGATCGCCGTATTGGGATTATTCAGTCTATTTTTGACCTAGTCGCTCCGCTTCAGGGGCTCAAATAAACCAGGTCTCAAAGTAAGACCAGGTTGAACAACTGCTCGCAGGCTTACTTTTAAGAAGACAAACCATATCTGATGCAAGACCTCAAAAACTCCCGCCGCAAATTCCTCCGCCATTCCGTAGCTGCGGCAACGGGCCTCATCCTTGCGCCAACGATCATCGGTTGCGGGCCGAAGAACACAAGCCCTTCAACCTCCACAGCACCTGCGGCCGCGCCCGAAAAAACGGACCGTAAACTAGGCATTGCGCTACTTGGTCTGGGCAGTTATTCCAAAGGTCAGATTGCCCCTTCTCTACAGTTCACAAAGTATTGCGAGTTGCGCGGCATCATCACCGGTAGCCCGGAAAAAATTCCTGTCTGGCAGGAAAAGTATAGTATCAAAGACGAAAATGTCTACACCTACGATAACCTGGAAACCATCGCCAACAACCCGGACATCGACGTAGTTTACGTGATTACGCCCACGGCTACGCATAAAGACTTCGCCGTCCGTGCCGCTAAAGCCGGCAAGCACGTTTGGTGCGAAAAGCCAATGGCCATGACACCGGAAGATTGTCAGGCCATCATCGATGCTTGCGAAGAGAACAAGGTTTACCTAAGCATTGGCTACCGCATGCTTCACGAACCTAACACCCAGCAATTCATCGCCCTGAGTAAGGAAAAGGCCTTTGGAGAATTCACTAGCGCCACCTCTTACGCTGGCTACGCAGGCCAGGACCCTCCCACAGATTACTGGCGCGGCCAGCGTAAAATGGGTGGTGGCGCACTCTACGACATGGGCGTCTATACCGTCAATGGCCTTCGCTATGGCACCCAGATGGCCCCCGTCGCCGTGCTGAAGGCCATGCAAGATCGCCCTACCGACGTAGACGTAACCACTGAATACACCCTGGAATACGCTAATGGCATGACCGCTACGGGCAAGACCAGTGTGGTGACTGACTACAACCTTCTTAAAGTTGAGGGTAAAAACGGTTGGCATCAAATGGAACCAATGCAACCCTACGGTGGCGTAAAAGGCATGACAAGCGAAGGCACCGAACTCGGTCCGCCTATCGAAGGCAAACAGCAAACCCTACAAATGGACGATGACGCCCTCGCCATCCTGAACAAAACACCCGTAATGGCTCCAGGACAAATGGGCATGGATGACATTCGGGTGATCCGAGCCATCATTGAGAGCGCTGAAACCGGGAAGAAGGTTTTGATTTGATTCTCGATTCTCGATAGGTGATTCTCGATTCTTGATTGGGCTACCGCACGAGGCAGACAAGGCCGATATGCGATATTGACATCCGATTAGCCCGCCATCGAAAACATCTCCTATCTCCCTAAGGTTAGTAGCACCAGCCAGCCTTCCCGATAGCTAATATCAGTAATGGTTGCCCTACATCCAGCGAAGGCGGTAGCCGCAGCGGACTTTTGCTCCCCTCTCCAATGGAGAAGGGGTCGGGGGTGAGGTTACGAGCGCAGCGAGCATCCACGTTACGCAAGCGGGAGGTTAGCGGCATATTTGAACATGTGATTGAAGCCCCCGTACCACCCAAAACCCGTATGTTCGCAGCGCAAAACCCCAAGCTAATGCGACTTCAGCTCTTCCTCTCTTTCACCTTGTTTCTTTCCTCCCTTATCGCCTCCGCCCAGCTGGAGTGGGTTCCTCAGCACCCAGGAACTATAACCTACACCCTCGACC
>CAYPIM010000036.1:0-4878 GCA_964410795.1 uncultured Lewinella sp. | reverse complement strand
GCCCAGCTGGAGTGGGTTCCTCAGCACCCAGGAACTATAACCTACACCCTCGACCTGGCCAACGTGCAGCAGCACGAACTGCGCATCACCGTTGATTTCCCGGCCGTAGGCCCGGGCATCTTTAAGGTAAAAATGCCCCAGAGCAGTCCTGGTCGGTACGCCCAGCACAACTTTGCTAAAAACGTCTATGACCTGACGGCCTTCGCCGCCGACGGGAAAGAGATTAAAGTCTACCAGGAAAACATCGCGGAATGGGCCATCGCAGGCCACGGCGGTGCGGTAAAACTGGAGTACACCCTTTTCGCTAACGGTGGAGACGGCACCTACTCTGGTATTGATGACCGAAAGCTTCACCTGAATATGCCCGCTAGTTTTTTGTACGGCGAAGTTCTTAACGACCGCCCGGTGATGCTAAAAATCAAAGACGGTCAACGGACTGACTGGACCGTTGCGACCCAGCTCGTTGAGGTAGGCAACCGTGCCTATGCCGCCCCTAATTACTACTACTTTTTCGACTCTCCTACGATGGTCGGGACGATCATGCGCGACCAGTTCGAAGTCAAGAACCAGGACGGAAAAACGCAGGCCATCGAAGTCGCTATGATGCACGAAGGAACCCGTGAGGAGTTCGACGATTACGTGAAGTGGACCGAAGATATTGTACGCGCTCAGCAAAGAGTCTACGGAGAACTCCCCACTTTCGACTACGGGAAGTACGTCTTCCTCTGTGCCTACAACCCCTGGATTGGTGGCGACGGGATGGAACACCGCAACTCCACCATCTGCTCTGCCTCCGTTGGCCTTAAAGAATATGCCGACCGTTTGATCGGCACCGTCAGTCATGAGTTCTTCCACTGCTGGAACGTGGAGCGCATTCGCCCCGCCAGCCTGGAACCTTTCTCGTTCGACCACGCCAACATGAGTGGAGAGCTGTGGTTTGCGGAAGGGTTCACGAGCTACTATGATGACCTGAGCCTTGTCCGCGCCGGAATCCTCAGCCCTGAAGACTACGCCAATGGGCTGGCGAGACAGCTGAACTACGTACTTCTGCGCCCAGGCCGCGATCACCGTAATGCCGTTGAAATGAGCCAGCAAGCGCCCTTCGTAGATGCCGCTACGGCCAACGACCCGGACAACTTTGGCAACACTTTCGTGAGCTACTACCCCTACGGCGCAACCATCGGCCTGGCCCTGGACCTTACCCTGCGCGAGCGCGGTCATACACTGGACGAAATGATGAAACTAATTTGGCAACGCTACGGTAAAACCGAGATCCCGTACCACATCCGCGACCTCCAGCTGGCGCTCGGTGAGATAGTTGGTGATCAGGCTTGGGCCAAAGACTGGTTTGCCAGCTACGTCTATAAAAGCGACCTGCCCAACATCGGTGCTTTGCTGGACAATTACGGATTCATGTTGGAACCCGCGCAGGATACCGTAAGCTTCATGGGGCTTCGCTTGCAGGAAGACGACGAAACCCTGACCGTGCGCGGTACGATTGCGGAAAACTCTCCGCTTTATGCTGCGGGCCTGGACGGGGGCAGTGTGATCACCAGCCTTAACGGTCAGGCCATTACTTCTCAGGCTTCCTGGAACGCAGCAGTTAGTAATTTGGAAGCCGGAAAAACCTATGAGATTGGTTTCAAACAACTGGGCCAGGAGAAAACCGGGCGGTTTACCGCTTCCGTAAGCCCGCAGTTAAACATCCGCTTTGAAGAAGGTAAGCGTAAGATGAAGAAAGCGCGGGAGGCTTGGTTGTGGAGATAGGAGTCAGGAGATCGACCGTTTCGTAGAAGACTACAAATTTCCGGCCTCTTTTTAAATACTAGCTAACGCTTTTCTCTCTTCTGAAAGTGACCAGAATTCCTGTGGTTCCGCCATAGCCCGTCCAACTATTGCCGAGTGCGGCATAAGTCACCAGTTCCCATCCGTTCGCGGCGGAATCGTTGATGACTCTGTCTAGTTTTTCCATTTTATTTTTATTTTTGGCGTTGGTATCTATAGTCAGGGAGCGGTATTCGTAGTTCTTCATTATTTTATTATTTACGGGCAAGATGCAGCCGTAAATATGGTGAGGCAAATCTCTTCGATTTACTCAAGGGGAGAGACGACGAATGGAGTTTGGGGGCGCGGCCGCAGGTACAATAAAAGTTAATGGGCAATGGAATGACGGGGCATGAATCACGTACAGACAGACATGCCCTGCCTCTAACAAACATAGCACCCGCGTCCGCGCCCAAATTATTACCTTTGCGCGCTAATCAAGACTACCGAATGACTTCCGCTCAAATCCGCCAGGCTTATCTAGATTTTTTCCGCTCCAAAGATCACAAAATTGTGCGCTCAGCTCCGATTGTGAATAAGGATGATCCCAGTCTGTTGTTCACCAATGCGGGTATGAATCAATTCAAGGACTTTTTCCTTGGCGATAAAACTCCGGACCGTCGCCGCATCGCCGACACCCAGAAGTGTATGCGTGTATCCGGCAAGCACAATGACCTGGAGGATGTAGGCCGCGACGGTACCCACCACACCATGTTCGAGATGCTTGGCAACTGGAGTATTGGCGACTACTTCAAAGAAGAAGCCATTGCCTGGAGCTACGAGTTTTTGACCGAAACGATGGGTGTGGACCCCGAGCGTATCTACGCCACCGTCTTCGAGGGCGACGCCGCCGATGGTATCCCGCGTGACGACGAAGCCGACGGCTTCTGGCAAAGAGTACTCCCCAAAGAGCGCATTCTGAACGGCGACAAAAAGGACAACTTCTGGGAGATGGGCGAAACCGGCCCCTGCGGCCCGTGTACCGAAATCCACTTCGATATGCGCTCCGACGAGGAGCGCGCCAAAGTCAATGGCCGTGACCTCGTCAACATCGACGACTCCGGCGTTGTAGAAATCTGGAATAACGTATTCATCCAGTTCAACCGCAAAGCCGACGGCAGTCTTGAAAACCTGCCCGAAAAGCACGTTGACACCGGCATGGGCTTCGAGCGTCTCTGCATGGTAATGCAGAACAAAGAAGCAACCTACGATACGGACGTCTTCACTCCTATTCTCGCTGAAATAGAAAGCCTGACCGGCAAAACCTACGGCGGCTCCTACGCCCCCGACGCAAAAGCGGACATGGCCATGCGGGTGATCGCTGATCACCTCCGTGCCGTTGCCTTCACCATCGCCGACGGACAGTTGCCCGGTTCCGGTGGCGCAGGCTACGTAGTGCGCCGTATTCTCCGCCGTGCCGTCCGCTATGCCTATTCCTTCCTGGACCAGAAAGCCCCCTTCATCAACAAACTGATGGCAGTGCTCGTTCGTGAAATGGGCGATGCATTCCCCGAGTTGAAGCAGCAAGAGCAGCAGATCACCCGCATTATTGAGAGTGAGGAGAAATCGTTTTTGAATACATTAGAGAATGGACTTACCCGCTTCGCTAACCTGGACTCCAAAGAGGGAGTTATTAGCGGCCCAGACACATTCGAGCTCTACGACACCTTTGGTTTTCCGATCGATCTCACCCGCCTCCTCGCCGAAGAGCAAGGCCTGACAATAGACGAAGACGGCTTCAATGCCGCCCTTGCCGAGCAAAGAACCCGCTCCCGAAAAGACGCTGCTAAAGAAGTCGGCGACTGGACGGTCCTTTCGGACGAAGATAGTGTCTTCATCGGCTACGACTACCTCTCCGACGCCGGGGCAAAGGTCACGAAGTACCGCACCGTTAAGGTGAAGGACAAGCCCCAGTACCACATCGTACTGGACCGCACGCCCTTCTACGGTAAAAGTGGTGGGCAGGCCGGAGATACCGGTTTACTTACCATCGGTGGACAGAAAATTTCCGTACTCGACACCACTAAGGAGAACGATCTAACCGTACACATTGTCAAAAACCTCCCGGACAACCCGGATGCTGATGTGATCGCTCAGGTGCGCGAAGACGAGCGCCAGGCTACCAGCCAGCACCATACGGCGGCCCACCTCGTCCACGCAGCCCTGCACGAGATACTTGGGGATCACGCCACCCAGCAAGGCCAGGACGTTCAGGCTAAGCGGATGCGCTTCGACTTCAACCATTACGAAGCGATGACGGACGAGCAGGTACAGCAGGTCGAGACGCTCGTCAATCAAAAAATACGTCAGAACATCGCGCTGCTCGAGCAGCGGGACGTGCCCATCGCCGAGGCGAAGAACTCCGGCGCAATGATGCTCTTCGGCGAAAAATACGGTGATGCTGTGCGCATTATTACTTTCGACCCCGACTTTAGCTCTGAACTCTGCGGTGGTACCCACGTGAAGCACACAGGTGAACTTGGACTTTTTAAGATAACCGCTGAAACTGGTATTGCTGCTGGTGTCCGCCGCATCGAAGCCGTTACCGGATCCGTCGCCATCGCTTACGTTGATGAACGACTAGCGACCCTTGCAAAGATTCGTGGTCTGGTAAAAAATTCCGCTAACCCCGTTAAAGCCGTCGCAACACTACAGGACGAAAACCGGGCCCTGAAGAAAGAGCTGGAAAAGATGCAAGCCGCTGCCGCTGGCAACGTAAAGGGCGATCTGGAGAAAGCCTTCGAGACCGTCAACGGAATTAACTTCCTCGCCGCCAAAGTTCCATTATCCGACGCAGCAGCGATCAAATCGCTCGCCTTCCAGCTTACGGGCGAAAATGAAAACAGCTTTGTCCTCCTCGGTTCTGAAAACGACGGGAAGGCCCTACTAACGCTTGCCCTCTCCAAGAACCTGGCCGATAAAGGGGCGCTGAACGCAGGTACCATGATTCGTGGACTGGCAAAGCACATCAAAGGCGGTGGTGGTGGACAGCCATTTTTCGCTACTGCCGGCGGAAAAGACCCTGGTGGGTTGGAGGCTGCGCTTGGGGCTGCT
>CAYPIM010000035.1:37213-38752 GCA_964410795.1 uncultured Lewinella sp. | reverse complement strand
GGCTCCAATCTTCTCGATGAGCGCATGAGTTTTGGTAACGACCTGAATCCGCGTTTTGGCAACCGTTACTTCCAACCGGCGCCGGGGCGGAACTTTCAAGTAGGGATCAGAAAGAGCTGGTAGAATTTAGAGGTAAACATCTCTAAAACCTGACCGCTAAAACCTGACCTCTGATTACTAACTCCTACCTTAGCCGAATGAACCGCAACTTCCTCTATCTTTCTCTTTTTCTCCTCTCCGGACTTCTTCAGAATTGTACCCCGAAAGCCTCTGTCGCCGAAGGAGCCGACAGTGCTACGGCTTATATCGGGGCCTATACCCGGGATGAAGGCTGGGTGAACGGGAAAGCTGAAGGGATAGCTGAAATTACGGTTGATTTGCAGTCCGGAAGGGTGCTCTCGCAGCGCCCTGTTGTGCGCATGGTTAACCCATCCTTTGTGCTTGAGTCTAAGAATGAGCGATACCTGTACGCGGTCAGCGAGATGGCACGAGAGGGTGAAGCTTCAGGCTCCCTTATCGCCCTGGATACCAAGGACGATTACCGGAAGGTTTCGGAGCTGCCCACCGGAGGCAAGGCCCCTTGCCATATCGCGGTGGACGCCACCGGCAAAATGCTGATGACTGCGAATTACCTAGGCGGTGTTGCGAAGGCTTATTTGCAAAAAGCAGACGGTACGCTGGTGGAAACCGATAAGTTTGAGGTGCCTGAAGGGCTTATTCCCGGAAAGCAACCCCACCTGCATTCTTCCAACTTCTCGCCCTCCAACCGGATCGTTGCGGTAGCTGATCTCGGACTGGACCGGATTTGGCTCTTCAATCCTAATCCTAATACTGGCAAGATCACTCCGCACGCCCAGGGCCACGTTCAGTTGGCGGGCGGGGCTGGGCCCCGGCACACGGAATGGTCTGCTGACGGGCAGTTTCTCTACGTCATTAATGAGTTGAACGGAACGGTTAATGTACTCAGCTACGATGGCGGAGCCGATCGGTTTAGGACCATTCAGACCATTTCAACCTTGCCCGAAGGCTGGGACGGTAAAAATTCCTGTGCCGACCTTCATCTGCACCCAAACGGTAACTTTCTTTACGGTTCTAACCGGGGGCACAACAGCATCGTTGGCTATGCGGTGAACAAGATTACTGGCATGCTGGAACTGATTGGGCACCAGGCTACGGAAGGCGATTTTCCGCGTAATTTTGCCATTGCACCTTCGGGTAAATTCATGTACGTTGCCAACCAAAATACCGGGAACATCACCTTGCATAGCATCAACGAAAAGAGTGGAAAGCTTAAGTCTCTCGGGCAGTCCTTTGCAATAGCTACGCCAGTTTGTATCGAGTTCTAGGCCAAACGGCGTACGCTTCGCCCGGGTAATGTAACTTTGCGGTATGATACTACGCTACCTGATCCTCTTCGGCGGCATTGTGATGATGATTACTGGTTGTAACAGCCTGGTAAGTCAAAACTTTGGCACTCATCGGTTACGCACCATTGACGTTGCGGAAGCCAGTGCTCAATCAATTGGAGAAGCTGATTTT
>CAYPIM010000035.1:0-37113 GCA_964410795.1 uncultured Lewinella sp. | reverse complement strand
CTTACGCTGACCAGCCAGTACACTGATCATAGAATCAAGTTGAAGGAACCATTTGTTTACCTGCACCTTGGCGAAAAGCCAATGGCCTGGTACTGGAACCTGCTCATCTTCGTTAGCGGAATCTGCCTGGCTTTCATTCCTGAAGCGATTCGACATGGCCAGAAGGCAGCGAAACCAGCAGCCTAAAACGTTATTTCAAATAGTTTTCTTTCCCCTAAATAGAAACCAAGTATGAAACAGTTTTTTCTACTCGCGCTCGCGCTCACGATTACCCTTTTTTCTGCCTGCGGTGACGACGATGACGTGAATCCTATCATCTTCATTGGTGCTGTGGATGGCTGGATGATCCAAACCGTAACGAGTGATTTTCAGGCCCAGGCAGATGCTGCAATCGCTAACGTTACCGACGAAGAGTTCATGACGGCTAACCTCACCCGAGCAGAAGTGACTGCAACCTTTAACACTCGAGTAGCTAACGTCACGCAGGTTGAACCCTGCGATCAGGACGACGGCCTTTTCTTCTCCGCAGACGGCGCGACCCAGTTACTGCGTCGCTTCGAGTTTTGCCCGGATGGGGACCTGAATGTGCTTGACGTATTCCACGCACGCGCATATTCGCTAACCGCGAATGCATCGAGCATAACCTTCAGAGATGCAAATGGCGCTAACGCAGACACGTACGATGTTGATGAGTTGACTGCCACTAAGTTGCGCTTTAGTAAAACCCGTTCGGTGGAAGATACGCTTGTCGGTACGTTTATGTACGACGTTGAATATGACCTTACTGCTTTTTAAGGATGGAATAGGTTAGCTACACTACTGGATGTTTTTTCTGCTTCTCCCACACTTCTCACCTAAGGCTCGACGGACCGCCTCAGGCAGCCGCGCAGCGAAAGGGAGCCAAACCTCGGAAGCCGCGTAGCGAAATGTCCAGTAGTGTTGAGGATTAGCTAAGGATCGTCAACTCAAATAATTACCATCCGAGTTGCAGCTTGGAATCGTTTGCACTGCACTTAAATCGGGCAGTTGTTAATTAAAGGTTCCTTAGGCCAGAAGATCCTTTACTACATGACCATGAACATCGGTCAGCCGGAAGCGCCGCCCTTGGTGCTTGAAGGTGAGGGCTTCGTGATTGATGCCAAGTAAATGCATGATAGTTGCCTGGAAGTCGTGAACATGTACAGGGTTCTCGGTGATGTTGTAGCTAAAATCATCTGTTTTACCGTAGATAGTTCCTGCCTTTACGCCTCCACCGGCCATCCACATGCTAAAGGCGCGCGGGTGATGGTCTCGTCCATAATTGGTCGGGGTAAGCTGACCCTGGCTGTAGGCGGTTCGGCCAAATTCTCCGCCCCAGATTACGAGGGTGTCTTCTAGCAGGCCGCGTTGTTTCAAGTCGGTGATCAGGGCTGCACTTGCCTGGTCCGTATCGCGGGACTGGTTGGTGACTACCCTTGGAGCATTGCCATGTGCATCCCATCCGCGATGGTATAGCTGAATGAAACGGACGTCCTTTTCCGCCAGGCGACGAGCCAGTAAGCAGTTGGCTGCATAGGTGCCGGGTTTTCGGCTGTCGGGGCCGTACATATCGTAGATGTAGTCTGGTTCTTCGGCATCCATTAAATCCGGAACACTTGCTTGCATCCGAAAAGCCATTTCGTACTGGGCGATGCGAGCATCAATTTCTGGATCCTGGCTTGCTGCTCGTTGTAGCTCCTGAAGCTCACGGAGCTTGTCTAGCTGAGTGCGGCGAGCACTCGTGGTAATACCTCCAGGATTGTTGAGGTATAGTACTGGGTCTTGCCCTGCCCGGAATTGGACACCCTGGTGTTGACTTGGCAAAAAGGCAGAGCCCCAGGATCGTGGGTAGAGGGGCTGGGCTCCACCGTTGATACCCTTACTGAGTAATACAACGAAAGCGGGAAAGTTTTCATTTAGTGACCCTAGCCCGTAGCTTGCCCAGGCGCCAATGCTTGGTCGTCCCGGAAATTGAGAACCTGTTTGGAAGAACATCACGGCAGGATCGTGGTTGATCGCATCGGTATGCATGGAGTTGATCCAGCAAATATCGTCGGCTACTTGCCCGAGGTAGGGGAGGCGGTCACTAAGCCATTTACCACTCTGGCCGTGTTGTTTAAAGTCGAAGACAGAACCAGCGAGGGGGAAGCCACCTTGCCCTGAGGTCATCCCGGTTAAGCGTTGCCCTTGCCGCACGCTTTCTGGTAATTCTTCGCCGTATCGTTTTTTTAACTCAGGTTTGTAATCGAAGAGGTCCTGTTGACTTGGCCCTCCGGATTGGAATAGGTAGATCACCCGTTTCGCTCGAGCTGGAAAATGAAGGCCCGATCCCATGCCGTTCAACAAACCTTGCACCTGCGGCTGCGCCCCTGAATTGGTTGCTCCCAAAGGATTGATGAGGGAGGCTAAACTTAGACCACCCAGGCCCATCCCTAGCTTGTTCAAGAAGTCCCGGCGGGAGTGTATTTTTTGGTAGTTATGGCAGTTATTCATTGGTAACTTCTTGGTAGGAAGGTGAAAAATTTTGGTTTTAAGATCACGGTTCGATGTTTCGCTTCAAGACTTCTTCAAGGGTTGATTTTCTGCCTCTCCCCCCGCCCTCTTTCACATGTCTCGCCTAAGGCGAGACGGACCGCCTCAGACAGCCGCGCAGCGAAAGGGAGCCAAAACTCAAAAGCCGCGAAGCGAAATGGCCGGGAGTGCGCTTTAATACCCCCATTTATTAGAGGTGCGTCCTACCATCATCGCTTAACATAAGCCTCATCAAAGCTAAAAAGCACATTTCCTACGCTAGCCAGTGCTGCCGTCTTAACCCGGTCCAAATGTTCAGGAACAGGAAATTCACCAACGGCAAGTAGGGAATCCGCCAGCGCGGGAGTAGCCTGGAACCTATTTAATTCTTCCTCGTAAAGACCCTTGAGAACGTCAACTTCTTCGGCGTGGGCTTTACGACCAGCAACCAATCGGAAAGCATGTGCTATCTGTTGTTCGGGATCGGATTTTTCCGCCTGTACCCGCTGCGCAAGTACCCGTGCAGTTTCCACGAATTGCGGATCGTTCAGCAGGTTAAGCGCCTGCAAAGGGGTGTTGGTTGTAGAGCGTTTTACGACACAAACATCCCGTCCTGAAGCGTCGAAATTAGTCATGAAGGGGGGAGGAGCGGTACGCTTTATGAAGGTATACATGCTGCGGCGATAAAGGTCTTCACCATGATCCGGAATGTAGTGCAGCAATGCTTGAGAAAAGTTATTGGCCTGGATCCAAAGCCCTTCTGGTTGGTAAGGCTTCACACTTGGTCCGCCCACCTTCCGAACCAATAACCCAGAAGCGGCCAGCGCATTATCCCGGATGAATTCTGCGGACAAACGAGAAGAAGGGCCTCTTGCCAGTAACCTGTTTTCGGGGTCTAATTCGCGTTGCTCTTTGGTCGCTGAACTGTTTCGACGGTAGGCTTCAGAAAGTACCATCTTACGGAGGAGTGCACGGACGTTCCAACCACCGGCGCGTAGTTCCGTGGCCAGGTGATCCAGCAAAAGGGGGTGACTTGGCAGGCTGCCCTGGCTGCCAAAATCGTGGGTGGTCTTCACAAGCCCCTGACCGAAAATAAGTTGCCAGTATCGGTTTACCGCTACGCGAGCGGTTAACGGATTTTCTGGATCAAATATCCATTCTGCTAAGCCAGCCCGGTTTTTTGATAATTCTTCGCTGAAGGGAAGTATTTCCTTCGGTGTTGTTGGCTGCACCTGGGCTAGCGGAGCATCATAAGCCCCCCGGTCAAGAACAAAGGTGGGCCGTGTCTGGGGCATCTCTTCGCTTACCATTAGGCGGAGAAGGGTGTCAGCAATTTCAAGCTTATCGCCCAGTATGTTCCTGTATTCTGTAATCGCTTTGCGGTAGTCAGGGTGATTGCGCAGCATGTGCTCTTGGGCGATGCTTTTTTCAACCTCCGAAGAAGCATTATGAATCAAAGCCATTTCCAACGCACTAAGAGGTCGTTCATACAGCTGAATTTCGTCCAACAGGCCGATGTATAAGCCATTTTCTCCCGTAAAGGCACGGTAAGAAGACCCACAGCGAAGTTTTCGTGCTTTTACTTTCATCCAGGGCGCGTAATTTTTAGGATACACCTTCCCGCGGAGGTTGTCATTCATAACCATTACTTCGGCCGCTTTTCCGTTGAGGTAAAGCTTTAAGCCTTCGGCTTTCCCGGTACCGTCGTAGGTGAAGCCGGCATTATACCACTTGCCAACCCGGACACTATCTTTTGTACGCAGGTGCAGCATATCATCGGGCAAGACTTTAATGAGCCGGACATTGAGGCGGTTCTCCTCATCCAGGTAAAAGTCCATGCCCTGCCAGGCGGTGTTTTTCTCTCCGGCAGTTCCCATTAGCACCTGTGTTTTTAAACTATCGCGCTGGTGGGTTTTGAGCCAAACGGTTGCCGAAAATGGCTCGTGGCTATCGAAGGTTCCCGGCCCTTCATCAAAGTATAGGTCATCGAAGCCGTGGTCGAATTCTGCCACGGTTCCACGATCAGGGTCTTCGGTAAGTTGTAGGCCATTTGTTGCCCAGGCGATGCCGTCCATACGGTTGCCCTCGCGCAGGTTCTCAATTGGCAGATGAGTACTTGGCTGCGGTGCTTTAACAGGTGGCTTAGTTAAGAAGGCGGTGAGGTCATTTTCAGAAATGGCAACCTGGGCGCGTTCTTCACGGAGTTGGGCCAAGCGGCCATCGTAATCGGCCAGCAGGCTGTCTGTCTTTTCGTCGGCCAGGAGCATGTAAGGCCCAAAGTTGCCGTCGTCACCGGTCATGCCGAGTTCTTTGAAGTTGTTGAAGAAAGCAGAAAAGCCATAATATTCGGCCTGACTCAGCGGGTCGAACTTATGATCGTGGCAGCGACTGCAATCCATCGTTAGGCCCAAAATTCCCGTAGCGACGGTGTTTACCCGGTCAAAAACATAGGTAAGCCGCATTTCTTCGGAGATAACTCCGCCTTCGGCCGTCATGGGGTGCATACGATTGAAAGCGGAGGCAATTTTCTGACTCTTGCTCGCATCGGGCAGCAGGTCTCCGGCGATTTGGTCGCGGACAAACACATCGAAGGGCATATTCTCTTTGTAAGCATTGATCACCCAATCTCGGTAAGGGTAAGAAAGCCGGGCACCATCTGCGTGCATGCCGTGGCTGTCGGCATAGCGAGCAAGGTCCAACCATTCCATCGCCATGCGTTCAGCGTGGGTATCGGTGGTTAGTAGCGCGTCAACCAGTTTTTCGTAGGCCGCATCGCTTGGGTCGGCCAACCAGGCATCCATCGCATCTGGCTCGGGAGGAAGGCCGGTGAGGTCTAGGTAAACCCGGCGGAGCAAGCGTTCATTTTGGGCGCGGCCGCGGGTTGCAAGGTTTTCCTGGACTAGCCGGGCGTTGATAAACTGGTCGATGGCGTTGGCCGAGGCGAAGCCCTCGGGGTTGGTTGGCGGCGTTGGGTCTTGAATTGGTAAAAAGGCCCAGTGTTCTTTCCATTCTGCTCCCTGCTCCACCCACTTACTGATGAGGGCAATCTCCCGGGCGGAGACCGTGAGTTGGCTCTCAGGAGGGGGCATTTTTAAATCCGGGTCGTCTTCAATCATCCGGGCGATGGCTAAACTCTTCCCCGGCTTCCCGTGCTTAAATGCATAGCCGGCTTCCGAGGCCAAGGCTGCAAATGCGCCGGCTTCGGAATCTAACCGGAGTTCTGCTTGCCGGGCCGCTTCGTCCGGTCCGTGACAACTCCAGCACCGGTCGGAGAGGATGGGACGGATATGCTGGTTGAAATCCACCTGTTCCGGTAGGGTTTCATAAGCAGCCAATACCTCCGGAGGAAGATCCTGCCCGCAACTGATAAATAAGGCGAGGATCAGGTTGAAACTGATGATGTAAATCCACTTTTGCATGATGGCCGGTTGATGAGGGGAGGAAGATAAGCGAAATTAGGCCCCCGAAGTAGGCATTTTTCTAAGGGATTGTATAACAAATGCAGCAAAATCCACCAGATATAGTAACTCCAGGGCCTATCTGTTCCCGTACGCTCTGATAGGCAATACAAAGTAGGAACTTAAGTACCGTTCAGCCGAAAGGCGGCGGTGGGAAAAAGATAAGAGCTTTTGCTTGTACATAATCCTCTTCAACGGCTCATTCTCCTAAATAGTAAGCCCCGCCGGTAACCCACTCACCGGCCGCAGGATTAGAAAAAGTGACAAAATCGCCTTCTACTTCAACGTTTTGAAGGGCTGTTTTTTTGTAGCTTTCATCTTCAACCCGAAAAGCGAAATACGTCTGGCCTTCTTTCACTACAGCGTCTAAAGGAAGGCCATAAACCTCCAGGTTTCCGGTTAGTATTCTAGCGTTGACGAACAGGCCCGGTAGTAGTTTTTTTTGGTCAGCTTCTTTGAAGTGGCAGTGTACTTGAAGCGTGGACGAAGCATCGTCGACCATTGGGTTGATTTTTTCAATTACGGCCGTTCCGGCTTGCGCTTCAAAGGGTAGGGTGAAGTTTACCTCCTGGCCTTTTTGTAACCGACCAATCTGCTGCGAAGGAACTCTTAACTCCAAATGAAGATGATCGGTTCCGGCAATTTCCATCAATTGATCTTCGGGAGAAACCATTCGACCTTCATTAACCGTTACTTCGTGGACAAAGCCCGCTGAGCGGGCGTAAATGCCCACGCTGCTCTGAAAAACACCGTCTTGCTCAAGTGCATCTACGCCGATACCATACTGCTGGAGTTCACTCTTCAAACCTTTATAAGTCGCGGTTAATAACGCTACTTTTCCTTCGCTGTCCTCCAGGGCAGCTGCGGTAGTTGCGTCTCCCGTCTTGAGGATGGTTTGCCGCTCCAAAGCCAACTGTGCGGTACCAAGGCTGATCTTAGTTTCAAGTAATTTTCGCTGAAGTGGGATGAGCTCAGGATTGGCCACCCGGCATAGGAGCGCACCCTTGCGTACGTAGTCTCCGGGAATAAGTCTCAGTCCTGACACCTGGCCCGAAGTTTTGGAGTGAACGGAAACCTGATCTGAAGGAGGCACCTCGATCGTACCGGTGCAGCGTATTGATTTACTGACTTCCCGACGCTCTAAAGACCCGGTCTTAACCGCTTGGTTTGGTAAAGGGGCGGTTGCTTCAAGAGTTGGCGTTTCGGCCGGTGTGTCCGTCTGGCATCCGTAGAGAGCGAGAATGAAAAATGGGAAAAAGAGAAAATATTTCATGATCAAAACTGATTTTTGGTGAGGTAGCTCAGTTCAATGACCAGCTGGTTGAGTTGAAAGAGTTGGTTCAGGTAGTTCTGTTGGCTGGCAAGCCCTTTTTCGGAGAGTTGGCTAAGGGTTAGAAAGTCGATGGCGCCCTGTTCAAATTGTAGCTGGGCGATACGGCCAATGCGTAAGCTTCGCCGGTCAGTGTCTTGTTTATAGGCTTTGACTGCTGGGGAAAGACGCTCTATTTGCTGCTTAAGCGCTTGGACGCGATTGGTATATTGGGCCGTGATTTGTTGGCGCTGGTTAGCTATTGTCTCCCGCTTTATTTGAAGTTGTTCGGTCCGTATTTTTTGGTTCCGACGGTCCAGCGGCAGGCCCATTCCAATGGCTACGCCCTGAAATGCAAAATCATTTTGTATGGTTTGTAGGAAGTAACCTGCTGAAATCCGAGGCTGGCGTTCGAGTCGGTTGGCAAGAGCTGTTTCCTGGTCCAGCCGTTCTTCCTGCCGGTCTAAAGCAATTTGATAGGGATTTACCCCGTAAGTGTCTGCGGGAAGAGGAAGCATCATTGGTGGGCGCGCACGCAGGTGCAAGGAGTCAGGTAAAAAAGCAAGGAGCCGCAGGTTGGTTTCTGCAGCAGCCAGGGTCTGCTCTGCAAGGATGACTTCTTGTTGGGCGTTTTGTAATTGCTGCTGGAACAATTCCTCGTCAATGACGCCCAGCGTTCCAGCTTTTCGGCGAAGCTCGATGTTTAGGGTAAGCTGTTCGTACCGGTTGGCAATTGAGTCCAGCAGTAGCTTCTGCGCATTGTCGTGTTCCCACTGCAAATAGGCGTAATGGAGTTTTATACTCAGCTCCCGGGCTATTATCTGTCTTTCTGCGGCGATTTCCGCAACCTGGGCGTCAATAAGTTTGTCGCGCGGCTGGCGAGAAAACAGATGGTTCAGGTTTTGACTCACACTCAGCTGGTGATCGAACTCCGAAAAATTGATCTGCCCGCCCAGATAGTTTATCTCCAACGGAGACCATGCGCCGATGGATTTCCTGTTCAGTTCCTCTGCCTTCATTTCCAGGGCTTGGTTCATTAGCCCGGGGTTGTGTTCCAGTGCGTAGTTAAGCAATTGGGGAAAGCCATCAATTTGTTGAGCGGAGAGCCCTTGACTCAGGAGTATTACCAGCAAAAAACTTCCCATTGCACCTGCGGAAGCGCCCCTAAAGCGTTTCTTGTTGACCATGAAGTATAAGGCGGGTAAAACTACCAGCGTAAGCAGGGTAGAAGACAATAGACCTCCGATCACTACCGTGGCAAGTGGCCGCTGCACTTCGGCACCACTCCCGTCCGAAAGCGCCATGGGCAGAAAGCCGAAAGCAGCTACGGCAGCCGTCATTAAAACCGGCCGCAAGCGCGTAGTAGCCGCATCGGTGATTAAAGCAGAAAAATCAGGATAATCAGAAATTCTCAGGTGCTTGATGGCACTAATCAATACGATTCCGTTCAGCACCGAAATGCCAAACAGGGCAATGAACCCGATGCCGGAGGAAATACTGAACGGCATGCCCCGCAGCTCCAGTGCTAGAATGCCCCCAATGGCCGAAAGCGGGACGGCTACAAAGATTACCAGTGCGTCCCGAAAAGAGCCAAAGGCGAGGTAAAGTAAGAGGAGAATCAACCCCAGAGCCACCGGTACCGCAACGAATAATCTTGCCCGCGCAGACTGAAGGGTTTCGAACTGACCACCGTACTGGAGCTCGTAGCCAGGAGGCAAAACGAGCTCTTCCTCTAATGTCGTCTGAATCTCATCGACCAGGCTTGCTACGTCCCGGTTACGGACATTGATGCCGATGTTAATGAACCGCCGTGCCTGCTCCCGGGAGATCAACATCGGACTTTCCCGCTCCGCTACCATGGCCACTTCGCTCAGCGGAACGAGCTGCCCGTTGCGGGCAGTCAGGCTTAATTGATCCAGGTTCAGTTCTTGCCGCGACTGACCGTTGAGGCGCACCACCAGATCAAATTTTCGTTCTTCTTCGTAGATGTTCCCAACGATCTCTCCAGCGTAAGCGGTACGGACAAGTTGGTTGGCTTGCTGAACGCTGATTCCGTACTGGGCCATCCGGTCGCGATTATACTTTACGGAGAGCTGTTGTAACCCGTCAGTTTGGTCTACCCGTACATCGCCGGCGCCCTTTATTTTACCGATGATCTCAGCGGCACGGTCTCCACTTTCTTTTAGCACTGCATTATTTTCACCGAAAAGTTTTACGGAAATGTCAGACTTTGCGCCGGTCATCAACTCATTGAAGCGTAGCTGAATTGGCTGTGTAAAGTCAAAAGAAGCCCAGTTGATAGGCGTCAGCTTTTCTTTCATCATCGCCATCAGGTCTTCACGATTACTGGCTGAAGTCCAGTCCTCCTTATCCTTCAGGATGATCATAATGTCGGCGTCTTCTATGGCCATCGGATCGGTTGGCACCTCCGCCGTTCCGATCTTGGAAACCACGTGTTTCACTTCGGGGAAGTTGTCCAGCAAAATCTTTTCCGCCATTGTGGAAGTATGAATACTTTCCTGTAGTGAGCTTCCGGGCTTAATGGCCTGCTGCATAGCAATATCACCTTCCTCCAAGGTTGGAATGAATTCTCCACCCATCCGACTGAAGACAAAAAGGGAGGATACCAACATCACCAGGGCAAGCAGGAGGACGGGAATTGCATAACGTACAGAAGTACGGATTACCGGCCGGTATACACCCTGGAGGGCCCCCATGATGCGGGCGGCGAAGCCGGTTTCTGCCTTGATCTTTTTGGAGAGGAAAAGGGATGCCATTACCGGAACGTAGGTAACACTGAGGAGCAAGCTGCCCAGAATTGCGAAACTAACGACTTGTGCCATTGGGCGAAAGGTCTTGCCCTCGGTTCCTTCCAGCGTAAGAATTGGCAAGAAAACGACCAGGATTATCAGTACACCAAAGGCGGCAGAGCGATAGATCTTACGGGTTGATGCTCTTACAGCCCCATCCATTTCTCCCTGGGTGAGGTGTTTACCGACGTACCCGATGGTAAGTGCATGTAGTAAGCCTTCCACAATGATGACCGCCCCGTCAATCACGATGCCAAAATCGA
Source organism: uncultured Lewinella sp. (assembly GCA_964410795.1). GTDB lineage: Bacteria > Bacteroidota > Bacteroidia > Chitinophagales > Saprospiraceae > Neolewinella. The sequence continues at coordinate 26,744 of CAYPIM010000035.1, read as the reverse complement.
TGGCTCCTAAAGACATCAGATTGGCCGAAATACCGAAGTACCGCATCATGATGAGTGCAAAAAGCATAGACAGCGGGATAACGGATGCTACAATCAGGCCCGCACGTAAGTTCCCAAGCAGCAGTAGTAAAACGAAAATGACGATCAGCCCCCCTTCAATCAGGTTGGTCCTTACGGTACTAATGGTTTTACCAATCAGCGTGGCCCGGTCCAGGTATGGGTAGATGGAAACACCTTCTGGCAATGAAGTTTCTACCGCTTTCATTCGCTCCCGAACGTTGCGTAGGGCCTCTGAGGAGTTTGCCCCTTTTAGCATCAGGGTGATACCGCCTACGACTTCTCCTTTGCCATCCATCGTCATTGCTCCGTAGCGCTTGGCGCTACCGGTAGTAACCCTGGCCACGTCGCGGATGCGAAGTGGAGGCCCTCCAGGGTTCCCGAGTGGAACAGCCCCAATTTCGGCTTCCGTACCCACCCGACCTTCTGTACGGATATAGTAGGAATAGCTGCCGCGTTCCAGGTAGCTGCCGCCGCTGTTCTCGTTGTTTTCTTCCAGGGCGGTAATCACACGATCTACGCTTACCCCGTAGTTGCGCAGTGCCACAGGGTCAATAGCTACTTCGTACTGCTTGAGGTAGCCGCCGAAGCTGCTGACCTCGATGATGCCTTCGGTGCCATTCAGCTGGCGTTTCACGATCCAATCCTGAATGGTCCGAAGTTGCGTAGCGTCATATTTATGCGCGAACGCAGGTGCAACGGTGAGGACGTACTGGTAGATCTCTCCCAGGCCCGTCGTAATGGGCATCAGCTCCGTTTCTACACCTTTGGGCAGCTCCCCCGCAGCAACGTTCAGTTGTTCCTGAACAAACTGTCTGGCGCGTAGTACCTCCACGTATTCTTCAAAAACAATGGTGATGACCGAAAGCCCATACCTGGAAATTGACCTTACCTCGACCACATCTGGAATGTTGGTCATCGAAGCCTCCAGTGGATAGGTGATGAGTTGTTCAACTTCTTCGGGGGCGAATGTTGGTGCCACACTCACAATTTGAACTTGATTGTTGGTAATGTCCGGAACGGCGTCCAGAGGAATTCGTGTAGCCGAGAAAAGACCGAGAATACTCAGGGCGAGAACACCGAGCAACACGATCAACTTGTTCTCCAGAGAGAATCTGATTATTGCATCAAACATGATAAAAAACGCTTAGCTAAATAGGAAAGCCTGTCCGTGCCGTACGGCGGCGGAGCAGGAAGGAGAAAGACTAAGCGAAAGAAGGAGGTCCCCTTGGTGAGGCATTGTCCGGATAAATACCGGAAGGCGGGAAATGCCGATTACGGAACATTTGCTGGCGCCGAACGAGAGAAGATGCGGGCGTTGGCAGTGAAGTAACAGGAGGGAGTATTGCTGGAGGAAGGAAGACCACCAGTTCAAGGTCTACCGATGCGTCGTGGTCCAGACTAAAGTGTTCCAGGTGGTCTTCGCCGAGGTCGGAATTGGCAAATAGGTCTTGTAAAAGACCGAAAAGGTCAACACTTTGCCCTGGAATATGATTGATGGATGTGCCGTTTACGGCGAGCAGTTGCTCTCCGTGCACGTGGGGCACTAGAGAGTGCAAGCTGAGTAATAGTCCAGCCAAAGTCAAGAGCCCACGATGGAAATGAGTAAACCGCATATCCGGTGGTAATATAGGATGTTGAATTGTTAGTACGGTAGTGTTGGGCAAATTTGGAGAAAGTCTTGATAAAGAAATAGTCGCCAATATGGCGGTCAAGGTTTCTTATCAAAGCAACCGCATCATCCATTAGGCGTTGATAGGAAGAAATAAAAAGAAATGAAAAGCCAGCTATCTACCGAAGAAGTTCAGCAATATTTTCCTGGTTTTGCCGAGCCTGGCCTGCAGCAGGTAATCGCGAATCAGGGAAGGCTTCACCACTTCAAAGAAGGCGATGTTGTCATGGATTTTGGCAGCTACGTAAGAATGTTGCCTCTAATTATAAGCGGGACGATTAAGATTAGCCGGCAGGCAGAGGATGGCAGCGAGCTGTTTCTCTATTACCTGAGCCGGGGAGAAAGTTGTACGATGACTTTTTCCTGCTGTATGGCTGATAAGAAAAGCGAAATCCGTGCGATAGCCGAAGAGGATACCGTAGTGTTAGGTTTACCCCAGCAGTACCTAGATGTATGGATGATGCGCTACAAGAGTTGGAAAAACTTTGTAATGCTGGCCTATGATCAGCGAATGAACGAACTGATTAAAACGATAGACCAAGTTACGTTCCATCAACTCGACGAAAGATTGTACGACTACCTGAAACTGCGTGCAAACGTTCGTGAAGACAAGACAATCAATACCACCCACCAAACGATTGCCGATGATCTTCACGTGAGTAGAGAGGCAATATCGCGTTTGCTGAAGGGGTTGGAGAAGAGAGGAATTATTGAGTTGGGACGCAACCGGATTGAGTTATTGCAAGAATTGTAGGTACTCCAGCCTCTGTGATCTTGATCACTGATTACGGAATAATCCGAGGAGACCTTTGTGGAAATCACTGTTTCCATCATGACGCTCTCTAGCTGGCTGCCCTTTCTTTCCTGGATCAAGAACTATGACCGTAAATGGCTCAAAGGAGATATTTCTTCAGGTCTAACGGTTGGCATAATGCTCATACCGCAGGGAATGGCTTATGCCTTACTGGCTGGCTTACCACCAATTTATGGGCTTTACGCTGCGACGGTACCGCTAATCGTTTACGCATTAATGGGCACTTCCCGCCAGTTGGCCGTTGGTCCGGTAGCGATGGATTCCTTGCTGACGGCAACGGCAATTGGGGCCATTGCAGCTACGGGGACCGAGGAATATCTGGAGTTAGCTGTCCTATTGGCATTTATGGTCGGTGTTTTCCAATTGTTGGCAGGTCTGGTAAGACTCGGCTTTTTGGTTGATCTGCTTTCGCGTCCTATCATCAGTGGTTTTACTTCGGCAGCAGCACTCATTATTGGGTTAAGTCAATTACAGCATCTTTTTGGAGTTGATCTTGGAAGGAGCTCCTATGTACACGAAATACTGCTCACGGCATGGGAGAAAATGGGGCTGATCAATTTGCCAACATTATTTCTTGGTCTAAGTGGCATAGGGGGCATTTTACTAGTGAAAAAATCAAAGACATCCGTACCGGGGCCACTGGTAGCCGTTGTTGCCAGCATCCTTGCAGTTTGGTTTGGAGATTTATCAGAGTTGGGGGTGAAGATTGTTGGGGATATACCAGCCGGACTGCCGGAACCAAGCTTGCCAGAATTCAGTAAAGCCAGTATGCAGGCTTTACTACCATCGGCACTAACGATTGCTATGATCGGATTTATGGAGGGCATATCTGTGGCTAAGGCGGTGAACGCGAGGCATAAGGAATACGTAGTGACGCCTAACCAGGAGCTGATTGCTGTTGGTGCGGCCAATATTAGCGCTGCTTTTGTGCAAGGTTTCCCCGTTGCAGGAGGCTTCAGCCGAACGGCCGTTAATGATCAGACAGGGGCGAAAACGGGGCTGGCATCTATCGTCAGCGCCAGCCTGATCATTGTAACCCTGCTTTTCCTTACACCACTGTTTCACGCTTTACCCAAGGCTGTTCTTGCTTCCATTATTATGGTGGCGGTTTTTAATCTCATAGACTGGCGGGAAGCCAAACGACTATGGTTTTTTGATCGGTCCGATTTCTGGATGCTAGCCATCACCTTTGTCGCCACCTTAGGGTTGGGCATTCAGCTCGGGATTGGGGCAGGGGTAGTTCTTTCCATTGCTGTACACGTTTACCGAAGTATGCGCCCTCATATGGCGGTGCTCGGCCAGATTGAAGGCACGAATAGTTTTCGGAACCTGGCCCGTTTCCCGAAAGCGGAAGAGCCAATAGGGATGCTTGTTATTCGGTTTGATGGGCCACTCTATTTTGCTAATATCGCTTACTTCCAAACCTGGATTAACGAGTTGGTTGCTGAACGAAGTGATCGTATTCACACCATTGTAATCAATGCTGAAGGCATCGCCCGTATTGATAGTAGTGCTGCTTACGGGCTAGAGCAGTTCATTTTGACGCAGCGGGCCAGGGGGCTCACCGTTCGCTTTGCCGGGCTCATTGGCCCGGCCCGGGATACCATAAAGAAAGCCGGCCTCTTTGAGCTGATCGGCTTCGATAATTTCTTTCTCGATGTTCCGAAGGCGGTTTTGTCCGAGCAGTGTTCTACCAGTTTCCCTACTCCCTGTGGAAGTACGCACTCGAGCTATGACGGTGTTCCCGCCCTGCAAACGAATGAATAAAATCTACTACGTGATCAAGGTCACAAAACCAGGAGGACAGTGCGCCTAATTTTGAGGTGAACAAAAATAATAACGTTATGAAAGTCGAACAAATCTATACCGGTTGCCTTGCGCAGGGTGCTTACTACATTGAGAGTGGAGGCGAGGCCGTCATTATTGATCCCCTCCGGGAAACGACCCCTTATCTTGATAAGCTTAAGGAAACTGGCGCTAAGCTCAAGTACATCTTTGAAACCCACTTCCACGCTGATTTCGTCTCCGGTCATCTTGATCTTGCTAAGCAAACGGGGGCAACCATCGTCTATGGTCCCATGGCTGAACCTGAGTATGACATTCATTCTGCTGAAGATGGAGAGTTGATCCAGGTTGGACAAATTTCGTTTACAGTATTGCATACACCGGGGCATACAATGGAGAGCAGTACCTTTTTACTGAAGGACGAAACCGGTAAGGAGTACGCCATCTTTACCGGTGACACTTTGTTTTTGGGCGATGTTGGCCGGCCAGACCTGGCCATTAAGCAAGGGGCGGTAACCAAGGAAGACCTTGCTGGCCATCTTTTTGATAGCCTGCGCACCAAAATTATGCCCCTTGCTGATGACGTCCTTGTCTATCCTGCGCACGGCGCAGGCTCTGCCTGCGGGAAGAACCTAAGTAAGGAAACCTTTGGCTTTCTTGGAGACCAAAAGAAACTGAACTACGCACTCCGTGAGGACATGACCCGCGAAGATTTTGTTAAGGAAGTAACTTCAGGCTTAACCCCTCCACCTCAGTACTTTGCCAAAAATGCTATGATGAACAAGGGCGGCTACGAAAGTTTCGATGCCGTATTGCAGAAGGGGAATACTCCATTGACGCCTTCGGTATTCGAAGCACTTGCGGAAAGCGAAGAGGCCTTGATTTTGGACGTCCGTGACCGTGAAGACTTCTCTGTAGCTCATATTCCAAATAGTATTTTCATTGGCATTGATGGGAGTTTTGCTCCCTGGGTTGGTGCACTAATTCTTGATATTAAGCAGCCTATTCTACTGGTGACTCCCACTGGGCGGGAAGAAGAAGTGGTCACGCGCTTAGCGCGGGTTGGCTACGATAATACGCTCGGCTACCTGGATGGTGGGCTTGCCGCCTGGCAAGCCGAAAATCGGGAAACTGACTATATTGAAAACATCTCTGCCACTGAGTTGGAAGCATTAATGAACGAAGGGGAAGTCCGTGAAATTCTTGATACCCGAACTCCTGCTGAATACCTATCCGAACACCTTGATGTCGCAATAAACTATCCGCTGGATTACATCAACGGCAGCCGGATGAATGCCCTGATTCGGAACGAAACTTATTACCTCCACTGCGGAAGTGGTTACCGCTCCTTAATTGCTGCGTCTATACTGCGCGCTCGTGGCTTCGTACACCTGGTAAACGTACGCGGCGGCTGGGCGGCCGTAAAGAAGACCAGTCTAGCCAAATCTGAATTCGTTTGTCCGACGACGATGAGCCAAGAAAAGATTGACGAGGCCGTTGTGGCCGCTATTTAATTTGATCTCTAATATTTTCCCTGGTCGTGATCGTGTTTTCCGCGATCACGGCTGCTTTTTAATGGGTTTAACAACACAATGAAATGATAGATTTAGTTTTAGGACCCTGGCATTGGTCGGTAAGCGGCCTGCTTATATCCGGGGTGATGTTCTCCCTGCTTTATGCAGGGAAAAGCTTTGGTGTTTCCTCCAACCTTCGCACTATGTGCAGTATCGCCGGAGCGGGGAATCATGCCAATTTTTTCAAGTTCGATTGGAAAGCCCAGCGCTGGAATCTGCTCTTTGTAGGTGGTGCTATCCTCGGTGGTTTCATCGCTTCCACCTTATTGGCGAATCCTGAGCCTATTATAGTTTCAGAAGCTACGGAGGTCTATTTGGCTACCCTTGGCATCGATGCCCCGTCGTCTGGTGCTCAGGGGGCGGGCTATGTCCCACATGAGCTTTTCAGTCTGGCCGAAATTTCCTGGCCGACCTTTTTAATCTTCCTGGTAGGTGGCTTTTTGGTTGGTTTCGGAGCTCGCTGGGCGGGTGGTTGTACAAGTGGCCATGCCATCAGCGGCCTATCCAACCTCCAAGTGCCGAGCCTCATCGCCGTCATTGGCTTTTTTATCGGCGGTTTACTGATGACCTGGATCATTCTGCCGCAAATTCTTGGTGTCTACGTTTAATCCCCCTTGTAAAAAAGTAACTATGCGTACTGTATTATACCTTGCCCTAGGCGTAGCCTTCGGCATCGTCATGACTAAATCTGAAGCTGTTTCCTGGTTCCGTATCCAGGAAATGTTCCGTTTCGAAAGCTTCCATATGTACGGCATCATCGGTACGGCCGTGGTGGCCGGTGTGATTGGTGTTGCCCTTTCTAAACGGATGGGCTGGAAGACTATTGACGGGGAAGCCTGGAACCTTAGACCCAAAGATTTTACGGTGCCCCGCTATCTTATTGGCGGCACCATCTTTGGTCTTGGTTGGGCGATGACGGGGGCTTGTCCGGGGCCGATGTTTACCGTTCTGGGCCACGGCGTTTGGACAATGGGGTTGGTTATTTTAGCCTCGGTTTTTGGTACCTATGTTTATGGATTGTTACGCTCGTACTTGCCTCATTAGACATCGGTAAAGATAGGTTGGTGTGATCAAGCTAGTGGCTGGGCCTTTATCCGTTTATTTGATGTTCCACGTTTTGCCAGGTGCCACCGTTAATGGTCTCTATCCCTTTTCCGTTTAGCAATTTGGCGGCCATCCCGCTCCGGTTTCCTGATCGACAACAGGTAATGATGGGCGAGTTCATCTTTTGGATTTTCTTCAACGAACCTTCTATCGTTTGCAGCGGAATATTGATACTGCCACTTGCGTGCCCTTGTTGGTATTCAGCTGGAGAACGTACATCAATGACGGTCCCGTTCTTCAGGTCTTCAGCATTAAGCACTGTTGATGAAAGGCCAAGAAGTTTTTTTAAAATATTAAGCATCAGAATAGTGTTTTATGGCATACTGCCGGAAATTTGAGGACCTTCTCAGTCGAGGTTCAAAAATGTCCACGAATGTTGTAATTTACATAAATGGTAACGGTTTAAGTTATTCCAATGAACGGACATCTTGCCTCCAAGTATCCGTTCCTCCTGGCTACCTAAATAGTTGCCATAAATGAAGGAGCAGCGACCGGGGTTTAGAGGCCCCTACACTGCTCCTTCAACTTACTTTGCACCTGCGGCCGCGCCCTAAGACTTGACCTTGCAACTGTTGATACCCAACAGGCTGTAGAGTGGGCAAAGCCCTACTACGCTGGTAAGTAGAAATACGCCAGCTAGTACTAGCAGTACAATACCAACTGTGCCGGTGACCGTACCGGTGAAGTAAAGCGCGATGAATACGATGGCGAGTAGTGGACGGATAGCTCGATCCGCTTTTCCCATATTGAGGGTCATAATCTTGTAGTTTAAGAAGTAATGAATTCGATCAGTAAAGCAACGACTATAGCAAAGCCTACACAACCAATACAGGCTATGCCAAGCTTCTGCCAGAGGGGTAAATCCTTTATCGAGGCCATATAGATCTAATTGAATTGCCTCAAAGTTCGCATTGATTACGCACTGTTTTTGTATCAAATGTTACATTGCGTTATGCTAGAGCTTACTACCGCTTACCTGAAAAATAATTTTCCAAAACTTCAGGACGAGCGCCTCGTTGAAGACATCGCCAACCACGGCGAATTACACCGCTTCCCCGAAGGAATAATGGTCCTCAAAGATGCTCAGTATGTAAACCACATCCCTCTAGTGAGCAAGGGGGGCGTAAAAGTGGTTCGCCACACGGAGAACCACCAAAACATATTCCTCTACTTTATCCGCCCCGGCGAAACCTGTACGATGACCTTATCGTCTTGCCTCAAAAGACAAACCAGCCAGGTACACGCCCGAACGGTTAGCACAACCGAAATTGTCTTACTCCCCGTAGAGCGTGTGTACTACTACACCAAGCATTTTTCTGACTGGAATGAGTTTACCCTGCAGAGTTTTCACGGTAAGTTTGATGACATCGTACATGCTTTTGATCGGCTGGCTTTTGATCCACTTGAAACCAGAATTATGCGCTTCCTGAAGGATATCGCAGAACTCCGGAATAGCCCAAGCCTGGGCATCACCCACGCGGAACTCGCAGTAGATATGGGGGCAAGTCGGGTAAGCGTTTCGCGGGTATTAAAAGAGCTGGAACGTAGAGGAAGTATCTCCCTTGGCCGAAACCTTATCGCACTCGTCTAATTGGGTGGTCAAATAGGCGCTAAACATCCTGCCCACGCATCATTTTATTCCAGTAGAGATAGGGGAGTAGGTACTTCTTTAGCATCCATAGCCGCCAGTGCTCCTTGGAGCTGTCACTAATTAATAGCTGTTTTAGTTTTGGGTCGGGAGTAAAATTCTTCTTGTAATCAAACTCGGCGAGCACCATTTTGCCGTAATCGGTAACCAGTGGACAGGAGGAATAACCGTTGTAAGACTTGCCACCCATACGCTCATTACGAATCAGAAGATCCAGGTTGTCTACCACGATCGGAACCTGCTTACGGATGGCAGCTCCGGTCTTCGCAGTTGGTAGGCCAGCTACATCTCCCAAACCAAAGACATTGTCGTACCGGTTGTGTTGCATTGTATGGTGATCTACGTCTAGCCAACCCGCTTCGTTTACTAACGATGACGCTCGTACAAACTTTGGGGCTACCGAAGGCGGCGCTGTGTGTAGCATATCAAAATGAATGCCGGTGAGTTCTCCATCGGTTTCCGTTTTTACGTCTTTGTGGTTGTGCTCTTTCACGTGGTCGGCAAAAGCATACCAGGCAATTTGGTTTTCTCCGTCGACCTTCCTTAGCTGGTGACCAAAGCGCAGGTTGATGTCTTTACGGTCTACTACCTCCATCAACGTTTTGGCGATTGGCTTTACCCCGAAAATAACGGTGCCAGCGGTGGCAAAAACAACGTTCGTCTTTGCACGTGTTTTGCTTTTTGCCCAGTGACTCTCAGAGAGGTACATAATTTTTTGTGGCGCGCCGCCGCACTTTATGGGAGTGGTTGGTTGGGTGAACAAGGCGGTACCTCCCTTGAAGTTCTGGACTACTTTCCAGGTATGTTCCGGATCCGTGTAGTTGCTACAGACAACACCTTTGTCCAGCGCATCGCCTAGGCCAGGTACCAGACTCATGTCGTAAGCAAGCCCGGGAGCGACGACCAGGTAATCATAGGTGATGGCTCCGCTAGTTAGGGTATGAACGGTATTGTTACCAGGGTCGAAGCTAGTAGCTTTGTCCTGGATCCAGGTAGCCTGTTTTGGTATTAGCGAAGCCATAGGGCGAGCTGTATCCTTGTAATCGTAGGCCCCTGCCCCAACCAGCGTCCAGGCGGGCTGATAGTAATGCGTCTCTGCAGGCTCTATGATGGCTACGCTGGTACGTTTTTTCTGTGCTATGAGTTGGCTGGCCACCATAATACCGGCGGTTCCGCCTCCAATAATGAGGACTTGGTGATGGTTTGACATGCTTTCGATCTTTAAGTTGCCGAAAGGTATTTTTGCTGAGATTAAATTTGTGTGATCTGAGTCACACAAGCATAAAATACCTAGCTTTAGTTGTGTAACTTATTCTCATTTATGTGATCAATATCACATATTTGATAAGTAATTTTTTGGACCTTTGTATTATCGTTTCCAAACCCCTAAATAACGCCCCATGCAGTGGACGAAAGACGCCAAAGCAATGTTTGCCCATAAATGCGCAGAATGCCACGAAGGAGATATGTTTCCTACCGGGGCCTTTAGTTTTGACAAGCCTTTTGAAATGAGCCCGCGTTGCCCGCTTTGCGATGCTGATATGGAACCAGAACCTGGCTTCTATTATGGGGCTATGTTCATGTCCTACATTCTCTCATCTTTCCTTACCCTTGGTTTCGTAATGCTATTGTTCTGGGTGATCGGGCTTACGCTCTTTGCTTCCTTCTTCTGGCTGTTAGTGGTTTGGGCCATTGTCTTTGTTTGGTGGTTCCGCTTTTCCCGCGCTTTCTGGTTTAACCTAATTGTAGGTTTTCGGCCAGAGAAGGCAGCTATTGCAAAGGACAAAAAATAGAGGGTGTACCCTGGTGGTTTAACGCAGCTTTGCGTCCTGAGTCCTCGCTTCGTTATCTATTTCATGGTGTTTTTGGGCGCGGCCGCAGGTGCAAATAAAGTTGAATGAAGTGGGGAGATTCTCCTTATTCATAATGAACCCGTTTAAACTTTTCCAATCGACCTACGAACGTCTATTTTTCGCGAATACTTCCCGGCTAAAATCGATTCGTAGCTATGGCTATGCATCAATTTTATCCGCTCGTCTTCGCAAAAAATGAACAGTTCTCGATCAGATTAGAAAAGTTTAAGCGGGTTCAATATCTTTAAGTAAGGGTGAGCTATGATCCTTTATACGGTTTACCTCATCAGAAGGGTATAAACACATGATTATGGATGTCGAGATTCTCGCAAGAATACAGTTTGCCTTTACCATCGCTTTCCATTACATCTACCCGCCCTTGAGCATTGGTTTAGGCTTGCTTATGGTGATCATGGAAGGTCTTTACCTGAAAACCGGAAACAAGGTTTATGAAACGATGTGTCGTTTCTGGACCAAGATATTTGCCCTCACTTTCGGGATTGGCGTCGCAACGGGCATCGTGATGGAATTTGAATTTGGTACGAACTGGGCCACTTATTCCCGCTACGTTGGAGACATTTTTGGTAGTGCCCTGGCGGCTGAAGGGCTGTTCGCATTTGCCCTGGAGAGTGGCTTTCTTGGTATCCTTCTCTTTGGTTGGAACCGGGTCAGCCCCCGTGTTCACTTCATTTCTACGGTTGGTGTGTTCTTGGGCTCAGCCTTCTCGGCAGTCTGGATTACTGTAGCTAACAGTTGGCAGCAAACCCCTGCGGGCTACAAAATAGTAGGAGAGGGGCTACAGGCAAAAGCAGAAATTGTTGACTTCTGGGCCATGGTCTTTAACCCCAGTAGCATAGATCGAATGTTGCACGTTTGGATTGGTGCCTTCCTGGCCGGCGCTTTTCTGGTGCTTAGTGTTCATGCCTATTATCTCATCAAGGGGCGTTATGTAGATCTTTCCCGGAAGGCCTTTAAGATTGCCCTTGGTGTAGCCACTGTATTTAGCCTTAGTCAACTCTTTATCGGCCACCGTAGTGCTGAATACGTCGCGGAACACCAACCCGCTAAACTGGCCGCGATGGAAGGCCACTTCGAGGCTGAGGCCCCTGCTGATCTGTACATCATGGGGTGGGTGGACAAAGAAAGCCAGAAAACGACGGGAGTTGCCATCCCCGGAGGTCTGGGATTTCTGCTGGAGCAAGACTTTGACGCTCCCGTTACCGGCCTTAATGCTTTTCCTGAAGAAGATCGCCCCGGGCAAGTAAATGCTGTCTTCCAGTTTTATCACCTCATGGTGGCCATTGGGATGGCCCTGATCGGTCTTACGCTCCTGGCTTGTTTCTTTTGGTGGAGAGGGACCCTATTCGATAAAAAGTGGCTCCTCTGGATTTTCGTCTGGGCAGTTGCTCTTCCACAAATGGCTAATCAGTTCGGGTGGTTTGCCGCGGAGATGGGGCGCCAGCCCTGGGTTGTTTACGGTCATCTGAGAACTTCCGACGCTTTTTCAAAGGTTGTTACCGCTAACCAAATACTCTTTTCATTGATCGGCTTTTTACTGATCTACCTGCTGCTGGCAGCTTTGTTCTTTTATATCCTTAACAAGAAGATTAAGAAAGGGCCATATGACGATAGTAAGACGGACAAACGGCCTCTGCAGGAGAATATGGCCCGGGTAGCCGGAGGAGAAATTTGAGAAGTAAACTGCTGGCCCCCTAACGTATATATCATGAGACATCTACTAAAGTTTCTTCCGCTGGCTTTACTGTTCACCGCTTGCGGAACGGATGGCCCAGATGGTTATTCTACCCTGGCAGGTATCGACTATCAAACCCTTTGGTTTTTGGTTGTTGGTGCTGTTTTTACCGGCTACGCTGTTCTGGATGGCTTTGATTTTGGCGCAGGTGCCTGGCACCTTTTCTTCCGTAAAGAAGAAAGCCGACGTATTGCTCTCAATGCTATAGGCCCGGTATGGGATGGCAATGAAGTTTGGCTTGTTATTGGCGGCGGTACGCTTTTTGCCGGATTTCCCGTGGTGTACGGCAGCCTGTTTTCCGCCATGTATGTACCCTTTATGCTGTTTCTTTTCGCGCTCATCTTTCGGGCTGTTTCAATTGAATTCCGGAGCAAAGAGCCAATGAAATGGTGGCGAAATATGTGGGATACTGCTTATAGTGTTTCAAGTATTTTGTTGGCTTTACTGCTTGGGGTAGTACTTGGTAACGTCCTTCAGGGAATGCCACTAGATGAGAATTATGAGCTGGCCGGAGACTGGTTAGCTTTTTTCAATCCCTACGCTTTCCTGGTTGGTATTACCTCGCTATCCCTTTTCATGATGCATGGGGCGATTTTCCTCACTATGAAGACAGAAGGTCGCCTTTTCGCAAAAGTTAACCGCTTACTACAGCGCTCCATTATTGTTTTTGTAATTCTGTTTGCGATTTTATCACTTTATACCTTACTGTACATTCCTCATCTGTCAGACGGCTTTAAAAAGCGCCCCTGGTTGTTTATTGTTCCGGTGCTAGCGGTACTCGCCATTGCGAACATTCCACGCTTAGTAATAAAGCAGAAATACCTTTCAGCTTTCATCTTTAGTGCCATTACGGTTGCGCTATTACTCATTACCGTTGCTTCAGAACTATACCCGACCATCATCATAGATACCAGTGGCGCAGGGAATGATATTACGGTTTACAATGGCGTTGCTTCCAATAAATCACTTGGCATTTTACTCACCTTCGTTGCTATTGGTGGTCCACTAGCGGTATCTTATACCGCTTTTGTATACAAAACTTTTTGGGGCAAGGTTACGCTGGATGAGCATAGTTATTGATTGGTCCTGTCCGAAACTTTATCCCGTCTGCCCGGTTTTCCCGTCTGAACAACTCGTCAAATGAAAGTAGACATCCTCGCCATTGGCGTTCACCCAGACGACGTAGAACTAAGCTCCTCCGGAACCCTCCTCCGCCACGCAGACCTTGGCTACTCCTTCGGACTGCTCGATCTTACCCGAGGAGAACTCGGTAGCAGAGGATCCGGCGAAATCCGGACAGTCGAAGCTTACAATTCTGCAAAAATAATGGGGGCTAAATTTCGGGAAAATCTGGATATGCCAGATGGATTTATGCAGTACAGTGAAGAGAACCTGCGTAAGATAATTACGGTGTTACGCCGCTGCCAACCTGAAATTGTACTTGCTAATGCGCTTGGGGATCGACATCCAGACCACGGCCGTGCCGCAAAACTGATTGCAGATGCCTGCTTCTACAGTGGTCTTATCAAGATTGAAACCATCGGAGATAATGGTTTGCCACAAGAAAAATGGCGACCTAAAGCTGTCTATCACTACATCCAGGATCGTAACCGAAAGCCGGACTTTGTTGTCGATATTACTGATTACCTGGCTAAGAAAATGGAATGCATTCGTTGCTATCGCTCCCAGTTTGATGACCACGAAAGCAATGAGTACAGCAAAGAGGTTAAAACCCCGATCAGTGGCAAAGACTTTATGGCATTCGTGGAGGCAAAGGGGCGCAGCCTTGGCCGCGAAGCTGGCTACGAATTTGCGGAAGGTTTTGAAGCCGCTCGGTACCCTGGAGTAAACGATCTGTTTGACCTGACATAAGGACAAGCTTTAAATTCCATTTACTTCGACCTTCGTAAATCCATTACAAGCTCCGTGTAGCTTTCTTGCCAACCAACCCAGCCGTAGTCCTCGGCAAAACTTGAATTATGCCAAAGGAGCATGAAGTCGCCTCCGTATGGTCTGACCTTTTCAGCCAGGTTTAAAACTTCTCTTTTGGCCACATCAGGCGCTAGTTTAAGATAGTTTTTCAGGGTGGCGTCCATGGCTGCGAAAGGATGGACGGTTAGCCCCGTAGCTTCCTCTCTTTCCAGATCGTACCAGAAAAAAGACTGATTAGTGCCAGCACGCCATCCGATGCCATCTGCATAGCCCATCGTGTAATCATGTGTGATGCCAGCATTCCGTAATGCGCGATAGGTGTCGGGCAATCGTACACGAAGGAAGTGCTGCCGGGAATGTCGTACACTAACCCCCATGATGGCCGCTAATCGCTTAATCTCTTCCGCTAGAATTGAGGGCGCCTCAGCAGCCAGGTAGCCTGGATGAATCCCTACGGTATCCGTCTTGGCTAGATCTTGAACGATTTTTTGCTGTTCTTCAGGGATGGGGTAGGGGTTTACGTCGCGTCGGTCCGCATTATCAGTAAGCAGCCAAAACCAGATTGGCTTCAGGGGAGGCTCATCAGGGCCCGGAGGCAGGTGCAATGTTTGTAGAAAGGCAAGGCTATTAAAAGGATCGTTTTCGTGTGAAGAGATAAGTCTTCTCCAAGCCCGCTGAGGCTTGCCCGAAAATAGGTCACGTAGCCCTGCAGCGATTCCGCGTAAGCCCCGGTGCTGGTAAGCCCATAGGATGTCAATATCGTAAGTCGGACGAAAATTCCACGCATGTGTCTTAAGAGCAGGCAAAGCAGGGAATGCCAAATGGAGTTGTTGGCCCAACAATGCTGCCCACTCGCGTACAACCGGTCGGTGGAGATAGTTATGCTTATTGGCGTGGCTTTTGTGAACAGAGAACCTTCCGTGCTCGTCCGTAATTGACCTTGCTTGGTATTCTTCGTACCGCGAAAGCAAGTAAAAACTGCAGGCAAGATAGTCTGGCGATCCATCAACAAAGAAAAAGGCAGGAATGCCATTAACTAAGCTGACTTTTAAATCCTCCTCAGAAGCATCACCGCCCTGAAGAAAAGAATGTCCAGGAAGGGTTAAGTATTTTACTCCTTTGAAATTTTCTGAAATTGAAATTTTGCCAATGGCTTCGGCCTTCTTCCACCGTTCTTTATCCGTTATTAGTTCAAGCTTATAACCCAGGTCTTTCCCCATTTCCTTTAGGACATAACGGAGCCTGGGATGGCGATGCCGGCTGAAAACGGGGATGATGGTAGGAGAGGGCATAGCGCTAAGGTATCGCGAATACTTAGTTTGCACTTTACTAATTAGTGGATTAACCCTCTATTTAGGGCAATACTAATGCCTCTGCAAACATTTAACTAGCTGCTGACTTCTATAAGCTCTTACCCCAGTACAGATCAGATGAAACGCCACCAATTAAGCCTGTTCCTTTTTATTTGTTTAATGATTACCTCTTTTACGCTAGACGCTCAGCGTCGAAATCGTAAGAGTAGTGAACCTGTTTGGCCTCCCCAACGCGCTTATGGCCGGACAACACTCGGCAACGCCCTTCAGGATATCTTTAAGCGACACTATGATTTTTGTGGATTCACTAAACCGGAGGGGAAACGCGACTATACACCACCTACTATAGACCGCTTCCTTGGCAAACGGACTTTACGAACCCGGGTAGAAAAAGCAAACATCAACGGCGGTAATTTACTGAGCTATATCTTCACTGAAGAGGAAACTACTTACCCCCTAGAGATGATTCGTTATCGGGCGGATCAGCTGCTATACAATAAGGTAGACGGCATTAATCTGCTTCCCGAACCTCGCCCAGGCTTTGATGCCTTTTTGCTGACGAAGAACTGCAGCGGCTACCTTAAGGCCGCCCTTGATGTTGGTTTGAAACCGCCTTATGCTTCATTTGGAACAGCACTAGATACTGACAGCCGTAGAAATAGTACTGTGGTGGCAATGGCCGGCAGCTTTGTTAGCCCGCTCAATGATGTCCTGAACGCCAACAATGCCCAAACGACGGAGTTAATGGCCCGTCTTTGGCGTTTCTATCAAGATCACCCGGAGTACGCCGGGCGCGCATACTTTCTTACCCAGTTCGAAGGGGTTACATTAAAGCACCTCACTGATGCTACTGAAGTAGCCCGTTCGGAACAAAGTCTTGGTGTTAACATTTCCATCCCTTTTGCCGGTAAGCTTAATGCATCAGCAACTCGGGGAAGAACCAATGACAATACTTTTGGTGGAACCGATTGGGAAACCATCGTCTACACTGATTTTGCGGGGCCATACCAGCGCGACCGCCTTTTTGCACGGCTTCCTACGCCAACTGATATTGAGTCCTATTTCCAAAATACACCGATTGTTAGTGCCCAGAGCCCAAGACCTACTCCTCTGCGGGAAGGAGGCGCTCATCATCACTCCGTTAATATTGATGGCTTACCGGTCGGCCTGGCTGGTGCAGGTTGGGTAATTGATAATTTGCGGGGCGGTGCTTACCGAGGAACTCCTTCTTTGCGCGTAACCTCTTCCGGAGACTCCGGTTTATCCTTCTCAATAGGAGGGAATACTTCGCCGGATTTGTTTGTTCCTGATCAGCCAGGCGCAATTGCCAACGTTCCACTCTACTATGAATTAGTACTTCCGGCACGGGGTAATATGCCTGCACTGCGGATACCCGTAAGTCGGAGACTACCTACTTCGGTACATCCACTTGTTGATATGACCGGAGTTCGCTTTGAGCTACAACGCAAAAATAACGGCCAATATGCCTTTCGTTGGTACCTGACCTTAAACGTCAATGATGCTGAAAACCCACTTGATCCTGCAGGGAAGTACGCCGTCTCGGAGATTAATGCAGGTTACGCTGAAGCTCCTGTAGATCTCCGTATGGTGGAGACTACATTTGATCGTTTCCGTTCCACAATGACCGTCGTTCTTGAGACAAACGCTACCTGGCCCCTGGGCAGTATCGATGACAGGAACATGCAAACTCTTCCACTTAAGGTTGAAGTCTGTATGCCAGTGAAAGATGGCTATAGCCTCTGCCGCCGCCGCCTCTCTGCTCGTTTGGCCGTACCTCGTATTCGGACTTACGTCCCAACAAAGATTGATTAAGCAGCAAAAGACCTGAAAGTGATAGTATCATCCAGTCTTACATACAGTAAGCGTAGAGGCAGGGACATCTCCGTTCTGAAATGAACTTAAGTACCTATGTATGATGTATTTACATCTATTTTATACCGTACATTGTTCTGTTTGCAGCTGATTTGCGCGGCTATTGTTCTGAAAATTTAAATATTTATATTAGTATAAAGTGGCATATTATGCCTGCTAAATTGTGTTTTATTGTTTAGGTAACCTATATTTACGCACCTCTTATTCATATTCATATTCCTACTTTTTTTTCTCTCTCATAAAAATTAAATCTTATGTTGTTCGTCCCTCGCTATTTAGCGTTGGCGGTAGTTGTGTTTTTTGTCCCGAATAGTCTTTCCGCTCAAAAAAGTTTATCGCAATACGTTGACAGTCATCTCTCTAATCCAACCTGTGCCTTAAGTAGTATGCCCCCACCACAAAGTGGTTCTACTTCGTTCACTCAACTCTCTTCACCAAAATCGTTTAGTTCCGACCAAGTCTTTACCGTTCCAGTCAATGCCTATCTGTTGCTAGATGCAGATGGTGGTATTAATGAAACCTTGGAATCGGTACTTGAAATTGACGAGCAAGATATTCTTGCTCTGCTGTTACTTAAAATAAACGAATGGAACGACCTGATGCCAAAGCTCCAGCTCGAGCTGTGCAACTTTCATGCAGTAGTTGCTGATCCTATTCGCAATAGAGGTTATTCTCCGTCTATGAACCGATGGATGCGGCTCAACTATCCGGAATTAATGACCGAAGACCCTAATGAATCAGTTCAAATATTCCTAACCGGAGGGCAGAGCCAAAATTGGGGCAGTGCTCCGGATGGGGTAGTGCTTAGTGTACTGCAAAGTGTTTTCTTCCATGAAGTAGGTCATTACTTCGGCTTGTATCACACAAATTTCGGCACCTATGCAAGGGATACTACTGAATGTAATCCTGAAAAAATTCTCTTATATCCGGACAATACTATGGTTGGAAATTGTATTCCGGGTGACAACAGCGCTGGATTGTCAGAAGATGAGTGTGAAGGCCTCGATCGTGGCTATTGCACTGGAGATTTGGTGCCGGATACACCCGTAGATATTGGTGGGAATGCAAGCCATTGCCCATCGGTATCTATTGCCAACATTAATGGCCAGAATTGTGAATACACTCCTCCGTGGACCAACATCTTAAGAGCTTCAGGGCCAAGTGTTCTCAGGTCCCAGATCACCGAAGGGCAGAAGGATAGAATGTTGAGTGTATTCAAGGGGGAATTGCCACCATTGGGCCACCCTGAAGGGCCTAATAATCCTTTTCAGCCCGACTACTCAATTCTGCTGGAGAACAGTATTGTTGCCGATAATTGTAATGATTTCAGCGACGTCTTACCAAGATACCTATATAGTTGGTCAAACATTAACCTGGTCAAAGTCTATGATGACGAAGTAAACCATCAACCTGTTTTTCGTGGTCGACTAGGCTACGAGGCGATCAACGTCCTGTCACCTGCTTTCCCGGCAGTCAGGCAGGGTAGTAGCTATATTTTTGATGGCAGGGTACGTAGGCCACTCTTCGAGACAGATCGTGGTGGCTCAATCCAATTCAAGTTTGATGATTTTGAATCGGGGTGTTCCGATGACGGACTCTTTTTTGAAGAGAATCTTGATATTGATGATGTACTAGCACTTTTATGGCACATAACCGGAGACGATCCAATAGAGTCGCCTTATCTCAAAGTTGCGGCAGATGTGAATAATAGTGGCAGTATAAGTGTCGCAGACGTTATTAGCCTGGTTAGGAGGGTTTTGGGCAGTACTGAAACATTTGTAGTACCCGACTTTAAAATGCTTCCAGAACTCGCATTTGTATCAGACGAAACTTTTACTGATGCCTTCCGAGAAAACCCTTTTACTGCTACTTGGAACTTCCAGGGGCAGGAATATAATTATCTGCAAAGTGAAAATAACTCTAGTTATTTGGGGGATCGACTAGAAGGCGGTGACAGGCCAAATCTTCTAGGGTTTAAACATCAGTTTCCTAGCGAATACACGCAATCTGCTGAAGCTATGTCTTTTAAAGTCATTGAATCAGGTAATATTGATCAAGATAAAGATACAGACAAGGCGGATAGAGTAGTTAACCTGGCAGTAACTGATAAGTCTTCTAACGATAAGAATGGACAAAAAGTGAAGGTGAGCGTTAGTTTGCCCCCTGGTCAAAAAATTAATGCCCTTTCCGCAAAGTTTAATTTTGGGCGCCTTGATGGTGATATTTCAAGTAGTGGAATTGCTTACAGCCATGCTTATCCTGAGGTGGATGTATTGGACATCACAGCGCAATATCTGGTGAATAATGGGGCGAAACTTAATCCCATTAATATAAACTACTTACTTTCAGGAGAAACAGGCGTGATGTTATACGCGGACAAAAAATCTGAGAGTGTAGCGCCTGGGGTATTGTTTGAAGTTGTTGTTGACGTGAAGGAAGGCACTCAGGGAAATGACCTGATTGCGTTTTTAGGAGAGATTGATTTTTCCTCTAAAGGCCTGAACGCATTAGACCTTGATGTACTGGTAGAAGACTTTAAACCCGTAAAGGAACTGGAGGTAAAAGAAGAGACCTCTTGTTTGGTGTACAACCCCGTAAGAAATGACGTCTTAACTTTTGAAATTAGCACAAGTCAGAAACAAAGCGTAAATTTAACTGTATGTGACGTTTTTGGCAGTTGTAACTCCTTCCAGGTAGATGCCAATGGCTCCGGAGAGCCTGAGAAATTTGAACGTAACCTAATGGGCTTAAAGCCAGGAATAGGTTACTACTGGATGACTGGAGATAACATGGCTAAAAGCGGAATCGCCATCCTTAACTAAACTTACACCCTACCGGAAGCTTTTAACCCCCGCCTTCTCTGCCTTTCCTTGCATATTGTGCTTTAGGCTTAGTAGAGAGGTTATGAAAGGTTTCCGGTAGGGTAACAAGTTTGTAAGGACTAATTATTTATTGGAAAATGAAGGGCCGGGCGTAATTGCCGGGCTCAGTTATTGTATGTTATAAGAATTAGAGCATGTCTAGAATTGGCTTTTGGCGCAGGTCGCTCAAAGTGTTAAATTTGACACGCTCTTAGATTACTCGTTTTCGTTATAGAATTATGGTTTTACGTTAGGAGACTATTTGATCAACAGAATAAACAACACTATGCTTCGTGAAAACACGAGCTGTAGCCACGATGTACGTGGTGCACTGAACTACAATTTTCGTTTGCCTAAAAGAATTTTTCTTTGGTTGTGCTTACTTGCGGTGTCTCAAGTAGTTGCTGCGCAGGTATTCCCCTTGCCAGAGCAAAACCCTGAATGGATAATATCAACGAATGGCCTGAACGGACCTTCTGAAGAACACTTCTCACTCACCGGTGAATTTACTTCAGTCGGGGGAGAAGAGTGGGCCAATGTACAAGTTACCACTACGGTTGATTGGGAGATATTCATTGATACAATCGTTACTTACGTCGGAGCATACTTTGTGGATGGAGATCAAGTTTATTTCAAAGACCCACTTTTTGGTTATGAAGGCCTTTTGTACGATTTTTCCGCGCAGATAGGGGATACCTTTTTTATCGTTGCCCCAGTGACCTCTATTCTTGACTCAACAGAAGTAACCGTAATTGATCGGGAAGTCACAACTTGTGGTGATAAGACAATGCGAACCATTTATCTTCGCCTCACTCACCTGGGGTACGACCTTGTCTGGAAAGAAGGAATGGGAGCAGTTAAATACCCTTTTATATCCAGGCAATGTATGGCGCCAAATTGTGATGTATACTACGAGGAAAATAGGCTGATGTTAGCGGGAAAGGAAATTATAGTCGATGAAGATAATGGTTGCTTAACCTCAGATGATAACTTGCAACAAGGGCCTGGGTTTACCTTCAACCTCTACCCCAATCCTACCAACTCCGGCGCCATCAATTTAACGGTGGATGGCCTCATAGACAATGGTACCCTGGTAGATATAATCCTTACTAACCAACTCGGACAACGTGTAAAACAGTGGAAAGGGCAAGTTAGTGAAGACGTGAGCACGAGTATCGATTTAGAGGGCGTCGTCCCGGGCACGTATTTCGTTGTCCTGCGGCAGGGGAATAAATCTCCGGTTACTCGAAAACTGGTGGTTGCTGATTGATATGAAGGAATATTGCTGGTGCTTGCATTACCCGGAAATCCGGCTAAGTCCTTACTGTTAACTTTCCCTGCACCTGCGGCCGCGCCCAAAACCATCATGATAAATGGAGAGTAGAAGTTAATCGATTCGTCACAAGTACTAGTCGAACAATTAGATGTTTTTCCAAATATATGACCGCCAGGGCTTAGTTTTACCACTAAAGTAACACCCGCCCTAATGTCAATAATAAGGATAAGCAATCTTCACAAAGCCTACGGCTCAAAATCCGTCCTGAAGGGCATTGATCTGACCGTAGAGGCTGGCCAGATTATCGGCTACATCGGCCCCAACGGGGCCGGGAAATCAACCACCATTCGCATCCTCGCGGGCCTGGATAAAGACTATACCGGAGAGGTAGAAGTACTTGGCTTTGACGTGAAGAAGGATCCGATGGAAGTCAAAAAGCGCATCGGCTATATCCCCGAAGCTGCTGAAATTTACGAAGTCCTTACTCCCAAAGAATTCTATGAGCTGGTTGGTGGCCTACAAGACTTACCCTGGGAGGTAACCAAAAAGCGTGCTTCCCGCCTGCAAGAATACCTAGACCTTAAGTACGCTAAAGACCAGCGCATTGACACCTTTAGTAAGGGCATGAAGCAAAAGGTTTTACTCATCAGTGGTCTTCTGCACGATCCTGATCTGATCTTTCTGGACGAGCCCCTGGCCGGACTAGATGCCAACAGCGTCATCCGTGTCAAAGACCTTATGCAGCAGCTAACTGAACGTGGTAAAACCATCTTTTACAGCTCCCACATCATGGAAGTGGTGGAAAAAATAAGTGACCGCATCGTCCTGCTCAACGACGGTAAGGTAGCCGCCAACGGCACCTTCGCTGAGATCAACGCAGAAGCGCAGGGTGGTAGCCTTGAATCCCTATTTTCTCAACTAACGGGGGGCGCTGCGGCCAGAACCGACTTTGACTTTACCGCTGATGAATAAGCTTTTTCTCTGGCTGGTAAGCCTCCTCAATCCCGTTTGGACCCGTTTGGGAGCGGACCCTAAAGCCATTCGCCTCATTCTGAACACAAAGCTCAAGATGGACGATCGGTCCGGCATAGTAATGGGCCAGCGCCAGGCCAAAAAGAAAGGCTCGGAGTACCTGACCTATTTCTTCATCTCCATTTTCGGGGCGATCCTGGTCTTTCCTTTTGTTGTTACCGAGCACGTTGCCACTGCCGTCGGGATTGGATTTTCCGTTTGGATCTGCTATTTAGGTCTGATGCTGATCATGGAGATGAGCGAAAACCTGTTTGATCAACGAGACCTGTACGTTTTACTTAGCCGGCCGATCAATGACCTAACCCTGAGCATTACGCGTATTCTGCACATTGCGGTATTTGCCAGCAAATTCGCTCTATGCCTCGGAGTACCAAGTTTCGTGTATTTATTGGTTATGGTCGGCCCCTGGTCAGCTTTTATTTATTTTCTGCTGTCCGTTCTGACGATAATCATTTCCATGACGGGAACGCTGGTGCTTTACCTTGTACTTCTCCGCAGGGTCGCACCAGACCGGGTGAAGAAAATCGTTGGTTACTTTCAGATTGTAGCAACCTTATTTTTTGTCATTGCTTACCAACTGCCCAGCCTTTTTGGCGGTGCGGAATTGCTTGAAGGCTTAGTACTTGTTGGCCAACCCGAAGGGTTTTCATTTCCAGGTCTATGGTTGGGTGGATTGTTTGAAGCTTTGACCTCAACCTCCGCCGGAGCACTAGCTTACGTTCAGGGGCTATTGGCCTTAGTCGCAGCTGGTGGAGGCCTTTGGTTTTACGTCCGTCAGAGCCAGGGGTATGGAGATCGTCTATTACAAATGCGTCATGCCGGCAGTGAAGATGCTGCGGAAAAAAGCACTACTGAAAATCCTTCGACGAGTAAGTCTCCCGTCCGTGATTTTCTGGCCGGCTTGCTAACTCGGCCCAATCAAGAACGGGTATCGTTCCGCTTTCATTGGAACGTAATGCTACGAGATATGTACTTCAAGCAGCGGACTTATCCGGCCCTTGTTTACCTGCCGGTCCTCATGGGTATCTCACTTTTCAGGGATGCGTTTCGGGGCGAAGAGTCCTTCAACATTGGCCCGGGTATGCTGCTGACGATGATGTATTTTTTACTTTGGATACTCATCATCCCGCTAGGACAGACGAAAATCAGTGAAAACTACCGGGCGAGTTGGATTTTTGACGCAACGTCTAACCCTTATCCCGGCCGTATCAGCTACGGGCAGTTTATGGCGGTGCTGGGTATGTTCTTCATCCCGATGGCTTTACTCGCTTACGGAGGTATACTTCTCTACGGTGGGCTTTCACTCTGGTGTGATATTTTGCTTGCCATGGGGGTAACCATCCTCTTTTCCTTGATTTACAATCTGATGGACAAGGCACAGCCTTTCTCCCGCTCAAAAGAAGACGCTAAGTTCTCAAATGTCGGCCCCTTTATCCTCGTGGGAATTCTGGGCGCGGCTTTTGGTTTTGGACACTGGGGGCTTCAACAAATACCTTATGTGGTACCCAGTGCTGCAGTTCTAATTTGGGCCATCTTAATAGGTTGGCTATGGTATTTACGGCGCGGGAAGGATATGGGCGCGGCCGCAGGTGCAGGGTGAGTTTTTAAGGAACGGGAATTAAACAAAGCCGCTTTTATGCATTATCAGCGTTAGCAGCATCAAGCATTAAAAAAAATCCCCATGCGCACCCTTCTCACCCTGCTCCTTTTGTGCACACTTTGCACCTGCGGCCTCGCCCAAAAAACGTTCTCCGGCTGTGTAACCGATGAAAGTAAGGATCCTCTTATTGGGGTTTCTATTCTGCTGAAAGGAACAACCACTGGCACCGTTACTGATATTGATGGTTGCTTTTCCCTGCTGTGCCCCGCGGACTCCGTGACGCTGGTCCTAATGTATACAGGGTATGAAAATAAGGAAGTGGAAGCATCCGGAAATGAGCGGCTTTCGATCATGCTGGAACCCTCCACTGCAGCACTGGAAGAAGTGGTCGTTACTGCTTACGGTTCAACTGCAAAGCGAAGTGCATCCAGGCCCGCAAGAAAATTGGGACGATTAGACGCCCCCGCTGTAAGCGATGACTTCGCGCCGGCCATAAGCCCGGATAGCTACGAGGTCGCTTATGAATCCAGGTCTGCCGTTAGCGATGTCCTGTCTTCCTCAGCTTCTGGAGCAACCACTCCGGGCATCGCCGCCGGCCAACTTACCGCCGGGGAAACCAACGACTTTAGCAAATGGGAACTATGGACTGACATAAGCAAAGAAGACCTCGCCGAATTCCGTAAGGTCTGGGAGCTTTATCCGGACCATCGCTACGCTACGCAACTGACCTTCCCCAACGGCCGACCTGCAGTAGATATACCCGTG
The DNA here is from genome assembly GCA_964410795.1 of uncultured Lewinella sp. GTDB lineage: Bacteria > Bacteroidota > Bacteroidia > Chitinophagales > Saprospiraceae > Neolewinella. Next base: position 1,812 of record CAYPIM010000035.1, on the reverse strand, counting down.
AAATTATTTGACGCTGGAGGTGAAATAATCTGGACTGCTCGCACCGATAATAGCGGCCGCGCAGAATTGTGGGCCGGCCTGACAGGAGTTACAGTGGGGGAACAAGCACAATTTTCCCTGGTCGCAGAGGCAGACGGCAAAGCCTACACCATCCGGAGCGCCAAGGCTTTTCGCGAAGGAATTAATACCCTGGAACTCCCCCTGAGCTGCAATCGCCAGACCGCCGTAGACATCGCCTTTGTCGTGGACGCAACGGGGAGTATGGGCGATGAAATCGAATACCTCAGCAGTGAACTTGCCGACGTGATTGAGCGCACAAAGGCGAACCTGACCGGGGCCGATTTACGTACCGCCTCCGTCTTTTACCGGGACAGCTCCGATGCTTACGTCACCATCCATTCCGGTTTTACCGATAAGGCTGAAGCTACCGTTGACTACGTAAATGAGCAGTCCCACGCAGGTGGGGGAGACCACCCCGAAGCCGTTGATGCTGCTTTGTTGACGGCCGTTGATTCGTTGAGCTGGCGTAAAAATGCTGCTGCTCGCCTATTATTCCTGGTGCTAGACGCACCTCCACATCAGGATGAAGTCAGCAAACTACGACTACAGGAAGTAACGCGCGCTGCCGCGCGAAAAGGCATACGGGTGATTCCCGTAGTGTGCTCTGGTATGTCCAAAGACGGAGAATACCTTTTACGCTCTATTGCTTTGGCCACTAACGGGACCTATGTCTTTCTGACCGACGACAGTGGCATTGGCGGTAAGCATCTGGCGCCTACAACGGACAGCTACGACGTCGAAAAACTTAACGATCTTATGGTTCGGGTAATTGAGCAATTCAGTAAGACAGAAACCTGTGACGATCCTGTTGACCTTAGTCAGCTCGACGAGAACGTTCGTAAAAAAGGGGACCTGAAAATTAAAGCTTTTCCGAACCCTACTCCTGGCCCCGTCACGGTCAAGCTTCCACGCAGTAAAGGGACGCTTGAAGTAGTGGACATGACCGGCAAGCTTTTGCAGAGAATTGTGGTCAAAGAACGTAAACAGAAGCTTCAGTTGGGCGGACTTGCTGCTGGCACCTATATTTTAAGGTACGTAGAGAAAGACGATAGTGGAGTTGTGCGGGTGGTGGTTACGCGATGATAGATTTTAAACTTCTTCCAAGTTTTTCTCTCTTGGTTTGGCTTAGCTTAACCCGGAGAGAAAAAAATTAGAAGAAGTTTAGAAATATCCCTACCTTTGCGGCCTTAATTAAATACATTTCCTAATGTTTGCAATCGTAACCATAGCCGGTCAACAGTTCAAAGTAGAGGAAGGTCAGGAGATCTTCGTCCACCGGTTAGAAGCCAACGCCGGCGATTCCGTCAGCTTTGACGGTGTCCACCTCACCTCTGGTGATGCGGGTGTCACTGTTGGCACGCCGAACGTAAAGGGTTGGTCCGTAGGGGCAACCGTCATTGATCATGTGAAAGGCGACAAAGTCGTTGTCTTCAAGAAGAAGCGCCGCAAAGGGTACCGCGTAAAGAACGGTCACCGCCAGCAGTTCACTAAAATCAAAATTGATTCCATCGCAGGCTAGTCACGGCCCGCATTCCTTAACTAAGTAAGTAGCCCGGTGGCTTCTATGATCGTCCTCAGTTTTATTTGTTTTCGCCGCTGTCATGATTTCAGCGAAAACAAAGGGAGCGATTTTAGCGACCGACTTTACGCTGAAAGCATGACTTTAAGCGGTGAAAGCAAATAAAATACCATAATAATGGCACATAAGAAAGGTGTAGGTTCTACCGATAACGGCCGCGACAGTAATAGTAA